>JALHFU010000247.1:0-6115 GCA_022838525.1 Hyphomicrobiales bacterium | reverse complement strand
CGAACAGTGCCCGAAAATCCTGGCGTTGGTGTGCGGGCATCGACGGCAGCGCGACGACGTGCCAGACGAGATTGACGGCGACGATCGGCGTCAGCGCCCAGAAGACCTCGCGCCAGCCGAACAGGCCGCCGAGATAGCTGCCGACGGGTGCGGCGAACGCGGCGGCGATCGCCTGCCCGCCATACATCACGGCGAGCGCGCGCGGCACGTCGGTGGCTGGCACCAGCCGCATGATGACGGCAGTCGCCAGCGCCCAGAAGCCGCCGATGCAGATGCCGAGCAGCGCGCGGCCGACCATTAGCACGGCGAAATTGGGCGCCGCCGCGACCAGAACCAGCGACAGCAGCATGAAGATCGTCAACGCCACCAGAACCCATTTCCGATTCAACGTTCCGGCCGCAGTGGTGATCAGCAGGCTGGCGGCGACAGCGAACAGGCCGCTGATCGAGATCGCCTGCCCGGTCTTTCCTTCGGTCGCGCCGAGCCCTTCGGCCATCGGCGTCAGCAGGCTGACAGGCATGAATTCCGAGGCGATCAGCATTGCCACGCACAGCGCCATCGACAGGACGGCGTCCCACGCAGCAACGGGCTTGCTGCCGGCATGTTCCACGGCGGAAACCATCTCCGCTTGCTCCGGTTTGTTGAATATGGGGGATATAGCCGATCCGCCGTGGACCGATTACCCGTCGCAATTTGATTGGATCGATCGATCCCATCGAATAATCTCGACGCTTGCCGCGATGGAGACTCGATGGAGAAGACGGATTTCAACCAGCTCACCTGGTTCAGGGTCGTTGCCGAGGAGCGCAGCTTCACCAAGGCGGCGGCGAGGATAGGCGTTGCCCAGTCGACCCTCAGCTATGCTATCAAGCAGCTGGAAGCGCGCATGGGCATCCGCCTTCTGACGCGCACGACCCGGAATGTCGCCACCACGCCCGCGGGCGAGCGGCTGTTGCAGACGATCACGCCACGCATGGCCGAGATCGAGGAGGAGATCGCGGCGCTGACGGCACTGCGCGACAAGCCGTCGGGTTCGATCAGGCTGACGCTTTCCGACCATGCGCTGGAAAGCGCGGTCTGGCCGAAGCTGAAGCCGGTGCTCAGGAACTATCCCGACATCGGCGTCGAACTGATCCTCGACAGCACCTTCCGCAACATCGTCGAGGAAGGATTCGACGCTGGCGTCCGGCTGGGCGAGAGCGTCGAGAAGGACATGATCGCCGTGCGCATCGGCCCGGACTGGCGGCTCGTGGCCGTGGCGTCACCCGATTATCTAGCCGGACATGGGATACCGGAACACCCGCAGGACCTCGTCCGGCACCGCTGCATCAACATGAGGCATGAGACCGCCGGCGGCCTCTACGCCTGGGAGTTCGAGAAGGACGGACAGGAGCTGCGCGTGCGGGTGGACGGTCAGCTCACCTTCAACAATTCCTACGCGATGATCGACGCCGCGGTGAACGGCTATGGCGTCGCCTATGTCCCCGAGGACATCGTCGAGCGCCAGATCGCAGCGGGCTCGCTGGTCCGGGTCCTCGACGACTGGTCGCCCTTCTTCGACGGCTATTTCCTCTACTACCCCAGCCGCTGCCAGAATCTTCCCGCCTTCAAGGTGATCGTCGACGCCCTGCGACACCGCAGCTAGGAAGGACGTAAGCGCAGACACCTATCGGGTACAGCCGGATTGCACGTAGATGTGCTCTGCAGGCCGCAAGCTTCCGCTCTTGAAGTGAATTGGCGAGCGGCATGTCCTCAATGAGGTTGCTCGAATGACAGCCATCCCTGAACTCGATCTGACTTTGAGCGCGCGGAAACAGCGGAGCCACGATGCGCTGGCTGAACGTCAGTCTGCTCAAGGCGGTCGAAAACCCAAGGCGCGGTCGCGGTCTTGTCCCGGTTCGAGGCTTTGCCTCTTCCCTCGCCATTTCCCCGGACACGGCGCCGTCGTTGCCGGCCGCCGGCGCGCCGGGCGGTCATTGCGCTTTGCTAATGCGTCATTGAGTGTCATAAATCCGTTACCGGTAGACGGGAGAAGGCCGGTGTCCGCATCCGGGCATCGCGACGCAAAAGAACCGCAGGGGTAACAGGGATCACGACCATGACCGACACGACGAAAACCGCCACCTATCGCTCGCTGCTGGCGGGCCTGGCCTTCTCCACGGCCATCGGCCTCTCGGCCGCCCATGCCGACAGCATCACGGTCTACACCTCCTACGAGGAGGACGAGATCGCCGCGTTCCTCAACCGCGCCAAGGAGGATCTGCCAGACCTCGACGTCAACGTGCTGCGCCTCTCGACCGGCGACCTGCATGCGCGCATCCTCGCCGAGGCCACGAACCCGCAGCACGACGTGATCTGGGGCTGGGCCGTCACCTCGATGATCGACCCGCGCATCGGCGCGCTGCTCGAGGCCTATGAGCCGGCAAACATCGACCGCATCGCCGAGCAGTTCCGCGACAAGGACGGCAAGTGGTTCGCCACCACCGGCTACATGGCCGCGTTCTGCGTCAACAACGAGGTGCTGGCCGCCAAGAACCTGCCGATGCCGACCTCCTGGGCCGACCTTCTCGACCCCGTCTACAAGGGCGAGGTGGTGATGCCCAACCCGGCGTCGTCCGGCACCGGCTACCTGATGATCGCCTCGATCATCCAGATGATGGGCGAGGAGAAGGGCTGGCAGTATCTCAAGGATCTCGACGGCAACATCGCCCAGTACATCAAGAGCGGCTCGCGCCCCTGCAACGCGGCGAGCGAGGGCGAGTTCGCCATCGGCGCCTCCTTCGCGCTGCGCGCCATCAAGAACATCGACGAGGGCTATCCGATCACCATGGTGATCCCGGCCGAGGGCGCCGGCAACGAGCTGGAGGCCAACGCCCTGATGGCCTCGTCGAAGAACAAGGACGCCGCCAAGCGCTTCCTCGACTGGACCGTCTCCGAGAACGCGGTGAACGAATACTACAACTGGAAGGAGATCGTCACCGCCAAGGGCGGCACGATGCCGGAGAAGTTCAAGGCCGCCGGCCTGCCGGAGGACATCGCCTCGGTGATGTGGAACATGGACTTCGCCTGGTCGGCCGAGAACCGCGGCCCGGTGCTGGAGCGCTGGCAGCGCGAGCTGGAGCGCTGAGGCCGAAAGCCTGACCGACAGCCGCCGGGTGCCGCTTCCAGCGCCGCGCCCGGCGGATTCGTCCATCGCCATATCGAAGGATCGCGCGTGACGCTCGCCCTCTCCCATGTGACGAAGCGCTTCGGCAATACCATCGCGCTCGACGACATCTCGCTGACCATCGAGCGCGGCGAGTTCATCTGCTTTCTCGGGCCGTCCGGCTGCGGCAAGACCACGCTGCTGCGCATCATCGCCGGGCTGGAGCTCGCCGAGGAAGGCCGGGTCACGCTCGACGAGCGCGACCTTTCGGAGGTGCCGGCGCGCCAGCGCAATTTCGGCGTCGTGTTCCAGTCCTACTCGCTGTTCCCCAACATGACGGCAGCGCGCAATGTCGGCTACGGGCTCGAATGCCGCCGCCGCCCGCGCGCCGAGATCGAGGCGCGCACGGCCGAGATGCTGCGCATCGTCGCGCTTTCGGAGCACGCCCACAAGCTGCCGTCGCAGCTTTCCGGCGGCCAGCAGCAGCGCGTAGCGCTCGCCCGGGCGCTCGCGCCCGATCCCGAGGTGCTACTGCTCGACGAGCCGCTGTCGGCGCTCGACGCCAAGGTGCGCGAGAGCCTGCGGCTCGAGATCCGCGACCTGCAGAAGCGGCTCGGCATCACCACCATCATGGTCACGCACGACCAGGAGGAGGCGCTGACCATGGCCGACCGCATCGTGGTCATGGACACGGGCCGCATCGCCCAGGTCGGCACGGCGCGCGAGCTCTACGACCGGCCGGCCTCGAAATTCGTCGCCGAGTTCATCGGGCGGATGAACATGCTGCCGCTCGAGGACGGCAGGTTCGCGGGCATGCCCGTCGCCCTGCCGCCGGAGCGGCGCGACGCGCGGCTGATCGGCATCCGCCCCGAGGACGTCCGGCTTCATGCCGGCGGCCGGCCGGGCGGCGACGGCCACATGCTGCCGGCGCGGCTGCGCAACATCGTCTATCTCGGCAATCTCGCCCATCTGGTGCTCGACATCGAGGGCGCGGGGCAGGACATCGTCGCCGAGGTTCCCGGTCACGCCTTCAAGGAGCTTGCGGCCGCCGCGCATATCGCCGTCGAGTTCCCGCCCGAAACCATCAAAGTGCTCGGATGACCGCGCTGACCGCAGACCGCGTGGCCGAGGGACCGCGCCGGAGGAACCGCACCGGCCGGATCGCGGTCATGCTGCCGGCGGTTGTGGTCGGCATCCCGCTCGTCCTGTTCGTGCTCTACCCGCTCGCCCACATCCTCGGCCGCTCGTTCTCGACGCCGGACGGCTTCGGGCTCGCCAACTACGCGGCGATGCTCGGCAACGAGCGCTTCCTGCGCATCACCTGGAACTCGTTCGCCGTGACGCTGGTCAGCGCGGCGCTGGCCATCGTGCTGGCCTATGCCTTCGCCTACGCCATCCAGCGCTCGACCATGCCGATGCGCAACCTGTTCCGCATGATCGCGGTGCTGCCGCTGTTCGCGCCGTCGCTGGTGCAGGCGCAGGGGCTGGTGCTTTTGTTCGGGCGCAACGGCCTCGTCAACCGCACCTTCGGCCTCGGCATCGACCTCTACGGCTACTGGGGCATCGTCATCGCCTCGGTGCTCTACGTCTTCCCCTACGCCTTCCTGATCCTGTCGGCGGCGCTCGCGGTCGCCGACGCGCGCATCTACGAAAGCGCCGAGATGCTGGGCGCGAGCAAGTGGCGCGCCTTCCGCACCGTGACGCTGCCGGCCACCCGCTACGGCCTCGCGGCCGCGATCTTCGTGTGCTTCACGCTGGTCATCACCGATTTCGGCAACCCGATGGTCATCGGCGGCGACTACACGGTGCTCGCGTCCGAGGTCTACAACCAGGTCATCGGCCAGGCCAATTTCGAGATGGGCACGGTGATCGGCATGGTGCTGCTGATCCCGGCGGCCATCGCCGCCGTCGTCGAGAAGCGCGTCAGCGCCAAGCAGTACGCCCTGATCAGCGAGCATTCGAAGCCGCTCGTGCCGCAGAAGGACCGCCGGCGCGACATGGCGCTGATGGCGGTGGTGCTCACGATCTCGGCGGCGATCCTGTCGATCGTGCTGGTGGTGGTGTTCGCCTCCTTCGTGCATCTGTGGCCGTACCGGATGACCTTCTCGCTGCGCCACTACGCCTTCGACGTGCAGAACGGCATCCAGCCCCTGTGGAACTCGATCTACGTCTCGGCGATGGCGGCGGGCATCGGCGTGCTGGCGGTGACGGCGGCGGCCTATGTGATCGAGAAGTTCCCCTCGCCCGCGACGCGCGCGCTCTACTTCCTGTCGATCCTGCCGGCGGCGGTGCCGGGCATGGTGCTGGGGCTCGGCTACATCCTCGCCTTCAACAGCCCGTCGAACCCGGTCTACGCCATCTACGGCACGCTCGTCATCATCGCCGTCGCCAACGTCTACTACTACCATGCCCACGGCTTCCTGATCTCGGGCACCAGCATGAAGCAGATCAGCGGCCGCTTCGACGAGGCCTCGGCCACGCTCGGCGGCAGCCGCCTCCAGACCTTCGCCAAGGTGACGCTGCCGCTGATGTTCCCGACGCTGATCGGCATCGCGGTGTTCTTCTTCATGCGCTCGATGGTGACGCTGTCGGCGGTGATCTTCCTGATCACGCCCAACACGCAGGTGGCGGCCGTCTCGGTGCTCTACCTGCAGGACCGCGGCGCCACCAACCAGGCCGCGGCCTTCTCGGTCTGCATCATCGCCACCATCATGGTCGTGTTGCTCGGCGTGCGGCTGCTGTTGAACGCGATGGGCCACCGGCACGTGTCGCTGATCCGCTGAACGGATCGCGCCCGGCAAAAGAAAGCGGGGCGGCAGGCACATGCCCCACCGCCCCGCCCGATCGTTCCGCCGAAGATCGCCCGGCGTGCCGTCTCAGAAGTCTTCCCAGCCCTCGTCCGGCACGGCGGCAGCCAGCGCCGCGGAGCCGGCAGCCGCGCGGCGGGCAGGCGTGCGCGTTGCCGGGGCG
>JALHFU010000474.1:397-1081 GCA_022838525.1 Hyphomicrobiales bacterium | reverse complement strand
GGCGAGATCTACCGCCAGTCGCGCAAGATCACCTTGAGCGACGGCACCACCGGAAACGCGCTCTACGGCCGCTCCCTCCTCGGCCGCGCCGCCGACGGCGAACGCATGAGCGCCGCCCAAATCATCAGCGCCGCGATCGACTACGCCGCCGGCATCGGCATCAACATTCAAAAGGGCGCCATCGACGCGCCGGTCACACCGCCGTGGATAGAAACCACAGACAAAACGCTCTCCGAGATCATCCGCCTCGCGCTGCTGTGGCAGCCCGACGCCGTCCCGTGGATCGACCACACCACATCCCCGCCCACGCTGCACGTCACGCGCCGCTCGGCAATGGAGCAAACGGAGCTCGATTTCGCCGGCCTCGGCCAGTGCCGCGTCCGCGCCTTCCCCGAGCAGCAGATCAGCGGCTGCGAGATCACCTACGAGCTGAGCAACCAGCACGGCCGCACCGTCGCCGTCGACTCCGCCGGCGACACCTCCGCCCTGCGCTGCGCGCGCTTCACGATCCCGCTCGAATTCGAGGCCGGCGCCGCCGCGCCCAGACAGGAGATCAAGACCGTCCCGCTTGGCGACTACACACAGCTCGGATGGTGGCAGCGCATATTCCCCTGGCTGCCCAACGACGCCGACATCACCGAGGTGATGATCATGCCGGCGACACCGGAAGGGTTCACAAACATC
>JALHFU010000474.1:0-389 GCA_022838525.1 Hyphomicrobiales bacterium | reverse complement strand
AGCCAGCGAGCACACCGTCTCCTGCAACGCCGGCATGGAAGTAGACGGCAAAAAATTCACCGAGAAAGAACTCAGCCGGAAATTCACGCTGACCAACGCCAGCAGCCGACGCTACGCCGGGCGCTTCAGCATGGGGTTCGCCGAGCCTGTCCCGACCGGCGTCGCCGATGCGTTTTACGCCGCCGCTTCGCAACTGCAATACGGCGGCAGCATCGTCATCGAAGAGGAGGAATGCGCCGGGGGCCGCGCGCTCATGGGCAAGGCCGTCAACGTCACCGGCGCGCGCGCCGCATGGGCGTCCATGAAAGCCGCCGTCGTCGGCGTCGACGAAGATTTCGACTCCGGCTCGACCACCGTCACGCTCGGCCCCGCCCGCCACCTCGCGCCGC
>JALHFU010000246.1:0-3837 GCA_022838525.1 Hyphomicrobiales bacterium | reverse complement strand
GAGGCCGATGCGCTGCTCGATGACGCCGTCCTGCTTCTGGAACACGTCCTCGATGCGCGAGATGTCCTTCTCGACGAGGCTCTTCATGGCATTGGTGCCCGAATGCAGCGTCCCGGCCAGCGCCTTGACCTGCTCCCGGAAGGATTCGGTGTGCTCGGCGAAGCTGCTGCCGATGACGGCCATGTCCTCGCTGAGCGCGTTGCGCACGCCCTCGGCGCCGGCATGCAGCGTGCTTTCGAGCGCCCTGGTGCGCTCCTCGATCAGGCTGCCGTGGCGGGCGAAGGCGTCCTCGATCTTGCCGAGGTCGTCGCCCAGCGCGTTGCGGATGTTGTCCGCGCCGGCATGGAGCGTGCTCTCGATGGTCTGCGTGCGCGCCTCGATCACGCCCTGCTGGCGGGCCAGCGCCTCGTCGATGCGGGCGAGGTCGTCGTCGAGCACGCCGCGCAGGCGCTCGGCCCCGGCCACCATCGACGCCTCGATGGTGCGCGCGCGCTCCTCGATTACCCCGGTCTGGCTGGCGATCGCCTGGTCGATGCGGGCCACCTCGTCGCCGAGCGCGCCCTTGACCTCCTCGACGCCGCGGCTCAGCGCCGCGCGCAGCTCGAGCGTGTGCTCGCCGATGGCGTTGGTCTGGCGGTCGAACGCATCCTCGACCTTGGCCACGTCGACCGAGATCGCGGTGGTGAGGTCGTTCTGGCGCTGCGCCAGCGCCTCGATGTGCTGCGACACGGTGGCGTCGAGGCTGTCGCGCGCCTGCCTGACCCGCTCGATGTCGGTGTCGAGCATGGCGGCGATCTCGCGGCGGCCCTCGGCGAACTTCTCGACATGGCCGGTCACGGCCGCGTCGATGCCGGCGCGCGCGTCGGCGAGCTTGCGCAGGTCCTCGTCCAGCGCGCGGGTCATCAGCTCGCGGCCCTTGGTGATGCGCTCGACATGGCTGGTCATGGTCACGTCGAACTGCTTGCGCTCCTCGGCGACGCGCTGCAGGTCGGCCTCCAGCGCCTGTGCGATCAGGTCGCGGCCGCCGGCGAGGCGGGCGGCGAAGTCGCCGGCGCGCGATTCGAGCATGGTCGAGGTCGACATGACCAGCTCGGCCATCTCGGAGCCGATGCGGGCCTTGGTCTCGTCGATCAGGGCGGAGAGGCCCTGCTTGCCGTCGGTGAAGGTCTGCGCGATCTCGCGCGAGCGCTCGACCAGCGTCTCGTTGATCTGGCGGGCGCGCGCCTCGAGCGCCGCGTTGAGCTTCTGCGTGCCGGTGTCGAGCGCTTCGGCGCGGGTCTGGAACTCGTTGATGAGCGCCTGGCCGCGCTCGCGCAGCGTCGCCTCGATGTTCTCGAGGCGGGCGTCGAGCTCCGAATTGAGCGAGGAGGTGGCGCCGCTCAGCAGCGAGACCATGCCGGTGGTGCGCTCGTCCAGCATCTGCGACAGCGTGCGGCTCGCCTCGTCCGAGGTCTGGGTGAGGCGGGCGATGCGGGTATCGAGCAGCTCGGCGAAGCCTTCGCCCGAGGTGGTGATGCGCTCGGTGAGGGTGTCGAGCCGCTGGTCCACGGCGTCGTAGAGCGACATGCCGCTCTCGTTGATGCGGTCGACCAGGAGCGCGCCGGATTCCGAGATGGTGGCGGAGAGCCTGGACGACACGCCGAGGATGTTCTGGCGGATGACGTCGCTCGCCTGGTCCAGCTCCTCCTTCAGCGTCTCGTGCGCCCCGGAGATCGAGGCGCGCACGCGCTCGGCATGAGTGACGACGGCGTCGCGCTCGCTGCCCAGCCCGTCGATGAGGGTGCGGATTCGGCTCTCGTTGTCGCTGTAGGCGCGTTCGAGCTCGTTGACCTCGGTGTGGACGAGCGTCTCCAGCTCGACGGCGCGCGCCAGCGTGCGCTCGATGCCTTCGCCCATGGCCTGCACCTCGCGGCGCACGGCCTGGCCGACCATCATGACGCGGTCGGTGGCGAGGTGCTCCGGCTCGGCGAGGCGGATGGCGACCTCGGCCATGGACTGCGCGGCCAGCCGCATTTCCTGCGCGCGGCGGATCATCACCGCGAAGCCCCAGAACAGGATGACGGGGACGATGATCGCCACCATCAGCCCGACGAGCTGCGGCGCGGCCATCAGGTCGGCGACGGAGCGGATTTCCCACAGCGGCGGCTGGAACAGGAGGTGCCCCATCACCACGCCGCCGGCGATCCACGCCAGCGACAGGATGCTCACCATCCAGTAGATGGTGCGGGGGGTGGCGCTGCGCATCTGCTGCTGCAGCACGCGGTAGTCGCGCTGCCGGTCGTCGTTTGCATGCGCGAAGGCGGACGGCGTCGCGGTGGGCGGGTCGAGCGGGCGCAGGTCGGATGCGGCCGGCGCTTCCTTGCGCGCGGCGGCGGGCGAGAGCGGCGCCTTCGGCGCGGCAGGGGCCTTCTTCGCCTCCTGCTTCGCGGCGGCGGCCGGCGCCTTCGCCTCCGGCTTGCCGGCCGGCTTCGCCGCGGCGTTCGCCGCCTGCGAATCGCGGGCCAGATCCTCGGCCGCCTTCGATATCTGCGCCTCGAAATCGGCGATCGACCCCGCTATGTCGAGATCGCCCGCACTGTCGTCGACGAAGAGGTCGATATCGAGTGCTTCCTCGAGTTCCTTGGCCACCTCGCTGTCGAGGTTGCCGGTCGTCGTTGCTTTGCGCGCCATGCCGCTCACCCTGTACTCTTATCGCGGGCCGTCTTTTTCGACGCCTCGTGCCCACGCACTTTCAGGCCTTCTGCGGGCCATCTCGTATCGTAATGGGACGCCTGTCCAAATGAAACCGCGATTTGGCCTCATGTGTAAAACTTTAAATATAGGGTTAACGGCAGGAAACCGAAGGCGTTTTCGCGCCCAGTATATCGCCGCGCCCCCCGGCCCGCGAACGGGCCGGCGTTAACCGCTTTTCCACCCTGCCGCGCCAGACTTCCCCTCATGAGGACCAAAGCACCGAGAAGGCGCGGCGCTGCTGCGGCGTCACAGGAAAGCCAGACGATGGCCTTTTCGCGGCCGGGCGGCGAGAACGCCGCCAGGGCCCGGGCGCGCCCGCTCGACCTCGAGCATCTGTCGCGCCAGACCATGGGCGACCGCGCGCTGGAGCAGGAGGTGCTGGCGATGTTCTCCCACCAGCTCGGGGCGATCCGCGACGGGATGGGCAAGGCCGACACGGCCGAGCGCCGCCGGCTTGCCCACACGCTCAAGGGCTCCGCGCGCGGCGTCGGCGCCTTCGCGCTGGCCGACTGCGCCGCCGAGATCGAGATCGACCCCGCCAACACGACGCATCTCGCCCGGCTCGGCAGGCTGATCGGCGAAACCCGCGACTTCATCGCCGCCATCAGCCGCTGAACGCGGGCGGTTCCGGCGAGTGTTGACTTGCCGGATCGAGCCTGTATCTGTCGCCGCAGGCTCGCCCGCGAAGCTTCCAAGGCAATCTCATGACGAAGATCACCTACATCGCCTTCGACGGCACCCGTTTCGACGTCGAGGCTCAGAACGGCTCGACCGTGATGGAGAATGCCATCCGCAACTCGGTGCCCGGCATCGAGGCGGAATGCGGCGGTGCCTGCGCCTGCGCCACCTGCCATGTCTATGTCGACGAGGCATGGACCGACGTCGTCGGCCCTCCCGCGCCGATGGAGGAGGACATGCTCGACTTCGCGTGGGAGCCGCAGGTGAATTCCAGGCTTTCCTGCCAGATCGTCGTGCGCGACGAGCTCGACGGCCTCGTGGTGCGCGTGCCCGAGCGGCAGGGCTGACGGTTCTCAGGGATAGGCGAGCTGGCCGGCCTCGATCCGCTCGATGCGGTATTGCAGGAGCCGCAGCAGCCGGCTCTCG
>JALHFU010000245.1:3879-7638 GCA_022838525.1 Hyphomicrobiales bacterium | reverse complement strand
GACAAGAATTACGAGCTGACCGAGGGCTATCCCGAACCCGGCCGCACCTTCTATCTCAAGACGCGGTTCGTCTTCTGACGGGCCGCCCCGCCCCGCCGCCCGACATCCCGGCGGCAGGGCGACGGCGACGAACACCCGTGCACCCGTTCGATTGTCGCGCGGCGGAAGGAACCTCCGCCGCGGGCAGCGGTTCGGGGCGAAAACGGCAAAGGTGTTCATCATGCCCGCAGACGCGACCCCGACGAAGCTCTCCGCCATCGCGCTCAACGCGACCCTGAAGTCCGGCCGCAGCGGCGAGCCCTCCTCCACCGAAAAGATGCTGCACCTCGTGCTGGAGGAGATGAAGCGGCACGGGGTCGAGGGAGACGACATCGTGCGGCTCGCCGATCACGACATCAGGCCGGGGGTGACGTCGGACGAGGGCGACGGGGACGAATGGCCCCGGCTGCGCGAGCGCGTTCTTGCCGCCGATATCCTGATCCTCGGCACGCCGATCTGGCTCGGCCAGCCGTCGAGCATCTGTAAGCGGGTGCTGGAGCGCATGGACGCCTTCCTTTCCGAGACCGACGACGCGGCCCGCATGGTCTCCTACGGCCTCGTCGTCGCCGTCGCCGTCGTCGGCAACGAGGACGGCGCCCATCATGTGTCGGCGGAACTGTACCAGGCGCTCAACGATGTCGGCTTCACGCTCGCGCCCAACGCCGTGGCCTACTGGGTCGGCGAGGCGATGGGCAAGATCGACTTCAAGGATCTGGACGAAACCCCTGACAAGGTTACGGAAAGCGTCGCTATGCTGTGCCGCAACGCCGCCCATCTGGCGCGGTTCCTGAAGGCCAATGCCTATCCGGGCGAGGATTAGGCATCCGCGCACAACCAGCGCAGGACGAGCGATTCGTCCGCGTCCAGCCCCTTGAGCGGGCGCGGCAGGCGCCGGTTGAGCGCACGCATCTCCTCGCCGAGCCGGCCCTCCTCCCACGCCTCCACCACGGCCGGGTGGACATAGCAGCGGCGGCAGACGGCGCGGGTGTTGCGCAGCATCCGCGCGACTTGGTCGAGCGCGGCGTTGAGCGTCACGGCACGCTCGCGCTGCGAGGCGGGCGGGTCCTTCTCCGCCAGCGCCAGCGCCGCCGACACGGTCGCGCCCCAGGTGCGGAAGTGCTTCGAGGTGAAGTCCGCGCCGATGGCCTCGCGGATGTAGTCGTTGACGTCCTGCGAGCGGATGTCGCGGCGGTCGCCGTCGCCGTCGAGATACTGGAACAGCCGCTGTCCCGGCAGCTCCTGGATCGACCGGACGATGGCGGCGACGCGGCGGTGCGACAGCCGGAGCCGCCATTCCTGGCCGGACTTGCCCTTGAACGAGAAGCGCAGGCTGGGCCCTTCGATCTCCACATGCCGCGAGCGCAGCGTCGTCAGGCCGAAGCTGTTGTTCCGGTCGGCATAGGCGTCGTTGCCGACGCGGATCAGCGTGTTGTCGAGCAGCCAGACGACGGAGGCGATCACCCTTTCGCGCGGCAGCCCGCGGCGGCGCAGGTCGGCATCGACCGCGGCGCGCAAGGCGGGCAGCGCCCGGGCGAAGGCGCACAGGCTGGAGAATTTCGCCTCGTCGCGGCAGGCGGTCCAGGCGGGGTGGTAGCGGTACTGCTTGCGGCCGCGGTCGTCGCGCCCCGTCGCCTGGATATGGCCGGCCGGATCGGGGCAGATCCACACGTCCGTCCATGCCGGCGGGATCGCCAGCGCCCGGATGCGGGCGATCTCCCTCCGGTCGCCCAGCCGCTTCCCTCGCGGGCCGACATAGAAGAATCCCCTGCCCGCGCGCCGGCGGCGATAGCCCGGCTCCGTGTCGCTGACATAGGCGAGATCGGCGCGTTCGGCCGCCTGCTCCGATGTCTCCCCGCTCGCCATGTCCCTGGTGTCCAATTGCCGCCGCCTGCCGTGGTCGCCGCATATTTGCGCTCAACCCTTCCGGGGCCGGTCTTGTTCCGTGCAGGCATTCGGGCGCGTTGCGGGTGGCGCAGCCGCAAGTCTCCATGCAACTATAGGCCCGTGAGGAACGTTACGTATCCTTTTGGGCAGATATTCTGGATCACGGGAGGCCTCCACATGACCCCATCGCGTTTTCTGGCCGGCGCGGCTTTTGCGATCGCCCTTTCCACCGTCTCCGCCAGCGCGCAGGTGGTGGTCTCGTCCAAGATCGATACCGAAGGCGGCGTGCTCGGGCACATCATCCAGCTCGTGCTGGACGCCAACGACATCGCCACCACCGACAGGATCCAGCTCGGCGGCACGCCGGTCGTGCGCAACGCGATCCTCGCCGGGGAGATCGACATCTATCCCGAATATACCGGCAACGCGGCGTACTTCTTCGAGAAGGCGGACGATCCGCTGTGGAAGGACGCCGCGCAGGCTTACGAGGAAGCGAAGACACTCGACTACGACGCCAACAAGCTCGTCTGGCTCACCCCCTCGCCCGCCAACAACACGTGGGGGATCGCGGTGCGGAAGGACGTGGCGGAGGCGAACGGGCTCGCCACGCTGAGCGATTTCGGCGCCTATGTCGCCGGCGGCGGCACCATCGTGCTCGCCGCGTCGGCGGAGTTCGTCAACTCGGCGGCCGCCCTGCCGGCATTCCAGACGACCTACGGCTTCGAGCTGAAGCCCGACCAGCTCATCACGCTCTCGGGCGGCGACACGGCCGCCACCATCGCCGCCGCGGCGAACCAGACCAACGGCGTCAACGCTGCCATGGTTTACGGCACCGACGGCGGCATCGCGCCGTCCGGCCTCGTCGTCCTCGAGGACGACAAGCAGGTGCAGCCGGTCTACCAGCCGGCGCCGGTGATCCGCGAGGCGGTGCTGCAGGCCAACCCGGACATCGAGACGCTGCTTGAGCCCGTGTTCGAGAAGCTCGATCTCGTGACGCTCCAGACCCTCAACGGCCGCGTCCAGGTCGGCGGCGAACCGGCGCAGGCGGTGGCGGAGGACTTCCTGAAGGAGAACGGGTTCCTCAACTAGAGCATGGCGAGGTGACGGTCAGGGGCGGCATAGCGCAGGAGCCTGCGGCAAGGGCCGGCTGGGGTTTCGACAAGCTCGGCGTCCTGATCGCCGGGCTTTCCGCCTATGCGCTGCTGTTCGCCCCACTGATGACCTTCCGAGCCAACCGGATCGTGCCCGGCGAAGGCCGCATGCTGTGGGACGCGCTGCCGGCGCAGGCGGGCCTGCTCTTCGCGACCATCGTTCTGGCGGCCGCCGTCGTCGCGCTGCTGAAGACGGGCCCTGTCGTGCGGCTCGCCGCCGGCATCGCCGCCCTTGCGGCGCTGTTCGTCTTCGCGGGCATGGCGGGCGATCATCTCACGCCCGCAGGCGACAGGCTGGCGCGCGTGTCGCCGGCGTCCGGCTTCTGGCTGCTGCTCCTCGCCTTCGCGCTGCTGCTCACCGACAGCCTGTCGCGGATGACGATCCCGCCGCTGCGCCGCGTCGCACTCCTCCTCGGCGCGGCACTTCTCCTCGCCGGCCTGCTCGCGTCCGGCCTGTGGGACAGCCTCTCGATCATGAAGGAGTATCGCGGCCGCGCCGACAGCTTCCGGGCCGAGGGCGTACGGCACCTGACCCTCGCCTTCGGGTCGATGGCCGCGGCGGTCGCCGCCGGCATTCCCCTCGGCATGCTGTGCCACCGCGTCCAGCCCGCCCGGGTGGCCGTGCTCAATGCGCTGAACGTCATCCAGACGATCCCCTCCATCGCCCTGTTCGGGTTGCTGATCG
>JALHFU010000245.1:0-3847 GCA_022838525.1 Hyphomicrobiales bacterium | reverse complement strand
CGTTCCGGCGGCCGCCGCGCTCGGCATCCGCGGCATCGGCATGGCGCCGGCCTTCGTGGCGCTGTTCCTCTATTCGCTGCTGCCGGTAGTCGCGAACACCGTTGCCGGCCTTGCCGGCGTGCCGCAGGCGGTCAGCGACGCGGCGCGCGGCATGGGCATGACCGGCGGCCAGCGGCTGGCGCGGGTGGAGCTGCCGCTCGCCTTCCCGGTGATGCTGACCGGAATCCGCATCGTCCTCGTCCAGAACATCGGGCTCGCCACCGTCGCGGCGCTGATCGGCGGTGGCGGCTTCGGGGTGTTCGTGTTCCAGGGCATCGGCCAGATGGCGATGGACCTCGTGCTTCTCGGCGCGCTGCCCACCGTCATGCTGGCCTTCGCCTCGGCCATCGTCCTCGATGCCCTGATCGAGATCAGTTCCGTCCCGAAGCAGGGAGAAGCCACGTGATAGAGATCGACGGCGTCAGCAAGCGCTACGGCGACACGACCGTGGTCGACAACGTGTCGATGGTGATGGAGCCACACAGGATCGTCACCATCGTCGGCACGTCGGGCTCGGGCAAGACGACGCTTCTGCGCATGATCAACCGGCTGGTCGAGCCGAGCGCGGGCGCGATCCGGCTCGACGGGACCGACAACCGCGAGGTGCCGGGCTACGAGCTGCGCCGCTCCATCGGCTACGTCATCCAGGGGCACGGCCTGTTCCCGCACCGCACCGTGGCCGAGAACATCGGGACGGTGCCGAAGCTGCTCGGCTGGGACGTGCGGCGGATCGAGGCGCGCGTCGAGGAGCTGATGACGCTGTTCCAGCTCGAGCCGTCCGTCTTCGCGGAACGGCTGCCGCACGAGCTCTCCGGCGGCCAGCAGCAGCGCGTCGGCGTCGCCCGCGCGCTGGCGGCCGAGCCGAACGTCCTGCTGATGGACGAGCCGTTCGGCGCGCTCGATCCGATCATCCGCACCAAGGCGCGCGAGGACCTGCTGGCGATCCAGAAGCGCTTCGGCACCACCGTCGTGCTGGTCACGCACGACATGGAGGAAGCCATATTCCTCGGCGACAGGATCGCGGTGCTGGAAGCCGGCAAGCTGCTGCAATACGCGACGCCCGCCGAAATCCTGGCGCGGCCCGCCAGCACCTTCGTCGAAACCCTCGTCGGGTCGGCTGACAGGCCGTTCCGCCTGCTCTCGCTCGGCAGCGTCGCGGATGCGGTGGAGGCCGGCGACGCCGCGGGCGAAGCCATCTCCAGCCGCGCCAGCCTGCGCGACGCGCTGGCAGAGCTGCTGTGGTCGAAGCGATCCGCGCTCCCCGTCCGCGACGACGACGGCCGGCCGCTCGGCAGGGTCACGATGGACACGCTCATGAAGCGCGCCGCAAATCCGGCATGAGCTGGGTGCCGACCATCGTCAGGCTGGCGCTTCTGACGCTGCTGGTCGCGTTCCTGGTCCGGCCGGAGTGGTTCGAGCCGCTGCTCGTGCCGCTGACCCGGAACAACGCGCCGGCGATCTACAATCAGGGCAGCCTGCTGGCGCTTGCCGGCCAGCATCTCGTGACCGTGGCCATCGCCTCGGTGGCGGCCGCCGTGGTCGCCATCGGCATGGCCATCCTGGTGACGCGCGAGGCGGGTGCGGAGTTCCTTCCGCTCGCCCGCAGCGTGGTCAATGTCGGCCAGACATTTCCGCCGGTGGCGGTGCTTGCGCTCGCCGTCCCGGCGGTGGGCTTCGGCGAAAGGCCGACGCTCATCGCGCTCTTCCTCTACGGCCTGCTGCCGATCTTCGAGAACACGCTGGCGGCGCTGACCACCCTGCCGCACAACGTCATGGAGGCGGCGCGCGGCGTCGGCATGACCGGGCTGCAAAGGCTGCTGCGCGTCGAGCTGCCCTTGAGCATGCCGCTCATTCTCGCCGGAATCCGCATTTCGGTGGTGATCAGCCTCGCGACCGCCACCATCGGCTCGACGGTCGCGGCCAAGACGCTGGGCGAGGTCATCATCGCCGGCCTGCTTTCCAGCAACCTCGCCTTCGTGCTGCAGGGCGGCCTCGTCATCGCGGCGATGGCCATCCTGATCCATGACGGCCTTTTCGCGCTCGAACGGCGCGCCGCCCTGCAGTCGCGCTGAAGCGGCCGCCGCCGCTTCAGGCCGGGCTAGCGGACGATGTAGACGATCCGGCGCGAGGCCGCGTCGACCAGCACGGGCTGCCCGTTGACGTAGACATAGCGGTACTCGTAGTCGGGAACCTCGCGGAGCTCGACCGTCTCGGGAAGCCCGGCGCCGACCACGATCTCGCCGTCGAGATAGACCGGCTCGACCTCATGGACGGTGACGTAGTCGCGCACCTCCGGCGGCGGCTCGATGACCGTCTCGACCACCTCGCCGGTCAGCACGCCGGCAACGGGACCGTCCATGACCTCCCCTTCGGGAGGCGCGACGATCGCCACGCCGGAATCGGCGGGACGCTCCGTCAGCACCACCACGTCGCCGCCGAGGTCGGCGGTCAGGTAGTCGGAATAGACCCATCCGTCGCCGGACCCGGTGGTGATCGAGCACCATCGGCTGTTCTCGATGCACCCGTTCAGGTCGGCCGCCTGGCCGACGCCGAGCACGCCGACCACCGGATAATGAGGTCCGGGACCGGCCCGGACGTTCAGGTCGGTCGTGGCCGTGACGGGCGACTGCGCCAGCGCCGGGGCCGAGAGGCCGAGCAACAGGATCGAAGCTGCTACTGTCGTTCGCATGTTTGCGTTCTCCGTTGTCACTTCCCGCACCGAACCGGGGGCGAACGACGTTTGTTCCACCGGCCCGCCGGCGGAACATTCCGCGGCCATAGCGGTTCGCTCCCGAAAACAGGGAGAATCGACGGGCAGCCATGCCGTCGGTCGACCCGTCGAGGAATGAGCGAGAGAAGCACGGTGTGACGCCATGCCCCGAAAACCGGCAATCTCGACCCAAACAGGACCCGGTGCCTCGCCGCCCCACGCCGGGCCGCCGACCACGGACCGCCTGCGGATCGACATCGACCGCGGCGTCACGGGCGAGAAGGTGGACTACACCGATCCGGCCGCAGCCCCGCTCGGCACCGACGACGAGGCGGCGGGCCATCCCGCCTCGGCGCAGGAGCGGCGGATGGAGGCCGAGGCGCGCGCCTTGCCGGATCGGGAGGACGGGAAGCGCAGGAAGCCGGCTCTCTGGCTGCCGCTCGGAGGGCTCCTCTTCGTCCTCCTCCTGCTCGCCGCGCTGCTCGTTCCGTAAGCGGCGGGAACAACGGCGCGGCAGCCTTGTTTTCCGATGGCGAAGGAGAACGACGATGACCGACGACGACGCCAAGCCGAAGCCCGGCGCTCCGCTCGACGATTTCGAGGGCGAGATCCGCTATCTCGCCGAGAACACGGATCTGTCGCCCAATCAGGCGCGCGAGCTCGTCCGCCGCCACGGCAAGGACCGCAAGGCGCTGCTGGAAGCCGCAAGGACGATGAAGGCCGAGAGCTGAGAGACACGCCGCGCGGCGGCGGCGGTGAAGGATGCGGGCTGCGGGGGGCCGGCCTCACCCGTATCTGGATTTCGGCCTCTGCATGGAGCTGACGGGGTGGCTTTCGTCGTGCTCGACCGTCGAGACGGCCGACGCCTCCCCCAGTTCCTCCAGAAGCCGCAGCCGCGCCCGGTTCAGCCGGCTCTTGATCGTCCCCATCGCGCAGCCGCAGATCCCCGCCGCCTCGTCATACGACACCCCCAGAACCCCGATCAGCACCAGAACCTCCCGCTGCTGCTCCGGCAGACGCTGGATCGCCCGCGCGATCTCGCGGCCCCGCGCCGACCACTCCTGCGTCGCATCCGAGGCCGGACGCAGCGACACGCAC
>JALHFU010000043.1:0-19570 GCA_022838525.1 Hyphomicrobiales bacterium | reverse complement strand
GGCGTTCGCCAGCCCCGAGGGCCTGCATGCCCGCATCGCCAGGGTGCGCAAGGAGGAGGATCATCGCCCGCCGGCCAGGGTCGCAGCAAGGCTCGACGTCGCCGAGCGCACCGTCGCGGGCTCGCCGGTCTACGAGGTGCGGCCGAAAGGCGGGGACGCGGCGCGGCGCCTCCTCTACATCCACGGCGGGGCGTTCTGCTTCCAGATGACGCCGCACCACTGGGGCCTCGTGGCGGAACTGGCCGAACGGCTTTGCGCCCATGTCACGGTGCCGATCTATCCGCTCGCGCCGGAGCACGGGCTGCCCGAGGTCGAGGCCATGATGGGCGAGGTCTATCGCGAGGTGCTGGGCGGGGCGCGGGAGGTGGCGATCGTCGGCGATTCCGCCGGCGGCACGCTGGCTCTGGCGCTGACCATGACGGCGGCGGGATCGGGCTGGCCCATCGCCTCCCGTCTGGTCCTGATCTCGCCCGGCGTCGACATGACGCTCGTCAATCCGAGGGTGAAGGACTACGCCAGGGTCGATCCGTGGCTCGACATTCCGGGCGGGCTGGAGGCGATGCGGCTCTATGCCGGCGACCTGCCGGTGAACGATTGGCGCATCAGCCCGCTCTACGGCGACCTTTCCGTCCTGCCGCCGATGCTGGTGTTTTCAGGCACCCACGACATCCTCTATCCCGACACGGAGCTGTTCGCCGGGAAGGCGCGGGCCGCGGGCCGCAGCGTCGAGTTCGTCACCGGCGAGCGCATGTTCCACGTCTGGCCGCTGATCGACATCCCGGAGGCGAGGCCGGCGCGCGACAGGATGGTTGCCTTCCTCTCCGCCTGAGCCGCCCGCGGCATCAGAACCCGCCGGTCTCGTGGAACGCCTCGAAGGTGGCGCGGATGTGCTCGGCCGCCGCCAGCACCGGGGCCGAGGCGTCCGGCGCCACGACCATCGCCAGATTGTAGTTGGAGAGCGTCGGCAGTCCCTCCTCCGGCCCCAGCGCCACGATGTCGTCGCCGATGAACGACTTCGGCAGCGGCGCGACCGCGAGATCGGCCAGGATCGCCGCGCGCTGGCCGGCGGTGTGGGCGCTCATATAGGCGACGCGGTAGTCGCGCCCCTCGCGGCCCAGCGCCTCCAGCGCGTCGGCCCGCCACACGCAGCCCTCCTCCCACAGCGAGACCGGAAGCGGCTCGCGCAGATAGGCGCAGCCGCCCTTGGCGCCGGCCCACACCACGGGCTCGGTGAGCAGGATCTCCGCGTCGGCCGGCACGTTGCGGCACACGGTGAAGAGCGTGATGTCGAGCTGCCGCTCCGCCAGGCGGCGGCGCAGGTTGACGCTCATGTCGATCGTCACGTCCACGGCGATCGACGGATGCGTCTGCGCGAAGCGCCTGAGCACGTTGGGCAGCACGCGCTCGCCATAGTCGTCGGGCGAGCCGAGCCGCACCACGCCGGCGATGTCCGGCACGATGAACTTCGACACCGCCTCGCGGTTCAGCGCCAGCATGCGCCGCGCATAGCCCATCAGCATCTCGCCGTCCTGCGTCAGCGACACCGAGCGCGCATCGCGCGAGAAGACGGAGACGCCCAGCGTCTCCTCCAGCTTCTTGATCTGCATCGACACCGCTGAGGGCGTGCGGAACACCGAGCTCGCCGCGAGCGTGAAGCTGCCGGTCTCGGCGATGGCGACGAAGGTGCGCAGCACGTCGAGGTCGAGCAGCGGCAGCGGATGGTTAAGCGGCGCGTTCATGATCGCCTCCAATCAAGTTTTCTGAATGAATTCATCATTCCATTTCGTTTGATTGAACATATGGCTGTGTCATAGTCAAGTCCGAAAGCGGCGGCAGCGTGGTCGCCGCTCCCGGGAAAAGGAGACAGCCATGTCGATCCTGAACACGATCAGCCGCCTCGCCTCCGACTACCGCATGCGGCGCCGGCGTCTCGCCACCTATATCGAGATTTCGAGCCTGCCGCGCGACATCCAGAAGGACATCGGCTGGCCCGACAACGTCGACGAGCGCCGGGAGCCGCTGCGCTACCGGCGTTGAGCGGTACGAGGCCGTGCCGCGCTTGTCAGAATCCTCCACGACATCCCATTGACAGCGAAGCGATTTCCTGATGACGCTTTGCTGATCGCGACATGAGATGTCAGCGGGCCGCTTCAGTCCGGGAGGAGGTGCAAGTGTCCCAGGGCAACGCCGTCAAGCGCTCGATCGTCTTCTTTCTGGTGCCGGATTTCACCATGATCGCCTTCGCGACGGCGCTGGAGCCGTTGCGTTCGGCCAACCGGATGCTGGGCTACGAAGGCTATCGCTGGCGGCTTGCCAGCCTCGACGGAAAGCCGGTGCGCGCCTCGAACGGCGTCGAATGCGCCGTCGACACCTCGCTCGACGAGGAGCGGCGGCGGATGGCCGGGGCGGAGCGGCCGTCGATGGTCATCGTCTGCTCCGGGCTCAACGTCGAGACCTATCGGGAGAAGTCGGTGTTCGCCTGGCTGCGCGAGACGCACAATCGCGGCATCGCCGTCGGCGGCCTGTGCACCGGGGCGCACGTGCTGGCGCAGGCGGGGCTGCTTTCCGGCCGCCGCTGCGCCATCCACTGGGAGAACCTGCCGGGCTTCGCCGAGTCCTTTCCCAAGGTCAACGTCTATGCCGACCTGTTCGAGGTCGACGCCAACATCTACACCTGCGCCGGCGGCACCGCCGCGCTCGACATGATGCTGAAGCTGATCGGCGACGATTTCGGCGACAGCGTCGTCAACCGCGTCTGCGAGCAGGTGCTGACCGACCGGGTGCGCAGCCCGACCGACCGCCAGCGCCTGCCGCTGCGCGCCCGCCTCGGCGTGCAGAACTCGAAGGTGCTGACCATCATCGAGCTGATGGAGGCCAACCTCGCCGAGCCGCTGTCGCTGGTCGAGATCGCCGACCATGTCGGCCTGTCGCGCCGCCAGATCGAGCGCCTGTTCAGCCAGGAGATGGGCCGCTCGCCCGCGCGTTACTATCTGGAGATCCGGCTCGACCGGGCGCGCCATCTCCTCATCCAGTCGTCGCTGCCGGTGGTGGAGGTGGCGGTGGCCTGCGGCTTCGTCTCGGCCTCGCATTTCTCGAAGTGCTACCGCGAGCTCTACGCCCGTTCGCCGCAGCAGGAGCGCGGCGAGCGCAAGCCGCTGATGGCGGCCTGATGCACGCCCCCGAAAGCAGGAGCCGTTCTCGGGAGACACGCGTAAAAACAAGGCGTTGAGCCGCTCGCTTGAATCTCTCCCGCAGCGACGCGGCCGCTACCGGCCGCCTTCCCACATCCACGAGCGGTTGAGCCACATCTTCTCGCCGACCATGCAATCGGAGCCGCCCATCTCCACCGCGGCGCGCAGCACGGGAAGCCGCCCGCCCGGCCGCGCGTCGCCGGCCAGCTCCAGCACCAGCTTGCGCCGCACCGCCTCGGGGAACTGGCTCCAGTCGTTGACCGGGATCATGAACGCCCCCGGCCCGCCGATCACGCAGTCGCGGTAATAGGCGTCGAGGTCGGATATCTCGAAGCGGCCGCCGAAGCCGCTCGTCGTCATCAGCGGCAGGCCGTTGATGGTGATGCCCTGCGACACCAGCGCGTCGCGCGCATCGTTCACCGGCGTGCCCTGGTTGTTCGGCCCGTCGCCGGAGACGTCGACCACCCGCCGCATGCCGCGATGCGGGCTCTCGGCGAAAAGGTCGCCGGCGAAGTGCAGCGCGCCGGAGATCGAGGTGCGCCGGGCGCTGTTGGGCGGGGAAAGCGTCAGCTTCTCGGCCACCTGCCGCGCATCCTCGGCGCCGGCGACGATGGTCCACGGCACGATGACGTGCTGCACGTCGGCGCCCGCCCACTCGACATAGGTGAGCGCGATCTTGCCGTGCATGCCGCTCTCGATGGCGCGGATGACGTCGCGGTGCTTCAGCGCGGCCGCATAGCCGTCGCGCTGGATGGCGAGCTCGTCGGGGGACATGGACAGCGAGACGTCGACCGCCAGGATCAGCTCGACATCGACCGGCTCGGCAGCGGCCTCCGCGGCGAAGGCGCTCGCCGCCGTGAGGATAAGGCCCGCGTGCAACGCAGGCCGGAAGCGCCGTGAGCGTGACATGCGGGCAGGATACGCGAACGACGTCCGATGGAAAGACAAACGGCCGGCGCGCCCGTGCCCTATCCCTTCACGTTTTTGCGACCGCGGGCCGTCTCAGCTGCGCGGCTTCAGGTTTTCGGGGTCGTAGAGCGCCCTGTAGCCGACCGCCGCCACCTCGGCCGGGAAGGTCTCGCCGAAATACTCGACCGCGACCCGCCGGCCCTCCCGGCACGAAGCCCACGGCAGGTAGGCGAGCGCGATGTTCTTCCCCAGCGACGGCCCGTAGGCGACCGAGGTCGTATAGGAACGGCGGCCGAGCTCGTCGACCAGCGTCTCGCCCGTTTCCGGGTCCATCACCGGCATGGTGCCGACCGGATAGCGCACGACGCCCTTCGAATCGGTCGTGTCGGTCAGCACCAGCGTGCACAGCATGGCCGGCTGGTGCGCCCGCGCGCGGTATTCGAGATGCTTCGCCTTGCCGCGGAAATCCGCCTCCTTGACCTTGGGGCGCGCCAGATCGGCCTCGAACAGGTTGTATTCGGTCGTCAGGTCGGCGTTCTGGAGCCTGAGGCTCTTTTCCATGCGGCGCGAATTGGCATAGGTCTCGACGCCGAAGGCCATGACCCCCGTCGCCCGCAGCGCGTCCCACACCGCGAGCCCGTCCTCATAGGCCATGTGCAGCTCGAAGCCCTGCTCGCCGACATAGGAGATGCGGAAGGCGTCGACGTCCTTTCCCGCGATACGCACCGGCCTGATGGTGGCGAAGGGGAAATTCTCCGGCAGCAGCGCGTCGGGCTCCTCCACCGCCTTCTGCAGCGTCGCCCGCGCGTTCGGCCCCCAGATGCCGATGGTGACGCGCTTTTCCGTCATGTCGGTGATGGCGACGTCGAAGCCCCTGTCCCCGGCGACCCGCCTCATATAGGCGAGGTCGCGCGGGCCGGCATCCGCCCCGTCGATGACGCGACAGCGGTCGGCAAGCCGCATCACGGTCAGGTCGGCGCGCACCATGCCCTCGTCGTCGAGGAAATGGGTGTAGATGCCGCGGCCGATATTGGCATCGCCGCCGATCTTCGCCGCGCACAGCCATTCGAGGAGCGCGACATGGTCCGGTCCCTCGACATCGTAGATGGCGAAATGCGACAGGTTGACGATGCCGCAATCCTCGCTCATCGCCAGATGCTCGGCGTTGGAGACGCGCCAGAAATGGCGGTTGTCCCACTCGTTCTCGCGCACCGGCACGCGCGCGCCGTACTTTTCCAGGAGATGCTCGTTGGCGGCATAGCCGTGGGCGCGCTCCCAACCGCCCAGCTCCATGAAATACCCGCCCAGTTCCTTCTCGCGCTCGTGGAAGGGCGAGCGGCGGACGTCGCGGCCCGTCGCATAGGGCTCGCGCGGATGGACGGCGGGATTGTAGACCTTGCACGCCGCCTCGCCGCAGCGCCCCTCGACGAATCCCGCGTCGAGCTGGTGGTCGTAGAAGCGGGCATAGTCGATGCGGGCGTGGTCGATCCCCGTGCGCCCGTCGGTCATCCAGTCGGCGACGAGCTTCGCCATGCCCGGCGCGTCCTTGACCCAGATGGCGACCGCGTACCACAGCCCCGCGACCTTGCGGCTCTCGCCGATCGACGGGCCGCCGTCGGCCGTCACCTGCAGCAGCCCGTTGAAGGAGCGCCGCTCGTCGTAGCCGAGTTCGCCGAGGATCGGCGTCAGCGCGATGGCGCGCTCCAGCGGCTCGAGAATCTGCTCCATGTCGAGGTCGCGCTGCGACGGCGACAGCCGCGCCTCACCCTTTTCCAACAGGTCGCGCGGGTGGACGAGGCGCGGATTCGTCTCCTCGTAATAGCCCCACTCGATCATGCCGCCCTCGGAGGTGACGGGGTCGCCGGTGTCGCGCATATAGGCGGAGTTGCCCTGGTCGCGCAGCAGCGGAAAGCCGATCTCCTTGCCCGTGCCGGCGAACTCCGTATAGGGGCCGAAGAAGGTCAGCGGGTGGTCGATGGGCATCACCGGCAGGTCCTCGCCCGCCATTTCGGCGATCAGCCGCCCCCACAGGCCGGCGCAGACCACGACGAGGTCGGCAAGGATGGTGCCGCGCTCCGTCACCACGCCCCGGATACGGCCGTCCTCGATGAGGAGCGACGTCGCCGATGTGTTGGCGAAGGCCCTGAGCTTGCCCGACGCCTCGGCCATGTCGACGAGCTTGCCGGCCACCGTCTGCGAGCGCGGCACGACGAGGCCGGCGTCGGGGTCCCACAGGCCGCCCTGTACCAGGCTCTCCTCGATCAGCGGGAATTTTTCCTTGATCTCCGCCGGCCCGATCAGCCGCGCCCGGGTGCCGAACGCCTTGGCGGAGGCCACCTTGCGCCTGATCTCGTCCATGCGCGCATCGTCGCCGACGCGCGCCACCTCGAGCCCGCCGACGCGGTCGTAGTGGCCGAGCCTGTCGTAGAAGTCGATGGAATAGAGCGTCGTCCAGCAGGAGAGGAAATCGTGGCTGGTCGTGTAGCAGAAGTCGGAGGCGTGCGCGGTCGAGCCGATGTCGGTCGGGATGCCCGACTTGTCGATGCCGACGATGTCGTCCCAGCCGCGCTCGATCAGGTGGTGGGCGAGCGAGGCGCCGACGATGCCGCCCAGCCCGACGATGACGACCCGCGCCCTTTGCGGAAACTCTGCCATGGACCCCTGCTCCGACATGGTTGTGGGAGCCGACTATAGGGCGGCGCGGCGGCCGGGTCGAAGCCTGTTTGCGACATCGCGCCGACGCGGCGGGACCAGACATGCGTCCGGAAATGCGAAAAGGCCGGGCATGGGCCCGGCCTCGCGAATGGCGGCCTCGATAAGGCTCAGAAAATCTTGCCGCGGCTCGCCTCGATCTCCAGCCGCTCGGTGCCGGTCAGCACCTCGCGGTCGCCGTTGGGCATGGTCACGAAGCAGCCGGTCGGGCAGATCTCGATGCTTTCGCCGGGACCGATCGACAGCTCGACCTGCTCGCCGCCCTCGGTGACGATCAGCGTGTGCGCGGTGTCGTCGCGATTGGTCACCGTCGCGGCCGACGCCGCCGCGGGCGTGGCGATCGCCACCGTGACGGCCATGGCGACAAGAAGCTTGTTCATCCGCTCGTCGGTGTTTCCACCGCCTCCGTTGGAACGGGGCTTCGCCCCTTTTCGGACATACATATATCGACCCCAAGCTGAACGGCAACTGAACGGACCTCAGGCGCCCTCGGTCTCCATGCCGGTCGGCGCCGGCGGCTTCTTCTCCTGCGGCTTCTTCTCCTGCGCGGCGCCCTCTCCCGCCTTGCCCGTGCGGGCCGGCCTCGCCGCGCCTTCCGGCTCCGGCTGCGCCGCGGCGAGAACCGCGGGCGGAGGCGCCTTCAGCTGCAGCTCGCGCGAGGAGGCCGGCATCTCGATGCCCTCCTCCCTAAACCGCTCGACGATCCTGAAACGCAGCTCGTTGGTGAAGGCGAGCGTGCCGGTGATGTCCGGCACCACGGCGCGGATGACGAAGTTGAGCGCGCCGTCGGCGAAGCCGGAGAAATCCACCGAAGGGGCCGGGTTCTTCAATATGCCCTGCTGCTCGCCGATGATCTCGGTCAGCACCGCATGGACGTGGCGCGGGTCGCTCCCGACGTCGACGTTCACCGGAACGTCGACGCGGCCGAGCCGGTTGCGCAGCGTCCAGTTGCCGACCGCGGCGTTGATGAGCTCGGAGTTGGGCAGGATCACGGTCTGGCGGCGGAAGGTCTCGATCTCGGTCGCGCGCACGGAAATCTTGCGCACATTGCCCTCGACGCCGCCGGCCACGATCCAGTCGCCGACCTTGAACGGTCGCTCGGCGAGCAGGATCAGGCCCGAGACGAAGTTGTTGACGATGTTCTGCAGGCCGAAGCCGATGCCGAGCGACAGCGCGCCCGCGACCAGCGCCAGGTTCGACAGGTCGATGCCGGCGGCGGAAATGCCGATCAGCGCGGCGAGCGCGATGCCGGCATAGCCGACGGCGGTGCTGATCGAGTTGCGCACGCCGGCATCGACGCGCCCGCGCGCCATGACCTTGCCGTCGAGCCAGCGCTGGAAGCCGCGCGTGCCGAAATAGCCGATCAGGAAGACCAGGATGCCGCTCAGGATTCCGATCAGCGAGATCGAGATCGAGCCGATCCGGACCTCGTTGGCGAAGTTGTAGGTCCAGGCCTGGATGTCGCCCCACTGGAAGCCCCACTGCAGGAAGATGAGCGGGATGCCGACGGCCAGCACGAGGAGGTTGATGACGATGGACAGGACGAGGCCGAGCTGGTCCTCGGTCGCCTCGTCCATGTTGAAGCGCGTGCGCAGCTGCCGGCCGAGGCTGGTCCGCCCGAAGGCGCCGACCTCCGAGACCGCGCTGGCCGAGAGATAGCCGATATACATCGTCGCCAGGATCGCGCCGGTGATGACGATCTGCTGCGAGATGAAGCGGGCGAGGCCGATATAGCCGAGCAGCGCCGCGAGGATGGTGCCGCCGCCGAGCAGGAAGGCGAGCGCCCGGAACATCGGATGCCAGCGCCGCGGCCGGCCCGCCTCGTCCGTATAGGGGCGCACCAGGCCGATGACGACGACGAGGACGCCGACGATGATCGTCGCGAAGAAGCTCTTGGCCACGGTCAGCGACAGCGGCGAGCCCATCACCTGGTTGACCTTGCTGGCGACGAAGTCGAGGCCGGTGACCAGCGCCGTGACGCAGGTGAGCCAGAACAGCCCCCGCGCCGCGCCCGTATGCACCGGCACCAGCCGCCAGTTGGGCTTGCGCGGCGAGAACACGGCGCTCGACAGGCGATAGATGAAGAAGACGATGGCGATGACGTTGAACAGCGTCACCATCATCTCGCCGATGTCGCGCCGCAGCACGCCGTAATAGCTGTAGAAGAACCATGTCGCGGCGAGGAACACGGCGAGCGCGGCCGAGGGAAGCAGCGTCGACCAGAACGCGACGGAGAGCCGGTTGAGATAGGACGGCTCCTCCTTGTGCGGGTCGGCGAGCAGCATGTCGCCGAAGAGCCGCCGGCCGCCGATCAGCAGCACGCCGGCGGCGACGAGCGCGTAGAAGGTGGCGAGCAGCACCGACGACAGCTTGTAGGAGAAGACGAAGCGCAGCCAGGACGAGACGGCGTTGTAGACCTTGGTGCCCTCGGCCGCGAAATCCCCCAGCACAGCCGGGCTGATCGCCGCCGAGATGTCGTAGCGCCGCGACAGCGTGTTGGCGAAGAGGTCGCGGCGGATCTGGACGATCTCCTCGATCAGCCGGTTGATGCGCAGCGACACGGTCTCGGCCTCGCCGAGCAGCGCGTTGATCTCGGCCTTCTCCGCGATGAGGGCCTGCCGCTCCTCGGTCAGCGCCGGCGGTTCGGGCGGCTCGCCGTCGCCCCGCGCCGGGCCGATCTCGTCGAGGCGCTCGTTGATCGCCGCAAGGCGCGGCCGGAACGCCACGCCCGCCGCAATGAGGTCGCGCGCCAGCCCGTCGAGCGTGTTGCGGACCTCGACCAGCACGCCGTCGTCCTCGACATTGGCGCGCATGCGCGTCTCGAGCCGGTCGGTCTCGCGGGTGATGCGGCCTATCTTCTCGCGCTGCTCGGCCACCACCTCGGGGCCGGGCGCGCGCACCGGCCCGATGGAGATGGCGCGGTCGGAGCCGCCGTTCTCCTGCGCCGTCGCGGCCGCGGGCGCCAGCGCGCCGGCAAGGAGCGCAAGCACGAGCAGGAGCCGCGAAAGAAGGGAAACCGGCAGCTTCATGCGCCTCGGCATCGTTCGGTCTCAGGAAAGGCCATTGTTAGGCGAGCAAGAAGGCGGCGGCAAGGCCGGCGCCTCCGGCGCTCAGCGCACGAAGGTGACGAATTCCTCCACCGGCGCGCGCTCGCTGCGCAGGGCGTTCTCCGGCTTCGATTCGTCCTCGTGGCCGAGCGCCATGCCGCACACCACCATCTCCTCCTCGGGAATGCCGAGCAGCGGCCTGATCTGGCGGTGATAGGGCGCGAACGCCGCCTGCGGGCAGGTGTGCAGCCCCCGCGCCCGCGCCGCGATCATGATGTTCTCCAGGAACATGCCGTAGTCGAGCCACGAGCCGATGTTCAGCCGCCGGTCGATGGTGAAGATCATGCCCACCGGCGCGTCGAAGAAGGTGAAGTTGCGGTCGTGCTGGGCGCGCATGCGCTCCACCTCGCGGCGGCCGATCCCGAGCAGGCTGTAGAGCGCGAAGCCGACGGTGCGCCGGCGGGTCAGATAGGGCTCGAAGAACTGGTCGGGATAGTAGCGGTACTCGTCCCACTCGATCTTCTCCGGGCGGATGCCGCTGTCGAGGATGGCGCGCGACAGCGCCGCCTTGCGCTCGCCGGTGACGACATAGACCTTCCACGGCTGCATGTTGGTGCCCGAAGGCGCCCGCGAGGCGACGCGCAGGATGTCCTTCACCGTCTCGTCCGGCACCGGCGTCGGCAGGAACGCCCGCACCGAGCGGCGCGACACGATCGCCTCGTCGACGATGTCGGTCACTTCGGTCTCGTGCTTGGTCATGTCGGGAGACAGCATTGACAGCCTTTCGCGAGCGCGGCGCGCCTCATCAGGCCGCAACGCATAGGCCAACACGCGGCGGCAGGCAATTCCCCGGCTTACTCCTCGAACGGATCGGGTCGGCAGGCATAGACCACGCAGCTGTCGCTGTCGCGCGTGCGGATCGCCACCGGCAGCGCCACCTCGGGAAGCGCGCAGTAGCCGGTGCCGGCCACGAAGCGGTCGTAGGTATGCTGGCCCGTGGTCATGACCACGGCGCCGCGGCTGCCGATCAGCGCGCGGACGTCGCCGCATGTCATCCCGCGCGCATCCGGTCTCGCCTGCGCCAGGGCCGCGGACGAGAGCGCGGCCAGCACGGCCGCCGTCACCGCCGATCGAAACAGCATCGCCTTCCCTTTCCACCTCGATATGGGTCTCTTGCCGCATATGTAGCCGGCCGCGGCGCAATGGAAAGACATAACGTCGCGAAAAGCGGCTTCTTCGCGCCGGCCTTCGCCGCAAGGGGTTGCCCGCCGGGTGCGTCTGTTTTATCCGGGGTGCCGGGGCAGGCGAAATCCTGTGGCGGCAAGGCACTGTTAACCGTGTCGGCGGACAATGGCCGACGGGCGCGATGCGGGGTTCAGGCTTCGCATGTCGAGAGCAGTTAGGAGTAGACTTGACCGTGCAGAGCCCGCTTTTCCGGCGCCCCTCCCGGTTCATGCTCGCTGCCTTCTGCGCTGCGCTCGCCGCCGCGCCGCTCCCCGCGCACGCCTTCGAGATCTTCGGCATCAAGCTCTTCGGCTCGCGCACGCAGGCCGAGGAAGACCTCACCATCGGCGATCCCCAGCATTATGAGGTCGAGTTCGCCGTCGCCGACGAGGACGTCGAGAAGCGCCTCAAGGGCGCCTCGACGCTGTGGGCCGACCGCGACGAGCCGGCCTCGGGCGCGGCCGGGCTGATCGCCAAGGCGCGCGGCGACTACCGGCGTCTGCTGGCCGCGCTCTACGCCGAAGGCCGCTACGGCGGCACCATCTCGATCCGCATCGACGGCCGCGAGGCCTCCGACCTGCCGCCCGACGCCACGCTCGCCGAGCCGGCGCGCGTCGCCGTCGCCGTCGATCCCGGCCCGCTGTTCCATTTCCGCCAGGCCGAGATCGTCAACCAGGCCCCGCCGACGGCGGACCGGCGCGACCGGGTCGAGGACCCGCGCGACGAGGGCTTCGCCCCCGGCGAGGTCGCGCGTTCCGGCGCGGTGCTGCGCGCGGAGCGGCTGGCCGTCGAGGCATGGCGGCAGCAGGGCTACGCCAAGGCCGAGATCGCCGAGCGCCGCGTCGTGGCCGCGCACGACGCCGACGTCATCGACGCCCGCATCGCGGTCGAGCCCGGCAGGAAGGCCTATTACGGCCCCGTCACCGTCGAGGGCGCCGAGCGCCTCGACGCCGAATGGGTCGCGTGGATGACGGGCCTGCGCCCGGGGCAGGAATACGACCCCGACGACATCAAGCGCGCCTCGACCCGCATGGCGCGGCTCGACGTCTTCCGCGCCGCCCGCTTCCAGGAAGCCGAGTTCATCAACGACGACGGCCTGCTGCCGATCACCTACATCGTGCAGGAGCGCCTGCCGCGCCGCTTCGGCATCGGCGGCACCTGGTCGAGCATCGACGGCGGCGGCGTCGAGGCCTTCTGGCTGCACCGCAACCTGTTCGGCCGCGCCGAGCGGCTCAAGATCGAGGGCAAGGTCGCCGGCCTCGGCCAGACCTTCAAGCCCGACGAGTTCACCTACCGGGTGGGCGCGAGCTTCGTGAAGCCCGGCGTCTACACGCCCGACACCTCGTTCTCCGCCTCGCTGTTCGGGGACCGCGAGGTGCTGGAAGCCTACACCCGCACGGCCGTGACGCTCACCGCCGGCGTCAGCCACGAATTCACCGAGGAGCTTTCGGGCCGGCTGTTCCTCAACGCCGGCCGCGCCCGCTTCGAGGACGACGAGTTCGGCCGCCGCGACTTCACCACCGTCGGCCTTTCCGGCGCCCTCACCTACGACAGCCGCGACAACGCCGCCGACGCCACGCGCGGCGTCTTCCTCGAAGCCACGGTCGAGCCGTTCTACGAGTTCGAGTACGGCAATCCGGCGATCCGCGGCATTGCCGAGGCCCGCGCCTATTACGGCTTCGGCGAGGATTCGCGCTTCGTGCTCGCCGGCCGGGTGAAGCTCGGCATGCTCGCCGGCCCGTCGATCGCCGAGCTGCCGCCCGATCTCCTGTTCTTCGCCGGCGGCGGCGGCTCGGTGCGCGGCTACGCCTATCGCAACATCGGCGTCGAGACGCCGTCCGGCAACATCGTCGGCGGCCGCTCGCTCACCGAGGCTTCGGTGGAGGCGCGCATGCGCGTCACCGATTCGATCGGCGTCGTCGCCTTCGCCGATGCCGGCTATGTCGGGGCGGAATCCTATCCCACCTTCGACGACCGGTTGCGGGTCGGCCTCGGCGGCGGCCTGCGCTACATTACCGGGCTGGGGCCGATCCGGCTCGACGTGGCCGTGCCGCTCGACCGCCGCCCCGGCGACCCGAGCGTCGCCTTCTATGTCGGACTGGGGCAGGCTTTCTGATGCGCGCACTTCTCGCCCTTCTCCTCGTCCTCTTCGCCCTGCCGGCCATGGCCCAGCAGGAGACGCCGGAAGAGGAGCGCTCCATGTTCCTCGGCTTCGTCGAGGACCGGCTTTCGGGGCCGAACCGGCAGATCCGCATCCAGGGCATCGAGGGCGTGCTGTCCTCCAACGCCCGCATCGGCTCGATCACCGTCGCCGACAACGAGGGCGTGTGGCTGCGCATCACCGACGCCACCATCGTGTGGAGCCGTTCGGCGCTGATCTTCAGCCAGCGCCTGCAGATCGACCGGCTGGCCGCCGCCCGCATCGAGGTCCTGCGCCGTCCCCTGCCCGACGAGAGCCTGCCGACGCCGGAGGCGACGCCCTTCCGCCTCCCCGAGCTTCCGATCGCCATCAATCTCGACGCGCTCGAAGTGCCCTCCGTCAGCTTCGGGCAGGACGTGTTCGGGCTCGAATCCGAGCTTTCCGTCGCCGGCCGCATCCGGCTCGAGGGCGGCTCGCTCGACACCGCGCTCGACATCACCCGGCTCGACGGTCCGGGCGGCCGCTTCGCGCTGACCGCGGCCTACGCCAACCAGACCGAACAGCTCGACCTCGACCTCCAGCTTTCCGAGCCGGAGAACGGCGTCATCGCCAACCTGCTCGGCATCGAGGGCCGGCCGCCGGTCGACCTCGCCGTGCAGGGCAGCGGCCCGCTGTCCGGCCTCGACATCGAGCTCGCGCTCGATGCGGCCGGCGAGCGCGTGCTCACCGGCACCACGGCGCTGCGCCGGCAGGCCGAAGGCCTCGCCTACGACGCGCGCTTCGCCGGCCCCATCGCCCGGCTGGTGCCGGTGCAGTTCCGCGACTTCTTCGGCGAGGACACGGCGCTGACCGCGAACGGCCTCGTGCGCGACGCCGGCGGCGTGGTCCTCGATGCGCTCGCCCTCGAAAGCGCGGCGCTGTCGCTCGCCGCCAGCGGCGAGACCGGCACCGACGGCTTCCTGCGCCGCCTCCATCTCGACGCCACGCTCGACAACGGCACCGACGAGCGCGTGGTGCTGCCGGTTCCGGGCGGCGCGACCACCGTGCAGCGCGCCGGGCTCACCCTTTCCTTCGGCGAGACGGCGAGCGGCGAGTGGTCCGGCCTGCTCACCGCCGACGAGCTTTCCACCGCCGATCTCGCGGCGCGCGAGGTGCGGCTGACGCTCGGCGGCGTCGCCAGCGACCTCGAACAGGCCGACCGCCGCAGCATCACCTTCGCCGCCGACGGCGCGGTCTCGGGCATCGTCGCCGCCCGCGCCGACTGGAACGAGGCGCTGGGCGACGAGATCGTCCTCGACATCGACGGCGCATGGCGGGCGGGCGAGCCGGTCCGCCTCGCCAATGCCGTCGTGTCGGGCAACGGCCTTTCGGCGTCGCTGTCCGGCGACATCGCCGAATTCGCCTTCAACGGCGACATCGCGGTCGAGGCGGCCAGCATCGCGCCCTTCTCCGGCCTTGCCGGCCGGCCGGTCCAGGGCGCGCTCGACCTCAAGGCCCGCGGCACCCTGGAGCCCGTCAGCAGCGGCTTCGACCTCGTCATCGACAGCGCGACGCAGGACCTCGCCATCGGCATCGACGCCGCCGACCGGCTGCTTGCCGGCCGCTCGACCATCACCGGCCGCGTCGCGCGCAACGAGAACGGCCTGACGACGCAGAACCTCAGGATCGGCAACGACCGCGTCGAGCTCACCGCCGATGGCGGCATCGCCTCCGGCCGCGCGGACTTCACCTATGCGCTGTCGCTGTCGGACATCGCCCTTCTCACCCCGCGCGCCGCCGGCCGGCTGGAGGCGCAGGGCTCGGCAACGGGTGCGGACGGCCTGATCAGCCTCACCACCGTCGCGCGCGTTCCTTCCGGAAGCCTCGCCGGCAAGCGGCTCTCCGACGCGCAGGTCGCCTTCGAGGGCACGCTGGAAGGCGGCGCGCTCGACGGCACGCTCGGCGGCGATGCCTTCCTCGACGGCGTGCGTGCGCAGCTTGCGGCCGGCATCGCCGTCCGCGACGGCGAACGGCGGCTGAGTGACCTCGACTTCACCGCCGGCGGCGCCCGCGTCACCGGCGCGCTCGCCCAGAACGCCGACGGGCTGATCGACGGCACGTTCCGGGTGGACGCCGCCGACATCTCGACCATCGCCGCCCTGTTCCTCACGCAGGCCGCCGGCTCGCTCGAGGCCGACGTCGCGCTGTCGCACGCGCAGGGCACGCAGGTCGCCAACGTCAAGGCCAGCGCGCGCAACCTGCGCATCGATGAGAACCGCCTCGACCGCGCCGAGATCGAGGCGGCCGTCGCCGACCTCTTCGGCGTGCCCGCCATCGACGGCCGGCTCCAGGCGCAGGGCCTGACCGTCGGCGGCATCGCCGTCACCACGCTCGACGCCACGGCGCAGACGGATGGCGACGCCACCCGCTTCACCGCCGACGCCCGGCTCGACAACGGCGCCGAGGCGAGGGCGCGCGGCGCGCTCGCGCCGGAGGGCGACGGCTACCGGCTGTCGCTCGACGAGGCCTCGCTCGGCCGCGGGCCGCTCGCCGCCCGCCTCGTCGAGCCGGCATCGCTGCGCGTCGCCGGCGACACGGTCGCCATCGATTCGCTGGCGCTCGACGTCGGCGGCGGCCGGGTGACGGCGCGCGGCAGCGTCGCGCAGAGCTTCGACCTCGCCGTCACGGTCGCCCGGCTTCCGCTCTCCATCGTCAATCTGGTCAGGCCCGACCTCGACCTCGGCGGCACGCTCGACGGCGAGGCGGCCGTCAGCGGCCCGCGCGACCGGCCGAACGCCCGCTTCACCCTCACCGGCGAGGCGATCACCGCCGCCGCGCTCCGTCAGGCCGGCCAGAGCCAGCTTTCGCTGCGCGCCGCCGGCCAGGGCAGCGCCGACCGCATCGTCATCGACGCCAGCGCCACGACGCCCGAGGGCCTCAGCGCCAGCGCCAACGGCACGGTGCCGCTCACCGGCGGCGGCCTTGCCGTCAACTTCAACGGCTCCGCCCCGCTCGCGCTCGCCAACCGCTTCCTCGCCGAGCGCGGCACCCAGCTTTCCGGCGTCGTGGAGGCGAGCGGCTCGGTCTCCGGCAGCCTGGCGCAGCCCTCGATCCGCGCCATGTTCTCCACCACCGGCGCGCAGGCGGTCGATCCCGAGGCGAACCTGCGCCTGACCGGCATCAATGTCATGGGCTCCATCGACGGCGACACCGTCACGCTGCGCTCGGCCAACGCCGCCCTTTCCGCCGGCGGCTCGGTCGGGGCGAGCGGCACGGTCTCGCTCGACGCCAATGCCGGCTTCCCGGCCGATCTCAGGATCACGCTCGACCAGGCGCGCTATGCCGACGGCGATCTGGTGGTGGCGACGGTCAGCGGCGGCCTTGCCCTCACGGGTCCGCTCGTGCGCGATCCGCTGCTTGCCGGCGAGCTGAACGTCGAGCGCGCCGAGATCACCGTGCCGGAAAGCCTCGGCGGCAATGCCGCCTCCATCGACGTCATCCACCGGCACGCGCCCGCCGGCGTGCGCGAGACCCTGGCGCGCGCCCGCGCCAACGACGGCACCCCGACGCCCACCGCGCGGCCGAGCGTGCTGCGGCTGAATGTCGGCATCAGCGCCCCCGCCCGCATCTTCGTGCACGGCCGCGGCCTCGACGCGGAGCTCGGCGGCAATGTGCGGCTGACCGGCCCGGTGACGAACATCCAGCCCGTCGGCGGCTTCCGCATGATCCGCGGCCGGCTCTCCATCCTCGGCCAGCGCATCACCTTCGACGAGGGCACCGTCACGCTGGTCGGCGACCTCGATCCCTATCTCGACTTCGTGGCGCGCTCGGCCGGCAACGACATCACCGTCTTCATCACCGTGCGCGGCCGGGTGTCGGACCTCGAGATTCACTTCTCCTCGCAGCCGGAGCTGCCCGAGGACGAGGTGCTGGCGCGGCTGATCTTCAACCGCAGCCTGAGTGAGCTGTCCGCGCTCCAGATCGCCCAGCTCGCCGCCGCCGCGGCCGAGCTTGCCGGCGGCTCCAACACGTCGTTGCTGGGAAGCCTGCGCGGGGCGACCGGCCTCGACGACCTCGACGTCGTCACCGACAGCGAGGGCAACGCCGCCGTGCGCGCCGGCCGCTACATCCAGGACAACATCTATCTCGGCGTCGAGGCGGGCGCGCAGGGCACGACGCGCGGCACCATCAACCTCGACATCACCGAGAACCTCAAGGCGCGCGGCGCCATGGGCTCGGACGGCGACTCCTCGCTCGGCGTCTTCTACGAGCGCGACTACTGACGCACCCCCCTGCCCCAAACGGCACCGCGGCGCTGGCGGTGGCGCCGCGGGCGCACGGCTGCTAACACCGGCCGACACCCGCACATGCCGAACGACCGCAGGAGGAGAAGAGCCATGCTGCGCAAGACGGATTTCTACATCGACGGCAAATGGACGGCGCCCGCCGTCGCGCGCGACTTCGAGGTCGTCAACCCCGCCGACGAGCAACCCTACGCCGTCATCTCGCTCGGTTCCGAGGCCGATGTCGACAAGGCGGTCGCCGCCGCCCGCCGGGCATTCGGGACATGGTCGCGCACCAGCCGCGAGGAGCGCCTTGCCGCGCTCGAACGTCTGCTCGACGCCTACAAGGCGCGGCTGGAAGACATGGCGCAGGCCATCTCGCAGGAGATGGGCGCGCCGATCCGGCTGGCGCGGGATTCGCAGGCCCCGGTCGGCATCAGCCACATCAAGAGCTTCATCCGGGCGCTGCAGGCGTTCGAGTTCGAGCATCCGCTCGATGCGCGCAACCCGCAGCACCTCGTGGCGCGCGAGCCCATCGGCGTCGCCGGCCTCATCACGCCGTGGAACTGGCCGATGAACCAGGTGGTGCTGAAGGTGGTGCCGGCGCTCGCCGTCGGCTGCACCGTGGTGCTGAAGCCGTCGGAGATCGCGCCGATGTCGTCCATCGTCTTCGCCGAGATCATGGATGCGGCGGGCTTCCCGGCCGGCGTCTTCAACATGGTCAACGGCGACGGCCCGACCGTCGGCGAGGCGATGTCGCGCCATCCCGGCATCGACATGATGTCCTTCACCGGCTCGACGCGCGCCGGCGTCGCCGTCTCGAAGGCCTCGGCCGACACGGTCAAGCGCGTGGCGCTGGAGCTCGGCGGCAAGTCGCCCAACCTCGTCTTCGCCGATACCGATGTCGGGGCGGCCGTGGTGCGCGGCCTCGACCACGTCTTCGAGAACACCGGCCAGTCCTGCAACGCGCCGACGCGCATGCTGGTCGAACGGCCGGTCTACGACCGCGCGGTCGAGATCGCGGCCGCGCATGCAAGGACGGTCAGGGTCGGCAACCCGGCCGAGGACGGCGACCATATCGGCCCGCTCGTGTCGCAGGCGCAGTTCGACAAGGTCCAGGGCCTGATCGAGATCGCCATCAGGGAGGGCGCGCGGCTCGTCGCCGGCGGCCCCGGCCGGCCCGAAGGCTTCAATCGCGGCTACTATGTGCGGCCGACCGTCTTTGCCGACGTGACCAACGACATGACCATCGCCCGCGAGGAGGTGTTCGGCCCGGTGCTGGCGATGATCCCGTTCGAGACCGAGGAGGAAGCCGTCGCCATCGCCAACGACACGCCCTACGGCCTGTCGAGCTACATCCAGAGCGGCGACCCCGAGCGCATCCGGCGCGTGGCGCGGCAGCTGCGCTCCGGCATGGTGCAGGTCAACGGCACCTCGCGCGCGCCCGGCAGCCCGTTCGGCGGCTACAAGCAGTCCGGCCTCGGCCGCGAGGGCGGCCGATACGGCCTCGAGGAATTCCTCGAGATCAAGGTCGTCTCGGGCTGGCCGGCGGACGCGGCCTAGCCTCGTCCTACCGTAAGGCTTCACCGACGGAGGGATTGCGAATGGCCGTATCCGTGACCGGGATTGCCGATGCCGTGCTCGCCGCGCTCGCCCAGAAACGCCAGATCGCGCCGATCACGGACGGCGAGCCGGATTTCGGCCTCGACGCCGCCTATGCGGTCGCGGATGCCGTGACGGCGGCCCGCATCGCGCGCGGCGAGACCCCGGCCGGCTGGAAGATCGGCTTCACCAACCGGCTGATCTGGGACCAGTACGGCGTGCACGCGCCGATCTGGGGGCCGGTCTACGACCGCAGCGTGATCCATGCCGAAGCCGGCGAGGCCGGCCCCGTCGTCTTGAGCGCGGCCGCCTTCGTCGAGCCGCTTATCGAGCCCGAGATCGTCTTCCGCATCGCCCGCCCTCCCCGCGCCGGCATGGACGACCGCGCGCTTCTCGGCTGCATCGACGCGGTCGGCCACGGCTTCGAGATCGTGCAGTCGATCTACCCCGGCTGGCGCTTCCGGGCTGCCGACACGGTCGCGG
>JALHFU010000244.1:0-5880 GCA_022838525.1 Hyphomicrobiales bacterium | reverse complement strand
AGAAGGAGATGTTGGCCATCGACGAGGCGAAGTTGCCGCCGCCGAGGCCGCACAGCAGCGCCGGCACCGAGATCCACAGGTTGCGGCTGGCGATGCGCCGGCCGTCGCTCTCCCAGAACACCGGGTCCTCCGGCCGCCAGTCGTCGAGCACCTTCCCGGACAGCGCGCCCTTCTGCGCCGCGCCGTGGACGGGCTGCATCTCGGGCAGCTCCGGCAGCTCGCCGCGCGCGGCGGAAAGCGCCTTGCGCTCCATCTCGCGGATCGAGGCGTGCATCCACAGCGTCGAGACCGCGACGACGGCGAAGAGCAGCACGAAGCAGCTCGTCCAGATGCCGGTCAGGTCCAGCATCGCGCCGAACACGATCGGCAGGACGAAGCCGCCGAGGCCGCCGATCATGCCGACGAGGCCGCCGACCGCGCCGACATGCTCGGGATAGTAGACCGGGATGTGCTTGTAGACGGCGGCCTTGCCGAGGCTCATGAAGAAGCCGAGCACGAAGATCGCCACGATGAAGGGCACGAGGCCCATCGAGGTCGAGAAGGTGATCGGGCCGTGGGTGCCGTGGATGACGTAGTCGGTGTCCGGATAGGACAGCATGAAGGTCAGCACCAGCGACACGCCGAAGGTCCAGTACATGATGGTGCGCGCGCCGTAGCGGTCGGAGAGATGCCCGCCATAGGCGCGGAAGATCGAGGCCGGGATCGAGTAGAAGGCGGCGATCATGCCGGCGGTCTTGATGTCGAGCTCGTAGACGCCGACGAGATAGCGCGGCAGCCACAGCGCCAGCGCCACGAAGGCGCCGAAGACGAAGAAGTAGTAGAGCGCGAAGCGCCAGACCTGAAGGTTGCGCAGCGGCTGGAGCTTGACGAGGGTGCTTTCGGGCTTGCGGCCGGCGGCGCGGCGCTCCCGCAGGTCGGGGTCGTCGTCGGTGGTGAACCAGAACACCGCGGCCATGAGCACGAGGACCACGGCCCAGACCTGCGCCACCGCCGTCCAGCCGAAGGCCACCATGACGAAGGGCGCGATGAACTTGGTGACGGCCGCGCCGACATTGCCGACGCCGAAGATGCCGAGCGCCGTGCCCTGCCGCTCCTTGGGATACCACTTCGAGACGTAGGCGACGCCGACGGCGAAGGAGCCGCCCGCCATCCCGACGCCGAGCGCGGCGACGAGCATCGTCTCGTAGGTGGTGGCGTAGGACAGAAGGAAGGTGGCGACCGCCGCCGCCAGCATGGTCGCGACGTAGACGACGCGGCCGCCATACTGGTCGGTCCAGATGCCGAGGAAGATGCGCGACAGCGAGCCGCTGAGGATCGGCGTGCCGACGAGCAGGCCGAACTGCGTGTCCGAGAGGCCGAGCTCGTCCTTGATGGCGATGCCGATGATGGAAAAGATGGTCCACACGGCGAAGCACACCGTGAAGGCGAGCGTGCTCATGCCGAGCATTCTGTTCTGTTGTGCGGGCGTGACGTCCTGAAGCGATTGCATGTGCAGCCCCCTGCGTGCGGCGCTTTCGATGCGGCCTTCCAAGGCCTGTCGCACGCGAGGGTTTCCCCGCCGGAACGGGTTTCGCTTGATATGGATCAATGGAATCTGGCCCGAAGTGAGAAACAAGGGCGGCTGGGGAATTCCGCAAGCAGCAGCGAATGCGACTTCGGGAGGGAGGCCTGCGGAGGACCCGAAACGACGACAAATCCATCAAGCCCGAGCTTGATGGCAATCAAGCAGGGGCCGAATGAGAGAAGCGAACTTCGAGCAGCTCATGCAGGCCGCCTATCTGCAGATTTTCCCGGCCCAGCTCGAGCTGATCAAGGAAGGCGAGCCGGCGGACTTCCTCTATGTCGTGATCGACGGCTGCGTCGAGCTCTATGCGAGCTGGAACGGCCACGAGACCGTGCTGGAGATGGTGCGCCCGCTCGGCACCTTCATCCTCGCCGCAGTGCTCAAGGACGCCGTCTACCTCAAGAGCGGCCGCACCAACCAGCGCTCCAAGCTGCTGCTCATCCCGTCCGAGAACGTCAGGGAGGCGTTCCAGAACGACGGCGCCTTCGCCCGCGCCATCGTCGAGGAGCTGGCCGGGTGCTACCGCGAGGTGGTCAAGCAGCAGAAGGATCTGAAGCTGCGCACCGCCGTCGAGCGGCTGGCCAACAGCCTGCTGGTGCTCGACAGCGAGCAGCACGGCTCCGGCCGCATCGAGCTGCCCTACGACAAGCGCACGCTCGCCTCGCTGCTCGGCATGACGCCGGAGAACCTGTCGCGCGCCTTCAACACGCTGAAGCCCTACGGGGTCGAGGTCGACGGCGCCCGCATCCGCCTCAAGGACATCGCCGCGCTGGAGCGCCTGGCCAAGCCGACGCCGCTGATCGACGACGCGGCGATCTGAGGCCGTCCTGCCGTCAGAACAGCTCGACCGTGCCCGTCTCGACCGGGGCGACGACGGGGCGGATGCGCTTCTCGACGTCGAACACCTGGGCGCATTCGCGCTCCATCAGCGACTGCCGCGCCCGGCCCGAGACCGGCCAGAACTGCACCTTGCGGCCGTGCTCGCCGCGCAGGCTGCCGCCGATGTGACGGATGCCCTCGGCGGCGAGGAAGCGGACCGCGAAATCCGCGTTCTGGTGGCCGATGTCGGTCAGCCCGTCGATCAGCCGCGCGCCGCCGAACAGCTTCGCCTCCAGCCGGTCGCGCCGCGCGCCGCTGTTGAGCAGCGCGTTGACCAGAAGCTCCATGGCGTGGACGCCGTAGCGCTGGGCCTCCCTGTCCACGGCCTGCGAGTGGCCGCCCGGCAGCAGGAAGTGGTTCATGCCGCCGACGCCGGCGATCGGATCGCGGATGCAGGCGGCGACGCAGCTTCCCAGGATCGTGGTCAGGACCGCGTCCGGATGGTCGGAGATGTATTGCTCGCCCTGGACGACGTGGACCCGCATCACACGGTCTCCCGCGTCAGGTTGCACTGGTTGACGATCTCGGCGCCGATGCGCTCGAGCGGCAGCTGGCGCTCCACCGCGCCGATCTCGTGCGCGACCTTGGGCATGCCGTAGACGACGGAGGTCGATTCGTTCTGGCCGATGGTCGAGGCGCCGGCCTTGCGCATGGCGAGGAGCCCGCGCGCCCCGTCGCGGCCCATCCCGGTCAGGATGACGCCGACCGCGGCCGCGCCGGCCGCCTTGGCGACGGACTCGAACAGCACGTCGACCGAGGGGCGGTGGCCGTTGACCGGCGGCTCGGCCACGAGCCGGCAGCGCAGATGCGCGTTGCCCGCGACCTGGAGGTGGCTTTCGCCGCCCGGCGCGAGCCAGATCTGGCCGACCTCGAGCGGCGCGCCCTCATAGGCCTCGCCGACCCGCGCCGCGCAGGTGCGGTTCAGCCGCTCGGCGAAGCTCCTGGTGAAGGTGCCGGGCATGTGCTGGGTGATGACCGTCGGCGGGCAGTTGGCCGGAAAGGCCGACAGCACCGTCAGCAGCGCCTCGACGCCGCCGGTGGACGAGCCGATGGCCACGATGCGGCCGTCGGGCTTGAAGTCGCCGGAGGCGCTGTGCGCCGGCGCGCGGTCGGCGCCGGGGCGCACGCGGGCGCGCCCGGCCGCCTTCACCTTGGTGGCGAGGTCGGCGAAGGCCTGCTCGGCCGCCATCCCCGCCGTCGGCTTGCCGACGCAGTCGACCGCGCCCAGCTCGAGCGCGGCGAGGCTGACCTCCGCGCCGACCTGCGTCAGCGTCGAGACCATGACCACGGGCATGGGTCTCAGCCGCATGATCTTCTCAAGGAAGGCGAGCCCGTTCATGTTCGGCATCTCGACGTCGAGCGTGACGACGTCGGGATTGAGCCTCTTGATCGCGTCGCGCGCCTCGAACGGGTCGCCGGCCTGGCCGATGACCGAGATGTCCGGGTCGCGGCGCAGCACCGCCGAGATCAGGCTGCGCATGGTGGCGCTGTCGTCGACGACGAGGACCTTGATCGCGCCCATCACGCACCGCCCTTCGGCCGGCCGTCCTTCAGCCGATAGGTCGTCAGCCCGTCGGTCTCGAACCTGTCCATGTCGGTCACGCGCTCGGAATGGCCGACATAGAGCCGCCCGCCCGGATTGAGCAGCGGCGCGAAGCGCGACCAGATGCGCGCCTGGGTCGGCTCGTCGAAATAGATGACGACGTTGCGGCAGAAGATGACGTCGAACCGACCCTTCATCGGCCAGTTGCCCATCAGGTTCAGCTCGCGGAACGCGACCAGCCGCCGCATCTCCTCGCCAGCGCCCCATGCCTCGCGGCCACCGTCGCGCACGCGCACCATCCAGCGGTCGCGCAGGGCGGCCGGCACCGGCTGCACCGCCTCGTTGGAGTAGACGGCCGCCCGGCCGGTGGCGACGACGTTGGGGTCGATGTCGGTGGCAAGGATGCGCACGTCGAGCCCTGCCGCCTCGGGCAGGAGGTCGAGCACCGTCAGCGCGATGGAATAGGGCTCCTGCCCGGTCGAGCAGCCCGCCGACCAGATGCGGACCCGGCCGCGCGCCCTGGCGCGGGCGACGAGGTCGGGCAGCACCTTTGCCTTGAGATGCTCGAAATGGTGCGGCTCGCGGAAGAAGCGCGTCACGTTGGTGGTGAGCGCGGCCAGCATGTTCTGGCGCTCGCTCACGCCCTCGGCGCCGGCCACCAGACGGCAGTAGTCCTGGAAGCTCTCGATGCCCAGCGCCCGCAGCCGCTTGGCCAGCCGCGAATAGACCAGCGACGCCTTGCTCTCCGACAGCGCGATGCCCGCATCGTCGTAGAGCATCCGGGCGATCGCCGTGAAGTCTTCCGTCGTGAAAAGGAACTCCCCCTCGACGAGCGCGCGCCCGCGCCCATCCCTGGAGCGGGCCGCAGTCGTCATGCGGCCTCCGCTTCCTGTTCGGGCAGGATGCGTTCGAGCCCGATGACGCCGATCATGCGGCCCTCGACCGCCACGATGCTGCGCACGAAGGAGCGCACCGCGTCGCTGGCGACGTTGGGCGTCGGCTGCATCATGTCGTCGGTGACGCTCAGTATGTCGCAGACCGCATCGACCAGAAGGCCGACCTCCTGGCTTTCCGTGCGCACCACGATGATGACGTGCCGCGCCTCGGGCGTCGTCAGCCCGAAGCCGAGCCGCGCCGACAGGTCGATGATCGGCAGCACCGTGCCGCGCAGGTTGATGACCCCGCGCATGAATTTCTGTGCGTGCGGCAGCGGCGTCGCGGGCGTCCAGCCGCGTATCTCGCGCACCGCCATGATGTCGACGCAGAACTCCTGCTCGCCGATCCTGAAAGCGATCAGCTCGCGCCTGCGGTCAGAAGCCCGTCTGTTGTGCTCCTCGCTCATTCCCGTCCCCCAAGCCTCACGTGCCCTGGCTATCGTCTCGATGTCGGCCCGAACCCCGCGCCCCAAAGTGGAACGGCCGCGGTTAATTTCGGGTTTAGATGGCATGCGCCGAAGGCCCCGCCTCCGGCCTTTGCGGCCGCCGCGGACAAAGTGCCGCGGCGGCCGCTCAGAACTCTTCCCAGCTTTCGTCTGCGGGCTGGGTTGCAAGGAGCGCTGCGGCCTGACCTGTGGCGGTGGCGACCGTCTTCAGCGCCGGTGCGGTCGTGCGCGGCTGGGCAGGCTGGGCCCGGGCCGGTGCGGGGGCCGCAGCCTGCGCCGCCTGCCGCCGCGGCGCCTGCGCCCCGTCCGCCTGACGCCCGAGCCGGAACTTCGCGACCAGATGCGCAAGCTCCTCCGCCTCCTGCGCCAGATTGTGGCTCGCCGCCGTCGACTCCTCCACCATCGCCGCATTCTGCTGCGTCACCTGGTCCATCTGGTTCACCGCCGAGTTCACCTCGCCCAGGCCCGTCGACTGCTCCCGCGCCGACGCCGCGATCTCCGTCACCAGACCGG
>JALHFU010000042.1:7851-27581 GCA_022838525.1 Hyphomicrobiales bacterium | reverse complement strand
CTCCTGTCGCACGCGCCCGGCGGCCTCGGCGTGCTGGAGCTCGTCTTCATCACCGGGCTTTCGGAGATGGACCCGGCCGACGTGCTCGCCGCGCTGCTCGTCTTCCGGCTGCTCTACCTGATCGTGCCGTTCGTCATGGCGCTCTTCGTGGTGCTCGGCTTCGAGCGCTGGCAGTTTTCGCATCGGCGGGAATAGCCCGCGGCAACGGCATGTCCGGCCAGTTGATCGGCACGTTGTCGGGCGCCATCGCGCCGCCCGAGACGATGAAGGCCATGGCGTCGTTCTTGGTCCAGTCGAGCCAGACCAGCCGCGACGTCGGCACGATCTCGACGAAGCCGGAGGTCGGGTTGGGCGTCGTCGGCACGTAGACGGCCGCAAGCTCGGGGTTGCTTTCGGTCGCCGGAAACACGCGGGTGACGATGCCGACCGCGCGCATGTGCTCGGACGGAAACTCGATCAGCACCACGCGCTGGCCGGTGGGCGTGCCGTCGCCGCCGAGCGAGCGGATCAGCGTCTGCGTCGCGCCGTAGACGGTGCGCGCGAACGGCACCGCCTCGACCAGCCTGTCGAACGCGCGCAGCAGGCGGCGGCCGAGCACGGCGTTTGCCGTCCTGCCGAGGAGATAGAGGAACAGCAGCGCCAGAAACAGCGCCACGCCCGACTGGAACCAGCCCTCCAGGATGAGCTCGGCCAGCTCCGGCGACGTCTGGCTGAGCGCCCCCGACAGCGCGAACGTCGCCGGGCGGCCGATCCAGATCAGCATGTCGACGGCGAACCACAGGATCCACGCCGTGACGCCGAGCGGAATGATGGTCAGCACCCCTGCGATGATCTGCCGTGTGATCGCCTGCATGGCTGCCGCTCCTTCCGGCCTAGCTCCCGGCCTCGCCCTCTCCGGCGTCCTCGCCCGTCGTCGCGACGAGCGAACCCTTCGGCGGGTCCATCGGCGGCACGTCGGGATTGCCCTCGGCGCGGTCGCGGTAGAGCGCGGCGCGGCCGAGCAGCATCAGCGTCACCGGCATCGTCACCGTCACGAAGACGCCGATAAGGATTTCATGGAAGACCGGCCGCGACTGCAGGACGCTGAAGCAGATCATCGAGGCGAGCACGAGCGCGGCCGTGCCCCAGCTCGTGCCCAGCGTCGGCGCGTGGATGCGGTCGTAGAACGAGCGCAGGCGAAAGAAGCCGTAGGAGCCGATCAGCGTCAGCCCCGCGCCGAGGAGCAGGAAGAAGGCGACGAGGATCGCCGCCCACAGCGGAAGATCGGCGGCGTGGCTCATTCGATCACCTCGCCGCGCATCAGGAACTTGGCGAGCGCGGCCGTGGCCACGAAGCCGAGAACCGCGATGATGAGCGCCGCCTCGAAATAGAGCGTGCTGCCCGTGCGGATGCCGAAGACGAGCAGCATCAGCATCGAGTTGACGTAGAGCGTGTCGAGGCCGAGCACCCGGTCCTGCGCCCGCGGCCCGCGGATCATCCGCGCGAGCGCCAGCGCCATGGCCGCGGCCAGCATGACCTGCGCGGCGGTGACGGCGACGAGGAGGATCATCTCGCTCATTCGAAGATCTCCGTCAGAAGATGTTCGTAGCGGTTCTTGATGAGCTCGCGCCAGCCTTCCTCGTCGACGAGGTCGAAGACGTGGATCAGCAGCGTGCCCCGCGCCGAATTGTAGTCCACCCAAGCGGTGCCGGGCGTGCTGGTGATGATGATCGACAGGATGGCGAGGCCGAGCGGGTCGCGGAGATCGAGGGGGATCGCGACGAAGCCCGACACGCGCTGCCGGCGCTCGCCCGCGAGGATGATGTTGCAGACCGCGACGTTGGAGCGCACGATGTCGTAGAGCACGATGGCGACGAGCTTCGGGATGAGCTGCCAGCGCCGCAGGCGCGGCTTGGCGGGGTGGAGCGCGGCAAGCCCCTGTCCCGCGAGCAGCGCCACCGCGATGCCGAGGATCAGCTGCCCGGGCGAGAAGCTCGTCAGGAGCAGCCAGGTGACGACCAGCGACGCCATCATCAGCGGATAGGGAAAGACGCGGCTCATCGCCCCACCTCCCGGCCCGTCGCGCGCGGCGCCTCGATCACGCTCTCGACGTAGAACCACGGCTGATGCAGGCCCTGCGCCGTCGCCTCCATGAAGCGCATCACCGGCCCGGCCTGCACCGTCAGCGCCACCGTCATCGCCAGCAGCACGCCGACGGGCAGGATCTCGATCAACAGCACGCGCGGCACCACCGCCTCGACCGGGGCCCAGAAGGCGCGGATGCCGGCGCGGCTCATCGCGATCAGCGCCGAAAGGCCGGACAGGATCAGAAGTGCTGCAAGCCACCACGAGGCCGAGCCGATCTCGCCGCCCTCGCCCAGCCCGGCCGGGTTGAACATCGCCGACAGCATGGCGAACTTGGCGAGGAAGCCCGGCAGCGGCGGCAGGCCGGCGAGCAGGATGCCGCACAGGCCGAAGCTGATGCCGAGCACGGCGAGCGTGCCGGGAATGGTGACGCCCACCTCCGGCTCCGCCTCCTCGTCGTCCTCGCCCTCGCCGAAGGCTTCCTGCGTCACGGCGAGAACGTTGGCGAAGGCGTCCTGCCCGCGCTCGACCAGCTCGATCAGCATGAAGAAGGCCGAGATCGTCAGCGTCGAACTGACGAGATAGAACAGCGCGCCGGCCGTCACCCCCGTCTGCGACAGGCCCATCGCGGCCAAGAGCGTGCCGGACGAGACCAGCACGGAGTAGCCGGCCAGACGTCCAAGCGCCTGCGAGGCCAGCACGCCGATCGCGCCGAAGGTGATGGTCGCCATGCCGCCGAGGAACAGGAACTGCCAGCCGAAGCCCGACGCGCCCTCGGGCATCCCCGCGGCGGAGAACAGGAGCGACAGCCGCAGGATGACGTAGACGCCGACCTTGCTCATGATGGCGAAGATCGCCGCCACCGGCGCAGGCGCGGCCGTATACATCGTCGGCAGCCAGAAGGAGAGCGGCCACATGCCGGCCTTGATGAGGAAGGCGACGCCGAGGATCGCCGCGCCCGCCTCGAGCATCATGCGGTTCTCGTCCGGAACCTGCACGATCCGCAGCACGAGGTCGGCCATGTTGAGCGTGCCGGTGACGCCGTAGATCAGCGACACGCCGATCAGGAACAGCAGCGAGGCGGCGAGGTTGATGGCGATGTAGTGCATGCCGGCGCGCACGCGCTGGGTGCCGGAGCCGTGCAGAGCGAGGCCGTAGGACGCCGCCAGCATCACCTCGAAGAACACGAACAGGTTGAAGAGGTCGCCGGTCAGGAAGGCGCCGTTCAGCCCCATCAAGAGCAGCAGGAACAGAGTGTGGAAATGCGGGCCCGCCTTCTGCCAGCGGCCGATGGAGAAGACGAGCGCGGGAATGGACAGCGCCGCCGTCAGCACCAGCATCATCGCCGAAAGCCGGTCGAGCACCAGCACGATGGCGAAGGGCGGCGGCCAGTTGCCGAGGAGATAGACGGCGATGCGCCCGGCGCCGGACTCGCCGTCGGCATGTGCGGTCACGAGCAGCGCCACGGCGATGACGAGAAGCGCTGCGGACGTCAGGATCGAGATCGTCGCCTTCAGCAGACGCTCGCGGTCGTCGAAGAAGAGCAGCAGCGCGCCGGCCACCAGCGGCAGCACGACGGGCGCGATGACGAGATGTTCGGGAGCCACGATCACCGTTCCGGCTCCCTTCCGTCGACATGGTCGGTGCCGGTCAGCCCGCGCGCGGCGAGGAGCACGACGAGGAACAGCGCCGTGGTGGCGAAGCCGATGACGATGGCGGTCAGCACCAGCGCCTGCGGCACCGGATCGGTGAAGGCCGAGGGATCGACCTCGCCCGCGCCCGCCAGCACCGGCGGCGCGTTCACCTTGAGCCGCCCCATCGAGAAGATGAACAGGTTGACGGCGTAGGACAGGAGCGCCAGCCCGATGATGACCTGGTAGGTGCGCGGGCGCAGCAGCAGCCACACGCCGGAGCCGACGAGGATGCCGATGCCGATGGCGAGGACGAGCTCCATCAGGCGTCCTCCTCCAGCTTCGCCGCCTCGACGGCGCGCACGCGATGGCTGCGCACCGATTGATGGGCGAGCGCGATCAGGATCAGCACCGTCGCGCCGACCACCAGCGTGAACACGCCGAGATCGAACAGGAGCGCCGAGGCCGCCGGCACCTTCCCGATGACGGGAATGTCCAGATACTGGAAATGCGAGGTCAGGAACGGCATGCCGAACAGCCACGCCCCCATGCCCGTGAAGGCGGCGATCAGCAGGCCCGAGCCGATCCAGCGCACCGGCAGGATGCGCAGCCGGTCCTCGACCCAGCGGGTGCCGCCGCCGATATATTGCAGCAGGAAGCCGATCGCCATGGTGATGCCGGCCGCGAAGCCGCCGCCCGGCAGGTCGTGGCCGCGCAGGAACAGGTAGGCCGCGAGCAGGATGGCGACGGGGAACATCCACTGCATGATGACCGACGGCACCAGCAGATAGTCGCGCACCGTCTCGCCGACCTCGCGGTCGGGGCTTTCCTTGTCGAAGGCGTTCTGGACGCGCTGCTGCTCGGGCACGCCGACGCTGTCGGGCGCCGGACGGAAGCGGCGCAGGAGGGCGAACACGGTGAGCGCGACGATGCCGAGGACGGTTATCTCGCCGAAGGTGTCGAAGCCGCGGAAATCGACGAGGATGACGTTGACGACATTGGTGCCGCCGCCCTCGCTGTAGGCCCGCGTCAGGAAGAAGTCGGCGATGGTGTCGGGCAGCGGCGTCGTCATCATCGCGTAGGCGATCATCGTCATGCCGACCCCGCACAGAACGGCGAGCGCGAAATCGCGGTGGCGGCGCATGCGCGCGGCGGGCCTGACCGAATTGTCGACCTCCTCGATGCGCTTGGGCAGCCAGCGCAGGCCGAGCAGGATCAGCACCGTGGTGACGATCTCGACCACGAGCTGCGTGACCGCGAGATCGGGCGCCGAGAACCAGACGAAGGTGATGCAGGTGACGATGCCGGCCCCGCCCATCAGGATCAGCGCCGCGAGCCGGTGGTACTTGGCCTGATGCGCCGCGCCGACGGCGCAGATGCCGCCGACGGCCCAGATCGCCGCGAAGACGGGATCGACGCCGGCGAAGGTCGGCACGCCGATGTTGAAGCCGGCGCTGAAGAGCGGCCACAGCGCGGCGACGAAGGCGATGGACACGACGAGGCGAAGCTGCGGCTGCAACCGGCGGGTGCCGAGATGGCTTTCGAGCCAGCGCGCCCAGCGCCACGAGATGGTGACGAGGATGCGCTCGAAGATGCGCTGCCCACGCAGCTCGCGGAAGAGGGGCGGCCCGTCCTCGCCGCGCGCCAGGTAGCTGCGCAGCGACAGGTAGAGCAGGACGCCGCTGGCCAGCGCCACCACGCTCATGATGAGCGGCGTGTTGATGCCGTGCCAGACCGCGAGGCTGTATTCGGGCGTGCGATCGCCCAGCACCGAGACCACCGCGGCATGGAGATAGGGCCCGACGGTGAGGCCGGGAATGATGCCGACGATCAGGCAGATCAGCACCAGAAGCTCGATCGGCAGCCGCATCCAGTGCGGCGGCTCGTGCGGCTCGCGCGGCAGGTCGACGGGCTTCGGCCCGAAGAAGACGGTGTGGATGAAGCGCAGCGAATAGGCGACGGCGAAGGCGCTGGCGATGGTCGCCGCATAGGGCGCCATGCCGTCGAGGAGCGAACCGTGGTGCTGCTCCAGCGTCTCGGCGAAGAACATCTCCTTCGACAGGAAGCCGTTGAGCAGCGGCACGCCGGCCATGGCCGCGCTCGCCACCATGGCGAGCGTCGCCGTGATCGGCAGGAACGAGAACAGGCCGGAGAGCTTGCGCATGTCGCGCGTGCCGGCCTCGTGGTCGATGATGCCGGCGGCCATGAACAGCGACGCCTTGAAGGTCGCATGGTTCATCATGTGGAAGATCGCCGCCACCGCCGCGAGCGGGCTGCCGAGGCTGAGCAGCGTGGTGATGAGGCCGAGATGGCTGATCGTCGAATAGGCGAGAAGCCCCTTCAGATCCTGCTGGAAGATGGCGAAGAACGCGCCGAGCAGCAGCGTCGCCATGCCGGTCAGGCCGACGATGAAGAACCACTCGTCGGTGCCCGACAGCACCGGCCACAGCCGCGCCAGAAGGAAGACGCCCGCCTTCACCATCGTCGCCGAATGCAGATAGGCCGAGACCGGCGTCGGCGCGGCCATCGCGTTGGGCAGCCAGAAGTGGAACGGGAACTGCGCGCTCTTGGTCAGCGCGCCGAGCAGCACGAGCAGCAGCGCCGGCACGTAGAGGTCGTGGTCGCGGATGGCGTCGCCCGACGCCAGCACGACGTCGAGCTCGTAGCTGCCGACGATGTGGCCGATGAGGATCAGGCCGACGAGCAGCGCCAGCCCGCCGATGCCGGTGATGATGAGCGCCATGCGCGCGCCGTCGCGGGCCGCGGCGTTGTGGTGCCAGTAGCCGATCAGCAGGAAGGAGAAGATGCTGGTCAGCTCCCAGAAGATGCCGAGCAGGATCAGGTTGCCCGAGATCACCATGCCCTGCATGGCGCCCATGAAGGCGAGCAGGAAGGCGAAGAAGCGCGGCACCGGATCCTTGGGCGACATGTAGTAGCGCGCATAGATGACGACGAGCAGGCCGATGCCGGTGATCAGCATCGTGAACATCCAGGCGAAGCCGTCCATGCGGAGCGTGAAGTTCAGCCCGAACTCGGGCATCCACGCGATCTCGCGGCGCACCACCCCGCCATTGGCGACCTGCGGAAAGAGCGACGCGGCGATGGCGAAGGCCGTGACCGCGACGCCACCCGACAGCCATGCCTCTCCGTTGCGTGCATTTCCCGGCAGCATCGCGGCAAGCGCGCTGCCCATGAAGGGGAGCAGGATGAGGAGCAGGAGCAGGTTGGCGTCGGTCATCCGCGAAAAAAACAATCCGAATCTGCGCCGGCCGGGAGGCCGCGCTCAAAAGTTGAAAAGGTACAACATCCCCGGTCCCGTCAAGCCTGAATCCGGCGGGAGCGGCGATGTGCAACATGGAGCTGGTGCCCCGGCAACATGCCAGAACCGAAACGGGATGAACAGGCGATCCAGGACGAAAATGCGGCCTGGACCAAGGATCATTCGTCCTGGCGCGCCTTCGCGCCCGCCGCGACCTTCTCGGCGGCGGCATCGGGCGGCTCCTGCGCGTTCATCTCGTGCAGCCACTCGCGCCAGATGGCGACGAGCAGCGCCATCAGCACCGGGCCGATGAAGAGGCCGAGAAAGCCCATGGTCTTGACGCCGCCGATCAGGCCGAAGAACGTCGGCAGGAACGGCAGCTTGATCGGCCCGCCGACGAGCTTCGGCCGCAGCGTCTTGTCGACGATGAAGAGCTCCGTCGCCCCCCACGCGAACAGCGCCACGCCCGCCACCGGCGAGCCGGACGCGATCAAGTAGATCGACACCAGCGTGAAGGAGAGCGGCGCGCCGCCGGGGATGAGCGCCATGATGCCGGTGATGACGCCGAGCGTCACCGGCGACGGCACCCCGGCGATCCAGTAGGCGATGCCGAGCACGATGCCCTCGCCGATGGCGATCAGCGTCATGCCCATCACGGTCGAGCTGATGGTGGCCGGCACCACGCGCGAGATGCGCTCCCAGCGCATCGGCAGGATGCGCTCGCCGAGCGTGTCGAGCTGGGCAACGAAGGCGGCGCCGTCCTTGTAGACGAAGAACAGCGCGATCATCATGAACAGCAGCGTCAGCAGCAGGTCGAACAGGCCCGTGCCGGCGGCCAGCACCCCGCGATAGATCGAGCCGATATTGGCGCCGCTGACGATCTGGACGAGCTCGCCCAGCGCGCCGGGATGGCCGATATGGCGGAACCACTGCTCGTCGATCCACGGGCCGATGCCCGGCAGCGCCACCATCCATTCCGGCGTCGGCGCGCCGGTGCGGTTGGTCTCCACCGCCCAGGTGAACCAGATGCCGATCTCGCTGATCGTGTAGCTGATCGCCATCACCAGCGGCACGACGAGGAAGGCGAGGATGAGGACGATGGCGACCGTCGCCGCGAGCGCCCGGTTGCCGCCGCAGCGCCGGAGGATGTCGCGATAGACCGGCCAGCTCGCGAAGCCGATCACCAGCGCCGCCAGAACCGGCACGAGGAAGCCGTGGAAGAAATAGACGCCGGCCGCGATGACCAGCACCAGGAGCCAGCGCGCGACGGAAAGCGGCGGGATGAGCGCGATGCGCGACGGCGTGCTGCTGCCGAGCCAGCGTGGCTCCTGCGGTTGGCTGGGCTTGGGGTTGTGATCCATCGCCGGCTGTCGCGTCTCCCGTCTGCCTGTCTCGCGCCTGTCGCGCGAAGCATACCTCACGAATTGTGTCGCATTCGCGAAGAAGCGCGGTCAAGCGGCGATTGCCGCTTCGGGCCGGGCGCTGTCAATTCATCGTTGCCGGTGCCGGCCCCAAGCGAGGGTGGCGCGCCGGAGAAGATCGCGGCGCGTCAGGCCGCGGCCGCCGGACGCGGGTTGGGCTGGCGCGGCTTCAGCCGCGGCCGCATCACCATGCCGCCGTAGCGCAGCGCGAAGCCGAGGAACGCCGCGATCCACAACGCCGCCGAGACGTGCAGGATCGCCATCTCGGCCGGGAAGAAGGCGGCGACGAACCGCGTCACCGTCGCGAGCACGATGGCGACGTAGATGAGGCAGGTCACGGTGTCGGCGCGCAGCTCGCGGCCGGTGTGGCCGAGCGTGGCGCGGGTCATCACGGCGAGCGTCATCGCGCCGATCGCGCCGACCCCGAACACGTGGATGCCCGCGGCGGCGGGCACGTTGGCCGGGAAGAGCGCGGCAAGGCCCGACGCGACGAGCCCGAGCGGCACGAAGCTGTACGCTACGTGCAGCACCAGCACCAGCCCGTCCCGCCAGGCCCGGTCGCCGGCCCAGCGCGCCAGCCGCGCGACATTGAGGCCGCCGCCGGCGAGGAGCAGAAGGCCCGTCGCCCTCCCTTCGGGCACGAAGGTCCACAGCCCCAGCGCCAGCGCCGAGGTGACGATCGCCACCGCGTCGAAGCGGCCGAACGGGATCGGCAGCCTGCCGGGATTCTCGCGCGCCAGCCAGTTGCGGGTGAAGCTCGGGATGATGCGCCCGCCGATGATCGTGATGAGGACCAGCGCGGCGGAAAGGCCGAGCCGCCGGCTGAACTCGGTGACGCCCCATTGCTGCGCCTCGACATGGAACAGCACGTTGGCCGCGAACAGCACCGTCACCGGCGCCAGAACCTTGAGGTTGCGCCAGTTGCGGCCGGCGACGATCTCGACCCCGGCGGCAATCGCCACGGAAAGCAGGAACGCCGCGTCGAGCACCATCGCCGCGATCCAGCCGATCTCGGCCGAGAAATACACGGCGAAGCGCCCGACGAGCCACAGCACGACCAGCGCGAGCAGCGGATAGCCCTGCACCGGCAGGCGCCCGGTCCAGTTGGGGATCGCCGTCAGCAGGAACCCTGTCACCACGGCCGGCAGGAAGCCGAACAGCATCTCGTGGGCGTGCCAGTCGACGGGCGAGAACAGGCTCGCGGTCTCGAGATGGCCCGTCAGCATCGGAATCCAGGCAAGGACCGTCAGCCCGCCATAGATGCCGCCGGCAAGGAAGAACGGACGGAAGCCGTAGGAGAGGATCGCCGGCAGATTGTCCGGCCTGGTGCGAGGTATCGCCATTCGTGCTTTCCTTGCCGTTCCGGCGGAGGCATCCCCGGACGGGCGACAAACTGGTATTTTCCGTACGATTTATCAAGACGCCTTGCGCCGCCACAGGGGCGAAAAGGTCGCAGCGTCTCCCGGAGTGCGGCGCGTCACCCGCGCCCGTCGCCGCGCCCGAGCGCCTCGGCCACCGCTCTCGCCAGCACGTCGCCGAACAGCGGCTTTTCGAGGACCGCCCCGAAGCCGACGCCGGCGGCGAGCAGCCGCAGCCGCGGCGTCACGGTGCCGGAGATCAGGATCAGCGGCAGCAGCGAGCCGCGCCTGCGCAGCTCCTGCGCCACCGCAAGCCCGTTCATCCCGTCCATGCCGTAGTCGAGGACGGCGCAGGCCGGCGACGATCGCGCTTCCGCCGCGAGGAAATCGGCGCCGTTGTCGAAGGCCTCGACCTCGAAGCCTTCGAGCCGCAGCACGAAGGAGAGCGCATGAAGCACGGCGCGGTCGTCGTCCACGACGGCGACGCGCAGGGACGCCTTCGCCACTATCCTGCCTCCCCTCCCGCCGGCCGGGGCACGGTCCCGCGCACCGCATCTTTAGAGAAAGCAGCGCACATCGCGGCTCCTCCTCCATTTCGAGGAGGCAAGCATAGGCTCGTTCCGCGAAGCCGGATTTGACCGCCGTCAAGATCAGCCGGCGATCGTTCCTTGCCGGTCCGGACGGTATTTCAGGATTTACTTGACCACCAGCGGCATGCCGGCCACGAGGAACACCACGCTGTCGGCTCCCGCCGCGACCATCTGGTTGAGCCGGCCTGCCTCGTCGCGGAACCGCCGCGCCAGCGCGTTCTCCGGCACGATGCCGAGCCCGACCTCGTTGGCCACGACCACCCACGGCCCGCGCGGCGCGGCGAGCACGCCGGCCAGCCGCCGCGTCTCCTCCCCGACGTCGCGCTCCGCCAGCATGACGTTGGACAGCCACAGCGTCAGGCAATCGACCAGCACCGGCGCATCGTCGGGCATGGCGGCGAGCGTTTCGGCAAGGTCGAGCGGCGCGTCGACGGTGCGCCAGCGCCCGTCGCGGCGCGCGCGATGGTGGGCGATCCGCTCGACCATCTCGTCGTCGAAGGCCTGCGCCGTCGCGACATAGGTCCACGGTGCCGGATGGGCTGCGATCAGCGCCTCGGCATGGCTGCTCTTGCCGGAGCGCGCACCGCCCAGCACCAATGTGAGACTGCCCCGACGCTCAGCCATGACGGTCTCCCTCGGAACGCGCCGCCGTTGATGTCATGTCTCCCCCTTGCGGGACCCGCATGCCCGCGGAACGACCATATCCCGAAACGGCACCGCCGCAACACGCCCGCGGCCGCGTTGACACCGGAGGCGGGCCGACCCTAAATCGACGCCACTCGAATCCGGCCCGAGAAAAATCCGTGCCATCCCGTCTTCCCGCACCCGCGATCCTCCTCGGCGACGTCGCCGCCGCCATCGGCTTCTACACGCGCCTGCCCGTCCGGCACGACGGCGCGCGCGCCTTCGCCGAGACGCAATGGGCCGCGCCCGTCGCCGGCGCCGTCGTCGGGCTCGCCGTCGGCATCGCGATCTGGCTCGCGCTGGCGCTCGGCCTGCCCGCCCCGCTCGCGGCCGCGGCCGGGCTCGGCGCTGGGATCGTCCTCACCGGCGCGCTGCACGAGGACGGGCTCGCCGACACCGCCGATGGCTTCGGCGGCGGCGGGAGCCGCGAGGACAAGCTCGCCATCATGCGCGACAGCCGCATCGGCAGCTACGGCGTGCTCGCGCTCGGCCTGTCGCTCATCGCCCGCTGGGGCGCGCTCGGGGCGCTGGCGGCCGTCTCGCCCGCCACCGCGCTCGTCGGCGCGGTCGCCGCCCATGCCGCCTCGCGCGCGGCGCTGCCGGCCCTGATGGCCAACCTGCCGCCGGCGCGCGCCGACGGCCTCGCCGCGGGCGTCGGTCCCGTCGGCTCCGGCACCGTGCTTGCCGCCGCCGCGGCCGGCTTCGTCCTGCTGCTGCCCGGCGGCCTCGGCTTCGCCCTCGTCTCGGCCCTGCTGGTCGCCGGCCTCGCCTTCCTCGTCGCCCGCCTCGCCGAGCGGCAGATCGGCGGCCAGACCGGCGACGTCCTCGGCGCGGCGCAGCAGGCCGGCGAGATCGCCGTGCTTGCGGCCGCCGCCGCCCTCCTCGCCTGATCGGAGACCGCATGACCCGCCCCGCAGATATCGCCGCCATCCGCGCCCTTGCCGCATCGCTGCCCGAAGGAAACGGCGAGGCGGCCGGGGAAGCCGCGCAGCGTCAGTCCGTCCTTACCAAACCCGCGGGAAGCCTCGGCCGGCTGGAAGATCTCGCAATCTTCCTCGCCCGCTGGCAGGGCCGCGCGGTGCCGCAGCTCGACCGGGTCGAGGTGCTGGTCTTCGCCGGCTCGCACGGCATCGTCGCCCGCTGCGTCTCGGCCTACCCGCCGGAAGTGACGGCGCAGATGGTGGCGAACTTCTCGGCCGGCGGCGCGGCCATCAACCAGCTTGCCCGCCAGGCCGGCGCCGCGCTCAGGGTGACGCCGCTCGCGGTCGATATGCCGACCGGCGACTTTACCCGCGGGCCGGCGATGAGCGAGGCGGAATTCGTCGAGGCCGTCGTGGCCGGCATGGCCTCGGTGGGCGAGGATGCGGACCTCGTCTGCGTCGGCGAGATGGGCATCGGCAACACGACATCGGCAGCCGCCGTGGCGGCCGCCCTCTTCGGCGGCGACGGCGCGGGCTGGGTAGGGCGCGGCACCGGCGTGGACGACGCCGGCCTCGCGCGCAAGGCGGAAGCGGTCGACGCCGCGCTCGCGCTCCACGGCGCGGCGCTCGCCGACCCGCTGGAGGCGCTGCGCCGGGTCGGCGGCCGCGAGCTTGCGGCGATCTTCGGGGCAGCGCTTGCCGCCCGCCGGCGCGCGATTCCGCTGCTCCTCGACGGCTTCGTCGCCAGCGCGGCGGCCGCGCCGCTGCTGCGGCTGCATCCGCAGGGCCTCGCCCATGCGCTTGCCGGCCATGTCTCGGCCGAGGCCGGACACCGGCGGCTCCTCGATACTCTCGGCCTTGCGCCGATCCTCGACCTCGGCATGCGGCTCGGCGAGGCGTCTGGCGCCTGCCTTGCCGTCAACGTGCTGCGCGCCGCGCTCGCCTGCCACGCCGGCATGGCGACCTTCGCCGAGGCCGGCGTCTCGGAGGGTTGAAGCGCTAGAGACGCTTCTCCCAGAACTCCATCGGCTTGACGGTCTCTTCCGCCTCGCCGACGTCGCGCCAGGAAAAGCCGGTGACAAGCCCCTCGACGCGGCCATAGCCGCGCTTCGCCCAGAAGGCGTCGAGCGGCGTATAGTCCGCCGGCCGCGCCGGATGGCCGGCCGGCCGCACCACGGCGCAGAACACGCAGCGGGAGAACCCCGCCTCCCGCGCCGCCTTCTCCCGCTCCTCGAAGAAGCGCACGCCGACGCCGCGGCCGCGATAGCGCTTCCTCAGCACCGACTCGCCGAAATAGAAGAACTCCGCCGGATCGAGACCGCGCGCCGCGAACGGCTGCGCGAATTCCCCGAAATGGTCGGCAAGCGGCGACGCGGTCGCCGCGCCGACGAGTTCGGCCCCGCCGAACGCGCCGACGATCACCGCGCCGGGCGAGGCCATGTAGGTCGCGAGGTAGCGCCGCTCGTAGTCGACGTCGCCCTCGTAGAGATAGGGAAAGTCGCGAAAGACCTCGATCCTGAGCCGCGCGAGGTCGTCCAAGGCGGCCTCCGCCTCCTGCCGCGACAGGCGTCTTACCTCGATCACGGCCTCCATCGAGGCGTCAGCCCTTCCCGACCTGCGCCGTCCAGTCGGCGAGGTTGTAGTAGGTCGTCACCCGCGAGATCAGCCCGTCATCCACCTCGAAGAAGATGCCGGCAGGCAGCGAATAGGTCTGGCCGTTGGCCTCCGGCAGCCCCTCCGCCGTGGCGAGATAGGTGCCGCGAACGGTGAACTCGGCCGCCGCGCGGCCGCCGCCCTCGCCGACCATGACGGCGACGTCCTCCAGGCGCTCGCGATAGTGGCGGTCCATCATGCCGAGGAACCAGCGGAACTTGTCCTTGCCGATCTCGCGGCCGCCCTGGTTGATGTCGTGGGCGACGTCGTCCGAGAGGCAGGCGAGCATGGCGTCGCGGTCGCCGGCGTTGAAGGCGTCGATGTAGCGGCGGATCAGCGCGAGGGTGTCGGCTTCGCTCATGGTTCTTCCTCAAGCATGTGGACGAAATAGTCTTCGGGCTCGGGCAGGTCGTCCTCGCTCGCCGTCACCTTGCCGCGCACGGAGATGCCGGCCTCGTGCACCGTCTCGCGGCTGCCGGAGACGAGGTGATGCCACCAGTAGAGGTCGTGCCCTTCCGCGACAAGCCGGTAGGCGCAGGTTTTCGGCAGCCACGCGATGGTGCGCACGTTCTGCGGCGTCAGGCGCACGCAGTCCGGCACGCTCGCCAGCCGGTTGGCATAGTCGCGGCAGCGGCAGGTCCGGTCGTCGAACAGCCGGCAGCCGACGCTCGTCCAGTAGATGTCGCCGGTGTCCTCGTCCTCGAGCTTGGCGAGGCAGCACTTGCCGCAGCCGTCGCACAGCGTTTCCCATTCCTGCGGCGACAATTCGTCGAGCGTCTTTTCCGTCCAGAAGTTCTGCATCATGGCGGCCCGTTTGGGCGTTCGCGGCGGCAGGGTCAAGTCCCGGAATCCCGCAGCCACGCTTCGGCCGCAAAATCGCCCGGTCCCGGCCCATAACGCTGCCTAGGCGGAACAAAGTGCTGTAATTAGTGTTGCCTAGGCGACGGGACAATCGGACAGGAGAGTACCATGACCGCAAGAGCAGGCTTCGTCACGGGCACCGCACTGGCGCTGCTGATGGCGACGGGATATGCAGTCGCGGCCCCGACGGCTTCCACGGCGGCTTCCCCGACGGCTTCCACGGCGGAGCCCCCGCAGGCGAAGGACATGCCGCTCGTGCTCGCACAGGCCGACCCGGACGCGGAGGAGACCGAGGAGGAGCGCCGCCGCCGCGAGGAGCAGCCTGAAGAAGCGCCTCAGGCGGAGGAGCCGCGCCAGACCGAGGAGGCGCCGCGAGGCGCCGAGCCCGTCCCCGGCCAGCCGCCGGCAGAAGCGACCCCGCCGCCGCCGGCCGAGGCCCCGCGCCCGCCGCAGGAGGAGCCCGCACCGACGCCCCCGGAGCAGCCGGCTCCGCCCCCTGCCCAGCCCGCACCCACACCGCCCCCGGCGGGCGGCGGTGCCGAGCCCGTCCCCGGCCAGCCGCCGGCAGGCGCAACCCCGCCGCAGGGGCAGCAGCCCGCGCCGACCCCGCCCGCAGGCGGCGGGGCCGCGGAGCCGGTGCGCGACGCGCCGATCCTCGACAGCGAGAAGGAGGCCGGCGACGCCGCGCCCGCCGATGCGGCGCAGCAGCCGCCCGCCGAACCGCCCGCGCCGCCGCCGGCCACCGATGCCGAGGCCCAGCAGCTCGAGCAGCCGGTTCAGGTCGAATCGCTGCGCGAGGAGGAAGGCCGCCGTGTCGAGCGCCGCGAGGAGCGCCGTGAGCGGCGCGAGGGCGCCGACATCCTGCGCGAGATCGGCGACCGGCTGGTCATCCAGCTCGGCAACAACGCCGTCGTCCAGAGCGACGACCGCCGCCGCCTCGAGCACGACGCCTCGGAGGTCTACTACGAGGAGCTGCCGCGCGGCCGCACCCGCGAGACGGTGGTGCGCCCGAACGGCGTGCAGGTGGTGACGATCCGCGACCGCTACGGCGACGTCGTCAGACGCTCGCGCATCATGCCGGACGGCCGCGAATACGTCCTCGTCTACGCCGGCGACGGCCGCGACCGCGACGAGCGCCGCGGCTGGCGCGATCCCGGCCTCGACCTGCCGCCGCTCCGGCTCGGCATTCCGGTCGACGAGTACATCCTCGACGCCGGCCGGGTGGACGACGCCGGCGCCTATTACGACTTCCTCGATCAGCCGCCGGTCGACCGCGTGCGCCGGCTCTACTCGGTGGACGAGGTGCGTTATTCGGCCCGCGTGCGCGACAGCGTGCGCCGCATCGACCTCGACACCATCACCTTCGATTTCGGCTCGGCTTCCATCGCCGAGGACGCGATCCCGCGGCTGAGCACGCTCGCCGACGCCATGGGACGCCTGCTCGACGACAACCCGGCCGAGACCTTCCTGATCGAGGGCCACACCGACGCCGTCGGCTCCGACCTCGCCAATCTGGCGCTGTCGGACCGCCGCGCCGAGGCCGTCGCCGCGGCGCTGACCAACGTCTTCGGCATCCCGCCGGAGAATCTCGTCACGCAGGGCTACGGCGAGCGCTACCTGAAGGTCAACACGCAGGAGCCGGAGCGCGAGAACCGCCGCGTCGCGGTGCGCCGCATCACGCCGCTGGTCGCGCCCGTGGCCTCCGGCCAGTAGCGACCGCTCGCCTCGACGAGAAAAGGCCCGGCGGACACCTCCTCCGGGCCTTTTTCATGCAAGCCGCCGAACGCATCCTACCCGAGCGAGCGCACGACCTTGGTATCGGTGCGCTCGAACACCGCGTCGGGCACGAAGAAGTCGGCCGCCAGCGGCCCGGTGGCGCCGGGCGCATAGGCCGCGAAGTCGGTGACGCCCTCGGCGCGCAGCACCTCCTCGTCGATGAAGAAGTTCCCCGTCACCTTGCGCGACGGCTTCGTCAGGATGGCATGGGCCGCGTCGGCCATGATCGCCGGCGAGCGGCTCATCGCCGCCACCGTCTCGCCGCCCAGAAGGTTGCGCACGGCGGCCGTGTCGATGGCCGTCAGCGGCCACAGCGAGTTGACCGCGATGCCGTCCTTCGCGAACTCCGCGCTCATTCCGAGCGTACACATCGACATGCCGAACTTGGCCATGGTGTAGGCGACATGGTCCCTGAACCACTTGGCGCTCATGTCGAGCGGTGGCGCGAGGTTGAGGATGTGCGGGTTCTCCGCCTTCCTCAGATGCGGAATGCAGGTCTTCGACACGAGGAACGTGCCCCGCGTGTTGATCTGGTGCATCAGATCGTAGCGCTTCATGTCGGTCGACAGCGTGTCCGTCAGGCTGATGGCGCTGGCGTTGTTGACGCAGATGTCGATGCCGCCGAAGGTCTCCGCCGTCTTCGCGACCGCGTCGGCCACCTGCGCCTCCTCGCGGATGTCGCACAGGATCGGCAGCGCCCTGCCGCCGGCCGCCTCGATCTCCTCGGCCGCGGTATAGATCGTGCCCGGCAGCTTCGGGTGCGGCTCGGCCGTCTTGGCCGCAATGGCGACGTTGGCCCCGTCCTGCGCGGCCCGCAGCGCGATCGCGAGCCCGATGCCGCGCGACCCGCCCGAAATGAACAGCGTCTTTCCCGCAAGAGATGACTTGGGCGCCATGGTTCCTCCCCTTCCCGCTACCTGAAAATCCGTTCGCCCTGCTCGTCGATCAGCTGCCGCGCCTTGCGCAGCGTCACGTCGACGGCGTCGTCCTTGGCCGCGAAGCGGTCGGCGCGGATGAAGCGGTGCTCCTTCACCTCGCCGCCGATCTCCTTGGTGATGACGCCGCAGGTCTGGTACTGCCCGTCCTCGAGAAAGGGCGCGGGGCGGATGAGGAACCCCTTGTGCTCGACGGGATCGAGCGGCGGTTCTTCCTTCGCCGCGCCCCCGCCGCCGAAGAGCTTCTTCCAGAACGACATAGCCTCGCCTCCTTCATTCCGTTCGGTCGGCCACGGCTCTACCCCACGGAGGGGGCGAGCGCTAGGCGGGAGCGGCCACGGCCGCCATCGCGCGCGCCACCGCCGGGCGCTCCGTCATCCGCTTGCGGTGATCGTGCACATGCGGGAAGCGCGCGATGTCGACGCCGTCGCCCTCGAGCCAGCCGGCAATGGTGAAAAGATAGGGATCGGCGACCGAATAGGTCTCGCCCATCACCCACGGGCCGCGCAGCATCCCGTTCTCGATCAGCTCGAAGCAGGCAGCCATCGTCTCCGGCACCTTCTTCTGCATGGCGGCGATCGCGTCGGCATCGTCCACCCAGCGGCTGCCGCGCCGCCCGTGCGCATGGGCGACATGCACGGTCGAGCACAGGTAGCTGTTGAACGCCTGCAGCTCGGCGAAGGCGAAGGGGTCGTCGAGCGGCGCGAGCTTCGACGCCGGGAAGCTCTGCGCCACGAAGGCGAGGATCGCCGGCGTCTCCGTCAGCACGCCGCGCGGCGTGGCGAGCGCCGGCACCCTGCCCTTGGGGTTGACCGCGAGATAGGCGGGCGAACGCTGCTCGCCGGACGAAAAATCCACCCGCCGCGCCTCGTAGGCGGCTCCGGCCTCCTCCAGCGCGATGTGCGAGGCGAGCGAACAGGTGTTGGGGGTGTAGAAGAAGGTGAGCATGACGATCCTGCCGGTTTGGTCCGCGCGACAGGCTGGACCCTCCGGCCGGCTTTTGCAACGGCGTCGGGCGGAATTCAGCCCGGCAGCGTGGCGTCGCCCTCGCCCAGCGCCCGCTGCATCAGCACCACGTCGACCCAGCGGCCGAACTTGAAGCCGACCGAGGCGAAGGTGCCGACGTCGGCGAAGCCGAGCGCGCGATGCAGCCCGACCGAGCCCTCGTTGCCGCTGTCGCCGATCACCGCCAGCATCTGCCGCCACGGCCCGGCCTCGCAACGGGCGATCAGCTCGACGAGCAGCGCGCGGCCGACGCCGCGCCGCCCGAACTCCGGCGAGACATAGACGGAATCCTCGACCGCATAGCGATAGGCGGCGCGCGGCCGGAACGGCCCGGCATAGGCGTAGCCGGCGATGCGGCCGTCGGCCTCGGCGACCAGCCATGGCAGCCCCGCCGCCAGCACCGCGGCGCGCCGCGCCATCATGTCGTCGAGCGACGGCGGCGCTTCCTCGAACGATCCCAGCCCCTCCAGCACGTGATGCCCGTAGATCGCCTGCACCGCCGCCATGTCGTCGTCACGCGCATCGCGCACCAGCACCGCGCCGGGCAAGGGGGCGGCCGTCTCAGCATGTCCGGTCATGCGTACTCCCGATTCGAAGTTTGAATGCCGGGGCGAGGCGCCCGCCTGTGTGGCCGCCGGCATGAGCAGGAAATTGAAGCCAATCTAGCATGCGTCGCGCGCGATACGTATACGCACATCTACGCATATCGTGCACGCTCGCATCGATTTTTCTGCACCGGCAAAGCATATGGAAAACCCGGCCTTGCGCCGGGTTCTTCATGTTTCCGTCTAGCTGTCGAGGAAGCTGCGCAGCTTGCGGCTGCGCGAGGGGTGCTTGAGCTTCCTGAGCGCCTTGGCCTCGATCTGGCGGATGCGCTCGCGCGTCACCGAGAACTGCTGGCCGACTTCCTCCAGCGTGTGGTCGGTGTTCATGCCGATGCCGAAGCGCATCCTGAGCACGCGCTCCTCGCGCGGGGTGAGCGAGGCGAGCACGCGCGTCGTCGTCTCGCGCAGGTTGGCCTGGATCGCAGCGTCGATGGGCAGGATCGCGCCCTTGTCCTCGATGAAGTCGCCGAGATGCGAATCCTCCTCGTCGCCCACCGGCGTTTCGAGCGAGATCGGCTCCTTGGCGATCTTCAGCACCTTGCGCACCTTTTCCAGCGGCATGGCCAGCTTCTCGGCCAGCTCCTCCGGCGTCGGTTCGCGGCCGATCTCGTGCAGCATCTGGCGCGAGGTGCGCACGATCTTGTTGATCGTCTCGATCATGTGGACCGGGATGCGGATGGTGCGCGCCTGGTCGGCGATGGAACGGGTGATCGCCTGCCTGATCCACCACGTCGCATAGGTCGAGAACTTGTAGCCGCGCCGGTATTCGAACTTGTCCACCGCCTTCATCAGGCCGATATTGCCTTCCTGGATCAGGTCGAGGAACTGCAGGCCGCGGTTCGTGTATTTCTTGGCGATGGAGATGACGAGGCGCAGGTTCGCCTCCACCATCTCCTTCTTGGCGATGGCCGCCTCGCGCTCGCCCTTCTGCACCTGGTTGACGATCTTGCGGAACTCGGCGATCGAGA
>JALHFU010000042.1:2784-7838 GCA_022838525.1 Hyphomicrobiales bacterium | reverse complement strand
GCCGTCTCGGTGGCGAGGTTCTGGATCTCGGAGCGGATCTCGCGGATCGTCTCCTTCTCGTTCTGGTAGAACTCCTTCCAGCCGCGGCCGGAGAGGTTGGCGATGGCCTTCATCCAGTTGGGGTCGAGCTCGGTGCCCTGATATTCCTTCAGGAACTCCTCGCGGCGCACGCCGTAGCTCTCGGCGAGCCTGAGCAGCTTGCCCTCGTTCTGCACCAGACGCTTGTTGATGTCGTAGAGCTGCTCGACCAGCGCCTCGATGCGCGCCTGGTTGAGCGACAGCGACTTGACCGCCGCGACCAGCTCTTCCTTGAGCTTCTTGTAGGCGCGCTCCTGGCTGGACGACAGGTTGCCGGCGGCAGCCAGCCGCTGCTCGACCTGCTGGTCCTGCAGCTTGCGCAGCTTCTTGTAGGTCGAGGCGATGACGTCGAGCGTCTCCATCACCTGGGGGCGAAGCTCCGCCTCCATCGCGGCGAGCGACAGGTTGGCCTCGTCTTCTTCCTCTTCCTCCTCCTCGGCGCGGGTCTCGCCGCCGACATTGGTGATGTCGTCGTCGTCGCGCGAGGGGCGGCGGCCGCCGCGCGCCTCCTCGGCCTTCGGCTTCTCGTCCTCGTCGTGGCGCTCGACCACGGGCGCCTGCTTGGCCTCGGGGCCGGCATAGGTCGCCTCGAGGTCGATGATCTCGCGCAGGAGAATCTTGCCCTCGTTCAGCTCGTCGCGCCAGATGATGATGGCCTGGAAGGTCAGCGGGCTCTCGCACAGGCCCGCGATCATGGTCTCGCGGCCGGCCTCGATGCGCTTGGCGATGGCGATCTCGCCCTCGCGCGACAGAAGCTCGACGGAGCCCATCTCGCGCAGATACATGCGCACGGGGTCGTCGGTGCGGTCGGTCGGCTCCTTCTTGGTGACGGCGGCGGCGATCGCCGTGCCGGCGGATTCCGTCAGGTCGCCCGGCTCGTCGTCGCTGTCGCCGGCATCGTTGTCGACCTCCTCGCCGGCCTCGTCCTCCTCGACGACGTTGATGCCCATGTCGGACAGCATCGCCATCGTGTCCTCGATCTGCTCGGAGGTCACTTCCTCGGACGGCAGCACCGCGTTGAGCTCGTCCATGGTGACGTAGCCGCGCTTCTTCGCGAGCTTGATCATCTTCTTGACGGCGTCGTCGGAAAGATCGAGAAGGGGGCCGTCGGTCGTGCCCTCGCGTTCGGTTTCGACCTCTTCCTTCTCTTTTGTCGCCATGTCGTCGTCTTTCTCCAAGCGGCTGAAGCTTCATCGAGGGGTGAAGGCTATGCGCAGCGGGACCGGAACCGTTCGCGCCATGCCCGCGATAGCCGCTTCTGCCTTAATTCCCGATTAACCCTGACATCCCTGGATATATGGCGGGCTCCCCGACCCGTCCAACCATAGGCTGCAAATTGCTGACGCCGGCTCATGTCCTGCCCCGTGCCGGCGTTCGTCATCGTCCTGATTCCGTCATTCGGACGGAAGGTCAAGCGGTCAAAGCTGATTCGGCAAGAAAAAGCGAATCAATTGCGCTTCGGCCGCCCTTCGCCGGCTTGTCGCTTCACCATCGGCCTATGTAGGAAGCCTTCCGGTTTCTGCAAGGGAACCTCTCGCCGCACCCGGCCACACGAACTCCACCAGAAGGCAGGCCGCGAGCGCCGCGCCGACGAAGATCGGGACGCACAGCAGCCACATATTGACGCCGGCGATGCCCGTCAGGAAGACGGCGGGCAGGAAGAACGGCACCGCCCCGAGCGGATGCGCCGCAGCGACGCCGGCAAGACGCGACAGCCGGCACCAGCCGCCCTCCAGCAGTCGCCGCCAGACGAGCCCGGTGAAGACCGCCGGGCAGATCCCGACGATATAGGAGAACGCGACGGCGGTGCCCGACAGGCCCGAGGGCATGCCACCGGACGCGACGAGCAGCGCGAGGAAGGTGAGCAGCGGCAGCGCGAGCGCGAACACGAGAACCGCCCTGCGCCCCCGCGCCTCCATCGCTACACCCGCCCCGACGACACGCCGAAGCCGTCGACCAGCGCTTCCAGCCGCTCCAGGCTGGCGATGTCGAGATTGATCTCGGCGATCGCCTGGAGCAGCCGGGTCGAGGCGTCCTCCTCGCCGCTCTCCACCGCCTCGGCAAGCTCGCTCTGCAGGCTGCGCCGCTGGCGCATGAGCTCGCTCGCCCGCGCCTGCAGCGCCACCGTCTGGGAGAACGCCTCTCTCGCGTCCTCGGCGGAAGCCTGTTCGAGCACGGGCCACAGCCCGAGCCCGCGGCAGTGGCGCACCGCCCTCTCCCACAGCCCGTCCAGCTCCTTCGCCGCCAGCGCGGCGACCAGCGCCTGCCGCTCGTGGAGAACGCCGTGCGCGATGGCGTCGAGGAGCGCGCCATGCAGCCGCTTCAGCTCGGGATGCGCCGGGTTCATCTCCTCGAACGCGTCGAAATAGTCGTCGAGCAGGGCCGGATGGTTGACCATGGCGACCAGCATCGCCGTCTCGCGCAGCGGCAGCGGCCCGCCGCCGCTCCTCACCATGGCCGAGCGCGCGAGGCTTTCCGTGACCGCAAGCCGCCCTGCCGCCTGCCTGCCGCGGCCCGGCGCGCCGCCGGCATTCTGCCCGCGCTCCCGGCGACCGCCGGTCTCGCGGCCGAAGAAGGCCTGCACGCGCTCGCGCATGTCCTGTTGGTAGTGGCGGCGCACGCTCTCGTCGCGGATGCGGCCGGTCAGCTCGCGCAGCGTCTTTTCGAGCTCCGCCCGGCGCTCCGGCGTGTCGAACACGCCGCCCGCCGTCTCGCGCAGCCACAGGAGCTCGGCCAGCGGCCGCGCCTGCGCCAACACCTCGCGGAAGGCGTCCGGCCCGCCGGCCCTGACCAGATCGTCGGGGTCCTGCCCTTCCGGCAGCAGCGCGAAGCGCAGCGTGCGGCCGGGCGCGACCAGCGGCAGGGCAAGGTCGGCCGCCCGCCACGCCGCCTTCAGCCCGGCCTGGTCGCCGTCGAAGCACAGCACCGGCTCGCCCGTCATGCGCCACAGGAGCTCGAGCTGGTTCTCGGTCAGCGCCGTGCCGAGCGGCGCCACCGCGTTGCCGAACCCGGCCTGCGCCAGCGCGATCACGTCCATGTAGCCCTCGACGGCGATTACCGTGCCGTCCTGGCCCTTCGCCTTGCGGGCGCGGGCGAAGTTGTAGAGCACGTTGCCCTTGTGGAAGAGCTCGGTGTCGTTGGAGTTCAGATACTTCGCCGGCACGTCCTTCGACAGCGCCCGCCCGCCGAAGGCGATGACCCGGCCGCGCGCATCCTCGATCGGGAACATCACCCGGTCGCGAAAACGGTCGTAGGAGACCGGGATGTCCGGCCCGTACACCACCAGCCCGCAGGCCTCGATCTGCTCGCGCGCGACGCCCTTGCCGGCGAGATGTTCCTTGAGCGCGTTGCGGCTGTCGGGCGCATAGCCGAGGCGGAACGTCTGCTGCGTGACCGAGGAAAGCCCGCGCTCGCGCAGATAGGCGCGCGCCTTCGCGCCTTCGGCCGCCTGCAGCTTCTCCTGGAAGAAGCGGGCGGCAAGCTCCATCACGTCGGTCAGGCTGGCGCGTGCCTGCTCGCGCCGCTCGGCCGCCTCGTCGCGCGCCGGCATCGGCACGCCGGCCATCTCGGCCACGCGCTCAACCGCCTCGGGGAAGCTCATGCCGTCGAGCTCGGTCAGGAACTTGAAGTGGTCGCCCGACACGCCGCAGCCGAAGCAGTGATAGCGCCCCTTGCGGTCCTCGCAGTGGAAGGACGGGCTCTTCTCGCCGTGGAACGGGCAGCAGGCCCAGTAGTCGCCGCGCTGCGGGTTGGTCTTGCGCCTGTCCCACGTCACGCGGCTGCCGATCACCGAGGAAATCGGCACGCGGTCGCGTATCTCGTCGAGAAAGGCAGGAGAAAAGCGCATCGGAAAAATCTCGTCCAGACACCCTATATAAGAGGCGTCCGCAGGCGGCGCGACCGCAAACGCGCCGCATGCACGGGATTCACAGGCGAGCGGAGGACGAATGGACCGCGGCGCGCGGGCCGGGAGAGCACCGCGAATTAACGATGAAAAATTTACCCGGCTAATATATGGTGATGCAGAACCGTACCGTTTTCCGTGACTTGCGGACCATGAGCCCCTTCCTTTCGTTCCATCGCGGCCTCCCGGGCGCGCCGGTCGCGCCATGACGGGCTCGCTCGTTCTCGTCCATCTCGGCGGCGCGATCGCGCTCCTCCTGTGGGCGACGCACATGGTGCGCACCAATGTCGAGGACGCCTATGGCGACGCCTTGCGGCTGAAGCTGCGCCATACGCTGAAGAACCCGCTCATGGCCGTGGGCGCCGGCGGCGCGCTGGCCGTCGCCTTCCAGAGCGCGACCGCGGTGACGCTGCTCGTCGCCTCCTTCGCGGGCTCCGGCATCGTCTCCGGCACGACCGGGCTGATGGCCGTGCTCGGCGCGGATCTGGGCTCCGCCTTCGTGGTCAAGCTGTTGAGCTACGATCTGTCGCTGCTGATCCCGGTGGCGATCTTCGCCGGCGCGGTCATCTATCTCTCGACGGACCGCCGCGCATGGCGGCAGTTCGGCTCGATCCTCGTCGGCATCGGCCTCCTGATCCTGTCGCTGCGGCTGATCGGCGAGGCGTCGGAGCCGCTGCGCGAGAGCCGCATCCTGCCGGTCGTCGTCAACTACCTGTCGGGCGACCCGATCACCGCCTTCCTGATCGCGGCCGTGACGACGTGGTTGTTCCACTCCAGCGTCGCCTTCGTCCTGCTCACGGCCGCGCTCGCCGCGCGCGGGCTGATGCCGGCCGAGCTCGGCGTGGTGATGGTGCTGGGAGCCAATCTCGGCGGCGGCCTCGTCGCCGCGCTCCTGTCCCGCACCATGCCGCTGCAAAGCCGCGCCGTGCCCTTCGGCAACCTCGCCATTCGCGGCGTCGGCGCGGTGCTGGCGCTTGCCGCCTTCATCCTCTTCCGGCCGCCGCTCGACATGCTCGGCGCCGGCGCGCCGCTTCAGGTCGTCCACGCGCACATCCTCTTCAATGCCGCGCTG
>JALHFU010000042.1:0-2762 GCA_022838525.1 Hyphomicrobiales bacterium | reverse complement strand
TGGAGGACCGCGAGGCAAGCGCGCTCGACCCCGATGCGCTCGGCAGCCCGTCGCGGGCGCTCGCCAATGTCAGCCGCGCCGTCGTCGGCGTCTGCGACACCATCGAGGTGATGTTGAAGAGCATCATGGAGCTCTACGAGGAGCCGGACCCCGCCCGCATGGAGGCGCTGGCCGCGCTCGACGACCGCGTCGACCGCAAGCATGCCGCGATCAAGCTCTACCTCGCCAAGATCAGCACCAAGGGCATGAGCGACGACGAGGCGCGCCGCACGCAGGAGCTTCTCGAGGGCTGCGTCAAGCTGGAGCAGGTCGGCGACATCATCGTGCGCAACATGCTGGTCCACGTCCGCAAGAAGCTCGACCGCCACCTGACCTTCACGCCGGAGGGCTGGCGCGAGCTGTCGGACCTGCACGCCATGGTGATGGCGAACGCCCGCCTCGCCTTCAACGTGCTGATCTCGCGCGACCCGGAAACCGCCTTCCAGCTCGTGCAGGAGAAGGACCGGCTGCGCGACCTCGAGCGCCAGACCAGCCAGCGCCATTTCGAGCGGCTGCGCGAGGGCACGTCGAGGAGCATCGAGACCAGCTCGCTGCACCTCGACACCATCCGCGACTTGAAGCAGATCAACTCGCTCCTCGCCTCCATCGCCTACCCGGTGCTGGAGGAGCACGGCCTCCTCGGCCACACGCGGCTGCGCGCGGCGGAATAACGGGCAGGCCGAGGCGGCGACCGCCGCCCGCCGGTTGTCCGGCGCGCGATACGGCGCATGAGCGAAAAAAACAGCCGCAGGCTGCAAGCCCGACCGGGCGTCGGGCCTCGTGGCCCGCCCTCGCGGAGGGCCAGCCGCCGCAGGCGGCGGTGCGGCCCGTGAGCGATAAAAACCTACCCCAGGAGGTCCTTGACGATGGCGCTCGCCCTGGCGAAATCGATGCGGCCGGGATAGCGCTCCTTCAGCACGGCCATGACGCGGCCCATGTCGCGCAGGCCCTGCGCGCCGGTCTCGGCCACGGCTTCGGCCGCCGCCTTGCGCACCTCGTCCTCGCCCATCTGGCTCGGCAGGTATTCCTTGATGATGGCGATCTCGCCGCGCTCCTGCTCGGCAAGCTCGATGCGGCCGCCTTCCTCGAAGGCCTTGGCCGATTCCTCGCGCTGTTTCACCATCTTGGTCAGGATCTGCAGGATCTCGTCGTCGCCGACCGGGTCCTTGCCCGCGCCGCGATTGGCGATGTCGCGGTCCTGGATCGCGGCGTTGACGAGCCGGAGCGTGCCGGTCCGCAGCTTGTCCTTGCTCTTCAGCGCGTCCTTCAGCGCCTGGGCGATGGTTTCGCGCATGATACGTCTCCCTGTTTCCGGCGCACCACGGTCGTTGACCGCGCCCGCGCCTTCTTTTATGCACCGGGCGAAACTATATCCAGCATGTTTAGGCCGAATGCGGCCCCGCCCGTGCCATCCGCCGCGCGATATGTCCCGCCGGCGGCGCGAAAGCAAGCGCGGACGGCTCACGAACGGAGAGCCGCAATGGCCGAGACGACTGAAACCCCCACCCAGCCCTGGACCAGGGCGAAGCCGACCGCGCTTCTGGTGCTGGCCGACGGCACGGTGATCGAGGGCAAGGGCCTCGGCGCGACCGGGCACGTGGCCGCCGAGGTCTGCTTCAACACGGCGCTGACCGGCTATCAGGAAATCCTGACCGACCCGTCCTATGCCGGCCAGATCGTCACCTTCACCTTCCCGCATATCGGCAATATCGGCACCAATGCCGAGGACGCCGAGGACCTGAACCCCGCCGCGCGCGCCGGCGCGGTCGGCGCGATCTTCAAGGCCGACGTCACCGCCCCGTCGAACTGGCGCGCCGCCGGCCATCTCGCCGACTGGCTGAAGAAGCGCGGCATCGTCGCCATGACCGGCATCGACACCCGGGCGCTGACCGCCCTGATTCGCGAGAAGGGCGCGCCCAACGCGGTGATCGCCCATGCGCCCGACGGCGTGTTCGACATCGAGGCGCTGAAGAAGGAGGCGCGCGAGTGGCACGGCCTCGTCGATCTCGACCTCGCCAAGGACGTCACCTCCGGCCAGTCCTCGGCGTGGAGCGAGACGCCGTGGGTGTGGAACGAGGGCTTCGGCGAGCAGGCCGAGCCGTGGATGCACATCGTCGCCGTCGATTTCGGCATCAAGCGCAACATCCTGCGGCTGCTCGCCGGCCTCGGCGCCAAGGTGACGGTGGTACCGGCCAAGACCTCGGCCGAGGACATCCTCGCGCTGCGGCCCGACGGCATCTTCCTGTCCAACGGCCCGGGCGACCCGGCCGCGACCGGCGAATACGCCGTGCCGGCGCTCAGGAAGCTGCTCGAGACCGGCATCCCGATCTTCGGCATCTGCCTCGGCCACCAGATCCTGGCGCTGGCGCTCGGCGGCCGCACGGTCAAGATGCATCAGGGACACCACGGCGCCAACCATCCGGTCAAGGACCACACCACCGGCAAGGTCGAGATCGTGTCGATGAACCACGGCTTCGCGGTCGACGTGAGCTCGCTGCCGCAAGGCGTCGAGGAGACTCACGTCTCGCTGTTCGACGGCTCGAACTGCGGCATCGCGCTCGTCGGCAAGCCGGTGTTCTCGGTGCAGCACCACCCCGAGGCCTCGCCCGGCCCGCAGGACTCGCACTACCTGTTCCGCCGCTTCGCCGACATGATCCGCGCCCGCAAGGGCGAGACGGTGCCGGTCTGAGCGGCCGCCCCTCGACAAGAAACGAGCGAAAACA
>JALHFU010000041.1:0-19791 GCA_022838525.1 Hyphomicrobiales bacterium | reverse complement strand
GGACGCGCGCGTTGAACCTCCCTCGAAAGTCTTCATCGTCATTCCTCCCTGACGTGACGTTTCATGCCCTGACTCGTGCCGCCTGGCGCCGTGGCCTCGAATGCAACGGCGCCGGGGCGATCTTTTCCACGCAGTGTAGGAGGCCGTGCCCGCGAGCGGAAATACGGAATAGGGAAACTGATATAAGCTGGACTTATAGCCGAAACCGGTGTTCGATTGCCGGATGGACATCCGTCAGCTTCGCTATTTCGTTCAGATCGTCGAGGCCGGCAGCCTCTCCAAGGCGTCGGGCCTGCTGCACATCGCGCAGCCGGCGCTGAGCCAGCAGCTCGCCAAGCTGGAGGACCTGGTCGGCAAGCCGTTGCTCAACCGCTCGTCGCGCGGCGTCACGCCGACGGAGAATGGGCTCGCGCTCTACCATCACGCCAAGTTCATGCTGCGCCAGCTCGACCAGGCGCTGTCGATCGCGCGCAGCGAGTCCGCGGTGCAGGGCATGGTCACGGTCGGCCTGCCCGCCACCACGGTCGCGGCGATCGGCCTGCCGCTCGTCACCCGCGTGCGCGAGCGCTATCCGGCGATCCTGCTCAACGTGGTGGAGGGCATGAGCGGCCATATCGGCCAGCTCATGCGGCTGGGCCAGCTCGACCTCGCGGTGCTGTTCGGCAGCGAGGACCTGCCCGACATCGTCGTCGAGCCGCTGATGATCGAGGAGCTTTTCCTGATGCTGCCGGCGCATTCGCCGCTGGTGCCGCAGCACCGCAAGACGATCACCATCTCCGAGGCCGCGGAGCTGCCGCTGATCCTGCCGACCGGCTCGCACGGGCTGCGCCAGCGCATCGCCGCCGAGTTCGAGAACCGCGGCGTGAGCAGCAACGTCGTCGCCGAGATCGATTCGCTGTCCCTGCTGATGAACGCCGTGTTCCACGGCATGGGCGCGACCATCAAGCCGATGGGCGCTGTGATGCAGGAAGGCGCGCGCGGCCGGGAATGGCGCTGCCTGTCCTTCTCGGACCTGCGCTTCCGCCGCCGCAACTATCTCCACCGCCTGCCGCCCGAGCGCTCGACGGCCGCGGCGGTGGTGGTGGCCAACGAGCTCAAGGAATGCGCGCGCGAGCTGATCGAGAGCAAGAACTGGCGCGGCTTCGAGGAGGCGCGGGCGCAGCGCACCAACGGCGTCAGCCGCCTCGCGAGCTGAGGACAGCTTCTCCTGAAACAAGCGACGGGCCGCCGGACCTCCGCTCGGGAGCGCGCCGGCCGCCCGACCCTGTCTCCGCCGCGCCCTATTCGTCCTTCACCGGCGTCGTGACGACGATGAAGGTCAGGTTGCCCAGCCCGCTGTTCCGGATCGAATGCGGCACGCCGGGCGGGAGGAAGACGACGTCATGCTGCCGCACCACCCGCTTCTCGTCGCCGATCTCCATCAGCCCCTCGCCCTCGAGCACGTGATAGACCTGCTCCTGCACCTTGTGCTGATGCTTCGCCACATAGGCCATCGGCGCATAGGTGGAGATGCGGTAGTCGAGCTGGCGCGAGCCGACCGTGTCGGGATGCACCAGCGCCTTCGACAGCGCGCCGCCGAAATGGTTGGGAAACTCCTGCCACGGCTCCTCGGCGATGTTGCGGATGCTGGCCTCGTAAGGCTTGCTCATCGGTAGTCCTCCCTCATTGACCTCGTGTCAGTCGCGGTCGCCCGGCCGCCACGGCCCGCCGAACACCGGCTGCTTCGGCGGGATCGGCGGCAATTCCCATGCGCCGGTCGCCGGCGGGCGGATGTTGGCGTCGACATGGACGTCGATCAGCGCCGGCCGGTTGGCCGCAACCGCCTTTTCGAGCACGCCGGCGAAATCCTGCGAGCGGGTGACGGTGTAGCCGTCGACGCCCGCCGCGCGCGCCCAGGCGGCGAAGTCGGGGTTGTACGGTTCCCGGTTGGGTCCGTGGTAGAAGCCGGTGCCGTATTCGCGGCCGTCGAAATAGGCGTATTGCAGGTCGCGGATCGCGCCCCAGGCAAAGTTGTTCCACACCACCCAGACGACCGGGATGTCGTACTCCACCGCCGTGCAAAGCACGTGCGGCACCATGGTGAAGCCGCCGTCGCCGCAGATCGACACGACCGGCCGGTCGGGCGCGGCGAGCTTGGCGCCGAGCGCCGAGCTCGGGCCGAAGCCCATGCCGGAATAGCCCCAGGTGTTGAGCATCGACTGCGGCCGCCGTGCCTGCCAGAACTGCATGAACCAGTTGTGGTGAATGCCGGAATCGAGCGTGACGATGGCGTCGTCGGGCAGCACCGCGCGGCAGTCGGCGACGATGCGCTCGGGCCGGATCGGCGCCGAATGCGTCTCGAAGCCCGGCCGGATGAAGTCCTCCCACTCGGCCCGCCAGCCGGCGATGTCCTGATGCCAGGCGCGCAGGCGCGGGCCGGCGGGAACGCTGCGCGCGTCAACCCCGGCGAGGAGCTGGCGTAGGAAGGTGCGCGCATCGGCGAGGACCGCGAGGTCGGGCGGATAGTTGCGGCCGAGCTCGGCATGGTCGAGATCGACATGGACGAGCCGCGTCTGCGGGAAGTTCCACGAATAGCCCGGAATCCACGACGAGGCGGAGCGGTCGTCGAAACGCACGCCGACGGCGAGCACGAGATCGGCATGGCGGCCGGCCTGGTTAGCGGGATAGGCGCCGTTGCGGCCGATGAAGCCCAGCGACAGCTCGTTGCGCATGTCGATCGTGCCCATGCCGTTGGGCGACGAGATCACGGGCACCGACAGGCGCTCGGCCAGCGCCGTCAGCTCCCTGCCCGCCTCCGACAGCGTCACGCCGTGGCCGACGAAGATGACTGGCCGCTCGGCGGCGAGCAGCCAGTCGAGCACGGTCGCGACGTCGTCGGGCGACGCGCCGCTGCGGCGGGTGCCGAAGCCGTTCCACGGCGCCTCCTCCTTCACTTCGGCGCTCTCGACGAAGAGGTTGTAGGGCACGTCGAGATTGACCGGGCCGGGGCGGCCCGTGGTCATGGTCTGGGCGGCCTGCCGCATGGCGAGCGGCAGCATCTCCACGCGCGTCGGCTGGAAGCTGCGCTTCACCACCGGGCGGATGACGTTGTTGAAATCCGCCTGATGGTGCTGGTTCAGCTCCTGGAACGGGCCGCGGTTGAACTGCGAGGTCGGCACGTTGGCGGTGATGGAGAACACGGCCGAGGAATCGGTCTGCGCCACGGCGAGACCCATGATGAGGTTGGCCGAACCGGGGCCCGTCGAGGTGAGCGTGGCGGCGGGCCTGTGGCTGACGCGGAAGAAGCCGTCGGCCATGTGGGCTGCGGTCTGCTCGTGGCGCGGCGAGACGAGCTTCACCTCGTCGCGCACCTCGTAGAGCGAATCGAGCAGCCCGACATTGCCGTGGCCGCAGATGCCGAAGACATAAGGCATCTTCTCCTTGACGAGGAACTCGGCGATCAGGTCGCCACCCTTGCGCATTGCCATTTTCCGAACCTCCTCCTCAGTTCCGTTCGCCGGCCGCATGGTGGGCCGCAATCCAGCCGAATGTCATGCCTTGGCCGAGCTGCGCGCCCGCCCCGGGATACTCGCCGCCGAAGGCGGACTGCATGTCGTTGCCGCAGACATAGAGGCCGGGGACCGGCTTCCCGTCGCGGTCGAGCACGCGCGCGTTCACGTCCGCGCACAGGCCCCGGCTGGTGCCGAGCGGCGTCGGCACGATCTCGACGGCATAGAAAGGCGGCGCCGCAACCGGCCCGACGCAGGCGTTGGGCCGGACATCGGGATCGCCCCCGGCCCTGTCGTAGATCGACTCGCCCTTGCCGAACTCCGTATCCTTGCCGGTTGCGGCGGCGTTGTTCCAGCGCTCCACGGTTGCGGCGAGCGCGTCGGCGGGAACGCCGATCCGCGCCGCCAGCCCGGAGATGGAATCCGCCTCCTTGAGATATCCGTTGCGGACATAGCGCCGGAGGCTCGGGCTGCGCGGCCGGATCAGGCCCAGCCCGTAACGCCGGATGAAGGCCCCGTCGCAGACGAGCCAGGCCGGAACCGCCCCCGACGCATACATGGCGCGCACGAACTCGTGGTAGGAAACGGCCTCGTTGACGAAGCGCCGGCCCGTGCGGTCGACCGCGATGAGGCCGGGCTTCGGCCGGTCGAGCACGATGTGCGGCCACACGGCGGTCGAGCCGTCCGGCCGGGTCATCACCGAGCCCGGGAACCAGAAGGCATTGTCGAGCCCCGACGGGCCGAGCGTGCCGCCGGCGGCGAGCGCCAGCGCAATGGTGCTGCCGTCGCAGCCGGGCGCGGCCGGGCTGTGGTCGGGCGTCGGCTTCGGCAGCTGCTCCTCGCGCCATTGCCAACTGGCCGGATAGCCGCCGCCGGCCATGACCACGCCGCGGCAGGCATGAGCCGTTCGCTCGATACCGTCATGCGCAAAGCGTACGCCGGTGACCCGGCCGTCCTCAACCACGAGGCTGTGCGGCGTCGCGACTGTCAACACCTCGACTCCGGCGTCGCGGCAGCGGGAAAAAAGCCGGGCGACGAGCGCGTTGCCCAGCACCAGCCGCGTGCCGCGGCGGTGGCGGAGCCGATCCATGAGATAGCGCGCGACCAGCCTGAGGCCGAGCCATGCGGCGCGCGGCGCGCGGCCGGCGCGCAGCAGCTCAGCCGCCTCGGCGCGCGTCAGCATCATGCCGCCGAACAGCATCAGCTCGGGCAGGGGCGGCTCGAGCCGCGCGAAATCGTCGCCGAGCAGCCGGCCGTCGAAGGGCGGCGGCTCCAGCGCCCGCCCGCCCGCGGCGGCGCCCGGATGATCCTGCCGGTAGTCGGGCGCGGCCATGAAGGGCCGGAAGGCGAAGCCCGCGCGCGTCTCCAGATCGCGCAGCATCCTCGGCGCGGCGTCGAGGAACGCGCGCCACATCGCCTCCTCGCCGCGGTCGCCGACCAGCGACGCCAGATAGGCATCGGCCGCGGCCCGGTCGCCGTGGACGCCGCGCGCCTCGAGGTGGTGGCTGGCGGGCACCCAGACCGTGCCGGAGGAGCGCGCGCTGGTGCCGCCGACGGTTTCGGCATGCTCCAGCACGAGGCAGCGCAGGCCGGCGAGGCTCGCCGCGAGCGCGGCGGTCAGGCCCGCAGCGCCGCTTCCCAGCACGACCAGATCGTAGTGGCTGCCGTCGTCCATCGCGCCGTGCCCGTCACACCTCCCCGCCGCCTTCAGGCGGCCCTGGCCGCCCGTGCCGCCGAGGTGCCGGCGATGCGGCCGAACACGGCGCCGGACATCAGCCCCGTGCCGCCCGGATAGTTGAAGTAGAACAGGCCGCCGACCAGCTCGCCGGCGGCGAACAGGCCGCCGATCGGCGCGAGGTCGACATCCATCACCTGCGCCTCCTCGTTGATGCGCAGCCCGCCGAAGGTGAAGGTGATGCCGCAGCCGACCTGGAACGCCTGGAACGGGCCCTCGTCCAGCGTGTTGGCCCAGTTGGATTTCGGCACGGCGAGGCCGCGCGTGGCACGCCCGTCCTTGACGTTGGGGTTGAAGGGGATGTCGGTGCGCACGGCCGCATTGTAGGCGGCGACCTCGTCGAGGAAGGCGGCGGCATCGACGCCCTCCAGCTTCGCGGCAAGCTCCTCCAGCGTGTCGGCGGCGACGCGCGTCACCTGCCTGATGCGGTACTCGTCGCGCAGCAGATGCGCCACCTTGGCGTCGAAGATCTGCCAGGCGAAGTTGCCGGGCTGCTCGAGGATCACGCGGCCGTATTTGGCATAGGTGTAGTTGCGGAAGTCGGCGCCCTCGTCGACGAAGCGGCGGCCATTGGCGTTGACCATGATGCCGAAGGGATAGGAGTGCTTCTGGAAGCCGTCGCCGACGGCGAGGTCGCCGAACTCCGGCGCGTTGAAGTCCCAGCCGACGGCATGGCAGCCCGACCAGTTGCCGTAGGCGGCCGCGCCGATGGCGCGCGCCATCGCGATGCCGTCGCCGGAGTTGAAGCGCGTGCCGCGCACCCGCGCCAGCTCCCAGCCGGGGCCGAGATAGCGGGCGCGCATCTCCGGATCGGACTCGAAGCCGCCCGAGGCGAGCACCACGGCCTTCGCCGCGATCTCGACGATGCGCCCGTCCTGCTTGGCACGCACGCCGGTCACACGCCCGCCGTCGTGGAGGAGCTCCAGCACGCGGCAGCCATAGCGGATCTCGATGCCGTTCGATCTGGCGATCTCGGTCTCGCTGTCGACGAGGCCGGGCCCGCCGCCCCATGCCTCGACGGTCAGCCCGCCCCAGAACTTGAAGCGGCCGTCCACCTTGAACGCCTGCCTGCCGTAGATGGGCTGGAAGCGGACGCCCTTGCCGCGCAGCCACTTCATCGTCTCGAAGCTGCGCCTGACGAGAAGCTCGCACAGCACCGGATCGGTGCGGTAGCGGGTGACGCGGAACATGTCGTCGAAGAACTGGTCCTCGGTGTAGGTGCCGAAATCGGTGCGCTCAATCTCCTCCCCGGTGAGGTCGGGCATCACCTCGCGCAGGTCGTCCACCCCGCGATAGGCGAAGCGGATGGCACCGGCCGTGAACCGGCTGTTGCCGCCGCTCTCCTCCTCGGGCGCGCGCTCGAGAACCGCGACCTTCGCCCCCTGCTCCTCGGCCGCAAGCGCCGCGCAGAATGCCGCATTCCCTCCGCCGACGACGACAACATCGAAACCCGGCATCTCTGTCCTCCCTGCTGTTGCGCACATCTGTATACGTTCGTACCCGTAAATGCAACGGCATCCGATGCGGTTTCGAGGCCGACGTCGTCGTCGCCGACGACGACGGCGTGGTGGTGGTCCGCCGGGCCGAGGCCGCGTCGGTGCTGGAGGCTGCCGAAAGGCGCCTGGCCAACGAGGAGGCGAAGCGGCGGCGGCTGGTGGCCGGCGAGTTCGGGCTCGACCTCTACGGCATGCGCGAGGCGCTGGCGGCCAAGGGGCTGAAATATGTCTGAGGACGGCATCCCCTGCCTGTGGATGCGGGGGGGGGCACCTCCAAGGCGGCGGTGTTTCTGGCGCGGGACCTGCCCGCCGATCCCGCCACGCGCGACGACCTGCTGCTGCGCATCATGGGCAGCCCCGATCCGCGCCAGATCGACGGCATCGGCGGCGCCGACCCGCTGACCTCGAAGGTGGCGATCCTGTCGCCGTCGTCCCGCGACGACGCCGACGTCGACTATCTGTTCCTGCAGGTGTTCGTCGACCGACCGCTCGTTTCCGATGCCCAGGGCTGCGGCAACATCCTCGCCGCCGTCGGCCCCGCCGCCATCGAGCGCGGGCTGGTGGCGGTCGCGGGCGACGAGACGCCGGTGCGCATTCACATGGCGAACACGGGCGAGGTGGCGCTTGCCCGCGTCGCCACGCCCGGCGGCAGGGTGAGCTATGCCGGCGCGCGCGGCCGACCTCGGGCTGACGGGGCGCGAAAGCCGCGAGGCGCTCGAGGCCGACGAGGCGCTGCGCGCACGGATCGAGGCGATCCGGCTCACGGCCGGGCCGCTGATGAATCTCGGCGACGTGCGCGATGCCTCGGTGCCGAAGATGACGCTGCTGTCGCCGCCGGCCGCGGGCGGAACGATCGGCACGCGCAGCTTCATTCCGCATCGTGCCCATGCCTCGATCGGGGTGTTCGCAGCGGTCAGCGTCGCCACTGGCTGCATCGTCCCCGGCTCGGTCGCCGAGGGTCTGGCGCGGCTGCCGGAGGGCGGCACCTTCTCGGTCGAGCACCCGAGCGGGGCGGCGGAAGTGTTCCTCGACATCGCCGCCGACGGCAGCGTGCGCGGCGCGGGCACGATTCGCACGGCGCGCAAGCTGTTCGACGGCCGGGTCTTCCCGCGTCCGTAATCAGCCCGCCCCGCCCGGCGCCTTCAGCACCACGCCGATATCGTCGGTCTTCACCGGCAGGTCGCCGAGGCGCTGCTGCCATTGCGCCGTCGCCGCCGCCATGGCGTTCGGCAGGCCCAGCTCCGCGACCATGGCCGCGGATTCGCGCATCTCGGCGGCGCGGCGGCGGCCGTGCACGGTCATCCTGTCCATCGCGTAGCCGCGCCGTCTGCGCCAGGCGATGTCCGGGTCGCTCGCCTCCGGCGAGGCCAGAACCTCGTCCTCGACGCCGCCCAGCCGCGCGGCGAGGAAGCATTCGGCAAACAGCGCCTCCATGCCCTTGATCATGATCGAGCGCGTCAGCTTGATCGCCGAGGCCTGCCCGACCCGCTCGCCGGCGACGCGCGGGCTCATGCCGAGGCGCGTCAGCCATTCGGCGGCCTTCCGCGCCTGCGGCCCGGACACCGTCTTGCACTCCGGAAATCCGCACCGTCATCGCATGGAAAGCGGGGGCGGGCACAGAGGCCGCGCGTGCGCCGGGCAGCATCAAGAAAGCGCTCCGGCTTGAGAGGTTCCCGGCGTTCAAAGACCGGGATTTCGGCCGTTCGGCAAGCCCTCCGTGCGGCCGGCACGAGGCCGCGCCTCGACCATGGACGTCATGCCGCACAACGCCGTCGCCGCCTCCAGCTCGGCCGCAATGAGGCGAAAGAGAGTGCGCAGCCCCGCCTCCCCGGCCGCCGCCACCGCATAGGCATAGGCGCGGCCGAGGAGGCAGGCGTCGGCACCATGCATGAGCGCCTTCAGCACGTCGCTTCCGCGCCGGATGCCGCCGTCAAACAGCACCTCCGCCCTGCCCGCCACGGCCTCCGCGACGGCCGGCAGCGCCCGGATCGTCGAGCCCGCCCCATCGAGCTGGCGGCCGCCATGGTTGGACACGACCACCGCGTCGGCCCCGCAATCGACGGCGATGCGGGCGTCCTCGGCGCACATGACGCCCTTGACCGCAAGCCGGGCCGGCCAGCGCGCCCGCAGCCATTCGAGACCGTTGCGGTCGAAGCCGGGGTCGATCTGCGACGCGAGGAATGCGGCCTGCACCAGATAGCCCCTCCCCGCCTCGGGCCAGCCTTCGGCCAGCATCATCGTTGGGAGGCCGTCGCGCGCCATTCCGGCGCACCAGCGCGGATGGCGTGCGAGATCGGCGAGGATGCGCAGGTCGGGCCGGGCAAGCCGCCGCAGCCCGTTGCGCAGGTCGCGCTCGCGGATGCCGGAGACCGCGGTGTCGACGGTGACGAACAGCGTGCGGAATCCGGCCGCGGCGACGCGATCGAGGATCGCTTCGGTGCGCCCGCGGTCCCTGAGGACATAGAGCTGGAAGGCATCGGCTCCCGTGGGCAGTCCCTCGGGCCGGGTGACGGCGAAGGCGGAGAGGCAGGCGGGGATGCCGGCCTCGTGCGCGGCCCGGAACGCCGCCGCCTCGCCGCCGGCGCGGAACAGGCCGAGCGAGCCCACCGGCCCCAGCATGACCGGCAGGGCATGGCGGGCGCCGAGGAAGGTCGCCTCGAGGCTGCGCACCGAGACGTCGCGCAGGGCGCGCGGCACAAGCTCGATCCGCGCCAGATCGGCGACGTTGGCGGCCATCGTGGTTTCGCCTCCTGCGCCGCCGTCGAGATAGTCGAACAGGATGCGCGGCAGCCGCCGCCGGGCCGCCAGCCGGAAATCCCCGGCCGAGGCGAAGCGCGCCAGCCGGGCCTCGTTCATCGCCCGCCGGCCGCCGGAGCGGGCAGGATCTTGCCGGGGTTCATGATCCCGTGCGGGTCGAGCGCGGCCTTGATCGCCGCCATCACCCGCAGTCCCGGCCCCGCCTCGCGGGCGAGATAGGGCTGCTTGCCCTGGCCGATGCCGTGCTCGCCGGTGCAGGTGCCCTCCATCGAGATCGCGAGATCGTTCAGCCAGCCGATATAGGTCTCGGCCGCCTTCCTCTCGGCGGCGTTGTCGGGGTCGATCAGGATCAGGTTGTGGAAATTGCCGTCGCCGACATGGCCGGCGACCGGCGCGATCAGGCCGAGCTCCGCGGCCTTGGCCTCGGCGGCGCCGAGGCAGTCGGCAAGGCGCGAGACCGGCACGCAGGCGTCGGTGCTGATCGCCTGCGCGCCGGGGCGCAGCCCCAGCCCGGCCCAGAACACGTCGTGCCGCGCCTGCCACAGCCGGCTGCGCTCCTCGGGCGTCGTCGCCTGCGCGAAGCCGTGGCCGCCATGGTCGGCCGCGATGGCGGTGAAGGTCTCGGCGGTCTCGGCGACGCCCGCCGGGCTGCCGTGGAACTCGGTCAGGAGCAGCGGCGTCTCGGGCAGGCCGAGGCCGGAATGGGCGTTGACCGCGCGCACGGTCAGCGTATCGAGAAGCTCGATCCGCGCCACGGGAAGCGCGCATTGCAGGGTGGCGATCACCGCCCGGCAGGCCGACACCGTGTCGGGAAAGCTGCATCTGAGCGCCAGAACCGCCTCGGGAATGCCCTGGAGCCGCAGCGTGAGCTCGGTGATGATGCCGAGCGTGCCCTCGGATCCGACCAGAAGCCGCGCGAGGTCGTAGCCGGCCGCGCTCTTGCGCGCCCGGCCGCCGGTGCGGATCACCGAGCCGTCCGGCATCACCGCCTCCAGCGCCAGCACCGCGTCGCGCATGGTGCCGTAGCGCACGGCGGTGGTGCCCGAAGCCCGGGTCGCGGCCATGCCGCCGAGCGTGGCGTCGGCGCCCGGATCGAGCGGGAAGAACAGGCCGGTGTCGCGCAGATGGGCATTGAGCCGGCTGCGCGTGACGCCCGGCTGCACCACCGCGTCCATGTCCTCGGCATGGACGGCGACGATGCGGTCCATGCGGGAGAGGTCGACCGAGACGCCACCATGAGGCGCGTTCACCTGCCCCTCGAGCGAGGTGCCCGCGCCGAACGGAACCAGCGCCACCCTCGCATCGGCGCAGAGCGCGACCAGTTCGGCGACCTCGGCGGTCGTCTCGGGGAAGACCACCGCGTCCGGCGGCTGCGGCGCGATCCAGGTGGTGGTGGCGGCGTGCTGGCCGCGCAGCGCCGCCCCGGTCTGGAAACGCGGGCCGAAGCGGGCCTGAAACGTGGCCGCGAGCGCGGCGGGCAGTCCCCCTGCCATGGTCAGGCGGCCGCCTTCCGCGCCGCCTCCAGCACCGCGCCGGAATGCACCAGCTCCGTCACCGCGTGCAGGCGCGGGTAGAGCACCTTGTCGCGCTCGAGGTGGTCGATGGGGCGGCCGTCGGTCGCGGCGCTCTCCCGAAGCAGCGCCAGCACGGCCCGGGTCGCGGGCGACAGCGCCTCCGTGCCCAGCCCGCGCTCGGCCAGCCGCAGCTCCAGCGCCTGCGCCGCCATCAGCACCTCGATGCCGATCACGTTCTCGATGTTCCTGACCACCTGCCGCGCGTGGCGGCCAGCATTGTTGGCCATCGAGACATGGTCCTCCTGGTTCGAGCAGGTCGGGATCGAATCGACGCTGTCGGGATGGGCGAGCGTCTTGCAGTCGGAGACCAGCGCGGCGGCGAGATATTGCGGCAGCATGTAGCCGCAATCCATGCCGACATGCTCGCTCGCCACCAGCATGTCGGGCAGGCCGCGGTTCAGCGTGCCGTCGTTGAGCCGGAACAGCCGCCGCTCGGCGATGTTGCCGATCTCGGTGACGACGATGGACAGGAAGTCGGCGGCGAAGGCGATGTATTCGGCATGGAAGTTGCCGCCCGACACCGCCTTGAGGCTGCGCCCCGGCAGCCGGTCGGCGAAGATCAGCGGGTTGTCGGTGGCGGCGTTGATCTCGGTCTCGACGATGCCGCGCACGAAGCGCAGCGTGTCGCGCACCGGGCCCAGCACCTGCGGCACGCAGCGCAGCGAATAGGCGTCCTGCGGCGGCTGGCGCTGCGGGTCGCGGCCGATGCCGCCGTCGATCAGGGCGCTGCCGGCGAGGAGCGCGCGGATGTTGGCCGCGCTCTCGATCTGGCCGGCATGGCCGCGCGCCTCGTGCAGCTCCGGGATGAAGGCGTCACCGAAGCCCATCAAGGCCTCGATCGACATCGCCGCCGCGACCTCGGCCGTGGCCACGAGGTTCTCGGCGTCGGCGAGCGCCAGCGCCGCCTGGGCGGTGGAGAAGGAGGTGCCGTTCAGGAGCGCCAGCCCCTCCTTGGCGCCGAGGACGAGGCGCTCGATGCCGGCGGCGGCCATGGCCTCGACGCCGGACATGAGCGCCCCGCGATGGCGCGCCATGCCGCTGTCGAGCGGCTCCTCGCCCGCCTCGTCGCGTGACATCACCAGCGCCACATGGGCGAGCGGGATCAGGTCGCCGCTGGCGCCGAGCGAGCCGTATTCGGGCACGGCCGGGATCACGTCGCGGACGAGCATGGCGAGGATGGTCTCAACCACGACGTCGCGCACGGCGGAATAGCCGCGCGTCAGGCTGGCGGCGCGGATCAGCATCGCGGCGCGAACCACCTCGTCGTCGAGATGCTGGCCGACGCCGGCCGCGTTCGACACCACCAGCCGCCGCGAGAGGTCGCGCGCCTGCGCCGAGGTGCGGAACGCCTGCCGGCCCGACAGCGAGCCGAAGCCGGTGTTGATGGAATAGATCGCCTGCGCGGGCTCGCCGCGATCCATGCTGGCCGAAAGATCGGCCACCCAGTCGGCGCTGACGCGCATCGCCGCGCGGGCCGCATCGGCCAGCCCGACCGGGCGGCCGTGCCGCGCCACCGCGGTGAGATCGTCGAGCGTGACCGGCCCGTGTCCGAGTTGCAGCGCCTTTGTCATATTTTACGCCCTCTTCCTACGCCCTCTTGCGAATATCGCGCCATGCTGCCGCGGCGGCGAGAATGGCATCCGTGTCGGCGGCGGTGCCGGTGGTGATCCGCACGCCTTCGCCGGCAAAGCAGCGCACCGCGATCCCGACCTCGCGGCAATGCGCGGCGAGCGCCGCCGCCTCTTCCCCGACGGGAAGCCAGAGAAAATTCGCCCGCGACTCCGCCACGGGGAGCTCGAGCCGGCGCAGGCCCACGGCCATCCGCTCCCGCTCGGCGGCGTTGCGCGCGACGCGGGCTTCGACCGCGGCCGCGGCGTCGAGCGAGGCCAGCGCCGCCGCCACCACGGGGCCGGGCAACGGAAAGGGCGGCGCCACCGCATGCAGCGCGGCGATCACCCGCGGATCGGCGAGGCAGTAGCCCACGGCAATCCGGCCAGGCCCCACGCCTTGGAGAAGGTGCGCAGCACCGCGAGATTGGCATGGCGCGCAAGCCGCCGGGCCGGCGAGGCGGCCACCGTGCGCGCGTCCCCGGCGTAGTCGGCATAGGCCTCGTCGAGCACGATCAGCACCCGCGCGGGCAGCGCCGCGATCAGGGCGTCGAGCGCGTCCGGCGCAAACGCGGTTCCGGTCGGGTTGTTGGGGTTGCACAGGATCACCACCCGGCAGCGCGGGCCGACGGCGGCGAGGAGCGCGGCGGGGTCGGCGCAGCAGGCGCCGTCGAGCGGCACCTCGACCAGCCGTGCGCCCGACAGGCCGGCGATGATGGGATAGGCCTCATAGGAGCGCCACGGCGTCACCACCTCGTCGCCCGGATCGCACCATGCCCGCACGATCTGGTCGAGGAGCACGATGGAGCCGGCGGCCACCGCCACCATGTCGGCATCGACGCCGTGGCGGCGCGCCAGCGCCTCGGCCAACGCCTCGCCGCGCAGGTCGGGATAGCGGTTGGCGCCTTCGAGGGCGGCGATCGCCGCCGCCAGCGCCTCGGGCGAAGGCCCGTCCGGCGCCTCGTTGGAGCCGAGGCGGTGGCGGAAGGTCTCGGCGTGCCCCGCCCTGCCCCGCCCGTAGCCGGGCAGGCCGTCGAGCCTTGCGCTCGGGCGCGGCACCGGCATGTTCGCGTCAGCCATGATGCCGCCTCAGAACAGCTTGGAAGGCAGCCAGGTCGCGATGCCCGGCAGGAAGTAGACGATCACCACGGCCAGGAGCTGCAACCCGACGAAGGGAACCGCGCCTTTCCAGATGATGCCGGTGGTGACGGATCGCGGCGCCACCGATCTCAGATAGGCGAGCGTGTAGCCCACCGGCGGCGTCAGGAACGAGGTCTGCAGCACCAGCGCCACCAGCACGCCGAACCAGATCGGATCGATGCCGCCGGCCAGGATCGGCGGCCCGATCACCGGGATGGCGATGATCGAGATCTCGATATAGTCGAGGAACAGGCCGAGGAAGAAGATCAGCACCAGGACGGCGATCATCGCCCCGTGCGGGCCGCCCGGCGCGCTTTCCAGCAGCTCCTTGATCCGGTGCTCGCCGCCCAGCCCGCGGAAGACGAGCGAGAACAGGATCGCGCCGATGATGATGGTGAAGATCATGCTCGTGGTGCGCGCCGTCGAGCCCATCGCCGGGATCAGGATGCCGCCACGGCCGAGCTCGTACCACACCACGGCGATGCCGACCGCCGCGACGGCGGCAATCAGCATGGCGGCCACGATCAGCGGGCGGTCGAAGAGCGAGGTGGTGGGGCCTCCCGGTCGCAGGTCGAAATTCGCCACCATGACCATCAGCGCCACCATGCCGATCACGGCGAGCCACAGCGCCCATCTGTTGCGGCCGACGCGCAGGCCGGCCAGGAGCGTGGCGCCGACGGCGCCGACCGCCGCGGCCTCCGTGGCGGTGGCGATGCCGCCGAGGATCGAGCCCAGCACGGCCACGATCAGCGCCAGCGGCGGAAACAGCGCGCCCACGACCTCGGAAAACGTCAGCCCCTTGCGCTCGACGCCCATGTCCCTGGCCACGACTTCGGCCGACATGGCCGGCGCGACGTCGGGACGGAACAACGCGATGATGAGCTGGTAGACGATGTAGATGCCGACCAGCATCAGCCCCGGCATCAGCGCGCCGGCGAAGAGCTCGCCGAGGCTGACGGTGCGCGAGGCGAAATTGCCCTGCGAATGCTGCGCCTGCTGGTAGGCGGCCGACAGGACCTCGCCCATGATGATGAGCACGGTCGAGGGCGGGATGATCTGCCCGAGCGTGCCGGCCGCGCAGATGACGCCGCTGGAGAAGGCCGGGCCGTAGCCGTAGCGCAGCATCACCGGCAGCGCCATCACGCCCATCGTCACGGTGGTGGCGCCGACGATGCCGGTGGAAGCGGCGAGCAGCGCCCCCACCACCGTGACCGAGACGCCGAGGCCGCCGCGCATGCTGCCGAACAGCGTGCCCATGGTGCGCAGCAGATCCTCGGCGATGCGCGCGCGCGTCAGGATCATGCCCATGAACACGAAGAGCGGAATCGCCACCAGCGTCTCGGAATTCATCGTGCCGAACACCCGCGTCGGCAGGGCGCCGAGAAGGTTGAAGTTCAGCACCCCGAACCACCAGCCGACGACGCCGAAGAAGGCGGCGGTTCCGGCCAGCACGAAGGCGATCGGTGCGCCGCTGACGACCGCGACGCACAGCGTCGCGAACATCAGCAGGTCGAGCGGCAGCATGTCCATGTCAATCGGCCCTCTCGGGATCGGTATCGAAGACGGCGACCTTTCCGCCCGCGATCACCGCGATGCAGCGCAGCGCGATGGCGAGCGACTGCAGGACGAGCAGCACGACGAAGACGAGGATCACGGTCTTGAGCAGGTAGGTGCCCGGCAGGCCGCCGAAGAACAGCGCCCCCTCGCGGATCGCCCACGCAGCGCGGACATAGGGCCAGCCGAACCAGGCGAGCATCACGCACAGCGGCAGCACGCCGAACAGGACGCAGAGCAGATCGACCCACGCCTTTCCGCGCGCCGTCATGCGGTCGTAGAACATGTCCACCCGCACATGCTCGTCGCGCAGATAGGTGTAGCCCACCATCAGCATGAACAGCGTGGCGTGGGCGTAGATCACCGCGTCCTGGAGCATGGCGTCGGTGGTGTAGAACACGTAGCGAAGTTCCACGGTCAGGAACTTCAAGAGGACGACCGCCGCCACCAGCCATGGCAGCGTCGGCCCAAGCAGGCGCGACGGCCAGTCCAGCACGCGGCTGATGGCGACAAGTCTCTCCATGATTGCAGCCCCTCAGCCTTCGGCGAAGGGAAGCGTGCGTGCGTTCATCACGCCGGCATGGGCGTAGGGCGCATATTCCGCCATCAGGTTGCGGAACTTGGCGTAGCTGCTCATCACCTCGCGCACCACCGGGTCCGGATCGGCGAGCAGCTCTTCGACCATCTCGTTGGCCGCCTTGGCAAGGCCGTCGACGATCTGCTGCGGCAGAACGCGGATCTTGACGCCATGATCGGACTCAAGCACGCGCAGCGTCTTGGCGTTGTTGATCTCGTAGTCCATCGTGGTCTCGTCCGCGGCCGACATCGCCACCGTCTTGATGATGAGCTTGATGTCGTCGGGCAGCGCGTCGTAGGCGGCGGCGTTGATGCCGATCTCCTCGGTCGAGCAGGGCTCGCCGAGACCCGGAGCGTAGTAGTTCTTGGCGACCTGATGGAAGCCGAAGGCGAAATCGTTCCACGGGCCGACGAACTCACCGGCGTCGATGGTGCCCGACTGGAGCGCCTGGAACACCTCGCCGCCCGGCAGCGTCACCACGGCCACGCCGACACGGCGCAGCATCTCGCCGGCGAAGCCGGTGGTGCGGATGCGCAGGCCGCGCAGGTCGTCGAGCGTGTTGATCTCGTTGCGGAACCAGCCGAACCACTGCGGGCCGGTGCCGCCGGCGAGGAAGCCCTTGAGGCCGAAGCCGGCATAGATCTTGTCGTAGAGCTCCTGGCCGCCGCCCCAGTACATCCAGCCCAGCTTCTCGAACATGGTCATGCCGAAGGGGAAGGAGCCGAACATCCCGATCGCCTTGTTCTTGGAGATCCAGTAGGCCGGGACCGAGTGATAGATCTGCGCCACGCCCTGCGAGACGGCATCGAACACGCCGAAGGCGGGGACGATCTCGCCGGCGCCGTGGACGTTGATGACGAGGCGGCCGCCCGAGAGGTCGGTGATGCGCTTGGCGATGCGGCGGGCACTGTCGTCGAGGCCCGGAGCGCCGGTCGGCCAGGACGTCACCATGTCCCAGACGATCCTGTCCTGGGCGATCGCCGGCGCCGCCAGCCCGACCCCCGCCCCGACCCCTGCGCCCGTCGCCGCAGCGCCAGCGAGAAACTGCCTTCTATGCATGGTCATCCTCCGCTTATGTTTAGTTGTATATATAAGTTGAGTATCCGTTGCATAAGGACAATATGTCAAGACAATTCTAGACGTCCGGAGCCGACGCCGGCCGATTCCCTCCCTGGTGCTTGAATCCGCTTGGAGAATGCGCGCCGCCGCCGCGGCGAATCGTCAGCGCGACACCGTCATGCGGCCGGCGAGGCTGAAGCGGCTGCCGGGATGCAGGAGCCTCGCGCTGGTGGCGATCATGCCACGCGACCAGGTGCGCCGGCGCAGGAGCAGCAGCGGCTCGCCCGGCTGCATCTCGAGCAGGGCGCGGGACTTCTCGTCGGCCGGGATCGCCTGGATCACGTGCTCGACCTCCTCCAGCGATCCCATCGACATCAGGTGCTCGTTGGGCGTGGTGGCGGTGAAGTCCTGATCGAGATAGTCGGGCGCGAAGCGCGGATTGACGTAGCGATCCTCGATCTGCAGCGGCCGGCCGTTCTCGCGATGCACCAGCAGCGAGTGAAAGACCGTCGATCCCGGCGCGACGTTCATCTCGGTCGCCAGCGCCAGGTCGCAGTTTATCGCCTCCATGACGCGCACGTCCGTGGTGTGGCGGTTGCCGCGCGCCTCGATCTCGGCATGGATGTTGCGCAGCTCCAGAAAGGTGGACTGGCTGCGGCGCGGGGCGACGAAGGTGCCCGCGCCCTGCTTGCGGATCAGCACGCCGGCGGTCGACAGATCCCGGAGCGCGATATGGATCGTCATGCGCGAGGCGCCGAGCTGCTCGACGAGCTGCGCCTCCGAGGGAATCCGGCTGCCTTCCGGCCACTCGCCGGAATCGATCTTGCCCAGAACGTAATTCCGCACCTGCTGGCCCAGCGACAGCGCGACGCCCTCCGTCTCCGCCGCCGCCTGTCCCCGAACCGCCCTTGTCCGTCTGCTCATGCCCTGCTCGCAACTCGTTGCCCGATCACTTGTCTCGACACGTTAATGCCGCGCTGCGGCACAATCCAGACCGAGCACGAAAGATGCGTATCTTCCGGCTTGACAGAATCCCGATGCTCCTCTTATACAAACTTGTATATACCAATATGCATAACAAGCCGAAGAGGAGGTCCCCGATGGGCAAGCCCGAAATACTCTATTCCGTCCGCGCCATGGGCGGGAACAACCTGCGTTGCAAGGGCTGGAAGCAGGAAGGCATCCTGCGCATGCTCGAGAACAACATGGAGAACGCCGAGCATCCCGAGGAGCTGGTGATCTACGGCGGCATCGGCAAGTGCGCCCGCAACTGGGAAAGCTACCACGCCATCGTCAAGTCGCTGCAGGAGCTGGAGAACGACGAGACGCTGGTGGTGCAGTCGGGCATGCCGGTCGCCGTGTTCCGCACCAACCCGCTCGCCCCGCGCGTGGTGATGGCCACGACCAACATCATGAAGGCGACCTGGCCGATCTTCTACGACCTCCAGGACAAGAACCTGACCATCTATGCCCAGTACACCGCCGCGCCGTGGGAATATATCGGCACGCAGGGCGTGATCCAGGGCACGTTCCAGACGCTGGTGGCGATCCGCGACCAGCATTTCGGCGGCGACATGCGCGGCCGCATCCTGCTGACCGCCGGCATGGGCGGCATGGGCGGCAACCAGCCGCGCGCCATGACCATGCTGGGCGGCGTCTGCATCTGCGCCGACGTCGACGAGAAGGTCGTCCAGCACCGGCTGGAGGTCGGCTACTGCGACGTGATCGTGCATGATTTCGACGAGGCCGTGCGCATGGCCAAGGAGGCTGCCGCCGCCAAGCGTCCGCTCGGCATCGCGCTGATGGGCAACGCCGTCGAGGTGCTGAGGAAGGCGCGCGACACGGGCTTCACCCCGGACATCATCACCGACATGACGCCGGCGCACGATCCGCTGTCCTACATCCCCGAGGGCGTGACCGTCGAGGCGGCGCGCGAATTGCGCAAGAACGACCGCGAGAAGTACTTCAAGCTTGCCGGCGCCTCGATGATCGCCCAGCTCAAGATCATGAACGAGTTCTACGACAAGGGCGTGCAGGTGTTCGAGTACGGCAACAGCCTGCGCAAGGAGAGCCGCGACGCCGGCATGCCCAACGACGACGCGATGAAGATCCCCGGCTTCGTCGCCGCCTATATCCGGCCGCTGTTCTGCGAGGGCCGCGGGCCCTTCCGCTGGATCTGCCTATCGCGCGATCCGCAGGACCTCGCCCGGCTGGACGATCTGGTCGAGGAGATGTTCCCCGAGGACGACCTCGTCACCGGCTGGATCCGGCTTGCCCGCAAGCACATCCCCATCGAGGGCCTGCCGGCGCGCATCTGCTATCTCGGCTTCGGCCAGCGCAAGGCGTTCGGCCTGCGCGTCAACGAGCTGGTGCGCTCGGGCGAGCTCAAGGGGCCGGTGGCGTTCTCGCGCGACAATCTCGACTCTGGCTCCATCGTCAACCCCACCTTCGAATCCGAGCGGATGAAGGACGGCAGCGACCTGATCTCCGACTGGCCCTATCTCAACGCGCTGCTGAACGTGGCCGCGGGTGCCGATCTCGTCGCCATCCAGGAGAACTACTCGATGGGCGAGGCCGTGCATACCGGCGTGACCATGATCGCCGACGGCTCCGAGGAGGCCAACGTGCGGCTCGCCGCCTGCCTCACCACCGACTCCGGCATCGGCGTCGTGCGCCATGCCCAGGCCGGCTACGACATCGCCCGCAAGGCGGCCGAGGAGCGCTTCGCCCGGGACGGCGTGCAGGTGCCGCTGTGGTGGACGCCCAAGGCCACCTTCGGCCCGGACGACCTTCGCGACTGACGA
>JALHFU010000243.1:0-3922 GCA_022838525.1 Hyphomicrobiales bacterium | reverse complement strand
CGCGTCGTCTGCGACTGGATCGGCGCGCCGAGGATGTCCTTGAAGTCGGTGAGGCCGTTGTTGCCGCCGAAGCCCATGTCGTTCCTGAAGAAGGCGAGCATCAGCGCATAGGTCATCGCCTGGGTGATGATCGACAGGTAGACGCCGGTGACGCGGCTGCGGAAGGCGAACCAGCCGAAGACGAACGCGACCAGCCCCGGCACCAGCACCACCATCAGCGCCGCGAACCAGAACATGTCGAAGCCGAGCCAGAACCACGGCAGCTCGCCATAGTTCAGGAACACCATGAAGTCGGGCAGCACCGGATGGGCGTAGACGCCGCGGTCGCCGATCTGGCGCATCAGGTACATGCCCATGGCGTAGCCGCCGAGCGCGAAGAAGGCGCCGTGGCCGAGCGAGAGGATGCCGCAATAGCCCCACACCAGATCGAGCGCCAGCGCCAGCATGGCATAGGTCAGGTACTTGCCGAGGAGCGGCACGAAATGGTTGGGCACGTGCAGCGGGTGGCCGACGGGGAGCAGCAGGTTCGCCGCCGGCACCGCGACGGCGATGGCGAGGAGGATCGCCACCACCCACATCGCCCGCCCTTCGAGGCCGCGCAGCAGCGCCTTCGTCATCATGCGTCCACCGCCCGGCCGCGGAGCGCGAACAGGCCGCGCGGGCGCTTCTGGATGAACAGGATGATGAAGACGAGGATCAGGATCTTGCCGAGCACCGCGCCGGCATAGGGCTCGAGGAACTTGTTGACGACGCCGAGCGTGAAGGCGCCGACCAGCGTGCCCCACAGATTGCCGACGCCGCCGAACACCACCACCATGAAGCTGTCGATGATGTAGCTCTGGCCGAGATTGGGCGAGACGTTGTCGATCTGCGACAGCGCGACGCCGGCCATGCCGGCGATGCCGGAGCCGAGGCCGAAGGTCATGGCGTCCACCCAAGGCGTGCGGATGCCCATCGAGGAGGCCATGCGGCGATTCTGGGTCACGGCGCGCATCTGGAGGCCGAGCCGCGTCCAGTTGAGGACGGCGAGCAGCACGGCGAAGACGACGAGCGCGAAGACGACGATCCACAGCCGGTTCCAGGTGATCGACAGGCCGCCGAGCTCGAACGCCCCCGACATCCACGACGGATTGCCGACCTCGCGGTTGTTGGGGCCGAAGATGGTGCGCACGGTCTGCTGGAGCACGAGGCTCAGGCCCCATGTGGCGAGCAGCGTCTCCAGCGGCCGGCCGTAGAGCCAGCGGATGACGCCGCGCTCGATGGCGACGCCGACCGCGCCGGCGACGAGGAAGGCGAGCGGCAGCGCGATGGCCAGCGACCAGTCGAACAGATGCGGGAAGGAGGTGCGGATGACCTGCTGCACGGCGAAGGTGGTGTAGGCGCCGAGCATGACGATCTCGCCATGCGCCATGTTGATGACGCCCATGACGCCGAAGGTGATGGCGAGCCCGATGGCGGCGAGCAGCAGCACCGAGCCGAGCGACAGGCCGTACCACACGTTCTGGAGGCCGCTCCACATGGCGAGCGACCGCTCGATCGCGGCGATGCCGCGCTCGATCTCCGGCCGCAGCTCCGGCGTCGCCGCGGCCAGCGCGCCGGTGAGGATGGCGAGCGCGGCGCGGTTGCCCTGCGCCGCCAGCAGATCCACGGCGGCGGCCTTGTCCTCCTGCGCGGCGTCGGTCTTGAGCACGATGGCGGCGCGGGCCAGTTCCATGGCCTGCCGGACGCGGCCGTCGGCCTCGGCGGCGAGCGCCTCGTCGATCAGGCCGAGCGCGTCGGCGTCGCCGGTGCGCATCAGGCTGCGCGCGGCGCGCAGGCGCTCCTCGACATTCGGGTTCATCAGCGTCAGCCGGCCGATGGCGCTGCGCACGGCGCGGCGCAGCCGGTTGTTGACCCGCACCTTCTCCAGCTCGGCCTCGGCCGCGGTGCCGAGATCGGCGCCGTCGAGCGGGCCGCGGAGCGCCATCACGCCGCCCGCCTTGCGGCCGATCACCACCCGGCCGTCGGCCTTGACGGCGTAGAGATTGCCCTCGCCCAGCGCCTCCAGCACGCCGACGACGCGCGGGTCGCCGGTGGCGGCGAGCTGCATCACCGCCTGCTCGCGCTCGCCGTAGCCGCCCACGGGCAGCGCCTGCACCAGCGCGTCGATGCTCATGTCCTGCGCCGTCGCCGGCCAGCCGACGACGAGGAGCGCCAGCGCCAGGAAGAGCATGCGGAGAGGGCGGAACGGGTTCATGGACGGACCGGAGGAGTGTCGGAAAAAGGGAAGCGGCGGGGACCGGGCCAGATCGGCCCCCGCCGGACCGCGTCAGCTCGCGCCGCCGCAGGTCTTGGTTTCGGTGTTGTAGTTCCCGCAGTTGATCGGGGCGGTCCAGTCGGCCTCTATCATCTTCGATTCCGGCAGGAAGTCGGACCAGGCGTCGCCCGGCACGAGGCCGTCGGTCTGCCACACCACCTCGAACTGGCCGTCGCCCTGGATCTCGCCGATCAGCACCGGCTTGGTGATGTGGTGGTTGGGCAGCATCTTGGCCACGCCGCCGGTCAGGTTCGGCGTCTCGAGGCCGACGATGGCGTCGATGACCGCGTCGGCGTCCGTGGTGCCGGCCTTCTCGACCGCCTTCACCCACAGGTTGAAGCCGATGACATGCGCCTCCATCGGGTCGTTGGTGACGCGCTTGTCGTCGCCGGTGAAGGCCTTCCACTTGGCGATGAACTCGGCGTTCTCCGGCACGTCGACCGACTGGAAGTAGTTCCACGCCGCGAGGTGGCCGACGAGCGGCTCGGTGTCGATGCCGGCCAGTTCCTCCTCGCCGACCGAGAAGGCGACGACCGGGATGTCCTCGGCCGAGATGCCCTGATTGGCCAGCTCCTTGTAGAACGGCACGTTGGCGTCGCCGTTGATGGTCGAGACCACGGCCGTCTTCTTGCCGGCCGAGCCGAAGGCCTTGATGTCGGAGACGATGGTCTGCCAGTCGGAGTGGCCGAACGGCGTGTAGTTGATGAGGATGTCCTCGGCGGCGACGCCCTTGTCCTTCAGGTACTGCTCGAGGATCTTGTTGGTGGTGCGCGGATAGACGTAGTCGGTGCCGGCGAGCACCCAGCGCTCGACGCCTTCCTCGTTCATCAGGTAGTCGACGGCGGGAATGGCCTGCTGGTTGGGCGCCGCGCCGGTGTAGAACACGTTGCGCTGGCTTTCCTCGCCCTCGTACTGCACCGGATAGAACAGGATCGAGTTCAGCTCCTCGAACACCGGCAGCACCGACTTGCGGCTGACCGAGGTCCAGCAGCCGAACACCGCCGCCACCTCGTTGACGGCGATCAGCTCGCGCGCCTTCTCGGCGAAGAGCGGCCAGTCGGAGGCCGGATCGACCACCACGGCCTCCAGCTTCTTGCCGAGCAGCCCGCCCTTCTTGTTCTGCTCCTCGATCAGGAACAGCATGGTGTCCTTCAGCGTCGTCTCCGAGATCGCCATCGTCCCCGACAGCGAGTGAAGGACGCCGACCTTGATGGTTTCCTCCTGCGCGCCGGCGACGCCGGCGGCGAGGCAAATGGATCCTGCAAGCGCGGTGGCGAGCACCGCGCGGCGCGTGAGTGTCAGGCTCATAGCTCCGTTCCCCTGTGAATGATGCGGCAGGCCTGTTTTCGGCCCTTCCGGAACTGTGGCCCCATCTCGCAGGGCCGCCCATACGTCGATTGACGTAGTTTTTCTCCCGCAGTGCACAAAAATCGTATCGCCTATTTTTTTGGCATATTGCGATGATGCCGAAAATGTAGTCATGTGCGGATCGGGCGGGCAGCGGAAGGGTTTCGGGAGCGTATGGCGCGACAGCGGATTCTGCCGATCAGGCGCGAGTACAATCGCTGGGTCGCGGACGAGACCCTGGAGGACTACGCGCTGCGCTTCACGGCCAAGAGCGCGCGG
>JALHFU010000040.1:12760-34293 GCA_022838525.1 Hyphomicrobiales bacterium | reverse complement strand
CGGGCTGCAATCCGGGGCGCGGCAAGGTGAAGGCGGGCAAGCGCTGAACCGGAGCAGATGCAGCGGTCGGTTCGCTCATTGGCCCGGATGCCAGCAAGATCGGGAAGGATGAAGCGCCGGAAGCGGTTTCCGGCCTCGATATTCTCGCATTCGCCAGCGCCATGCCCTCCATCATGTCGATCGTCAGATGCGCGCTCGCTTCCTCGGCCTTGCCCTGCTCGAACAGGTCGAGGCGGTCGGCCCAGTCCTGCATCATCCGGCGACGCTGCTCCACATACTCGGCATGGTTGTAGGTCGCGCTGACCTTGTTGGGATCGACATGCGAGAGCTGCGAATCCACCCAGACCTTCGGATAGCCGAACTCGTTCAGCGCCGTGGAGATCGTGCCGCGAATGCCGTGTCCTGTAAGGTGATCCTTGTAGCCCATCCGCTTGAGCGCGCCGTTGAGCGTATTCTCGCTCATGCGCTTCGTCAGATCGCTCTGGTGCGCGAACAGGTAACGCTGTGCGGACGCTCGCTGGGATAGCATGTAGCGCACGATCTCCATGGCCTGAGCCGACAGGGGAACGATGTAGGGCGGTATGGAATCGACCGAACGCCGCTTCCTGCGCATTTCCACGATGATCTGCTTCACGACCTCGGGCGGAATGATCCAGAGCCCCTTGTCCAGATGGAACTGATCGGGCGTCGCCATCCGCAATTCGCCCGTTCGCACCCCGGTCAGCAACAGCAGCCGAAGACCAAGCTGCGTTTCTAGACGACCGGGATAGTTGCGCACGGCGCGCAGCAGGACGGGCAACTCGTCCATGCGCAGGAACGGATTATGCCGCACGGGCGGCTGCGGCTCGGCGACCACATCGAGGTCCGAGGCGGGATTGTTTTCCAGCCCCGGAACGATCACCAGCGCGTAGCGGAACATCTGATTGAACCACGTCCGGACTTTCTCCGCCACGGAGAGCGCCTTGCGATGCTCGATTCGGCCGACGATATCCAGCAGATCGTTTCGCCTGATCTCATAGATCGACCGCTTGCCGAGGCTCGGCAGGACGTCCTTGGCGAAAATCCGCTGAATCTGCGTCAGCGTGGTCTGGCGACCCTCCTTGAGGTCGCGGCCGCGAAACGCGATCCATTTGTCGTAGATTGCCTTGAACGTGTTCTCGCCCGCCAGTCGGGCGGCGTGATGCTTCTGCTTGCGGTGGTTTCTGGGATTGATGCCTTTCGCCAGCAGCGCCCGCGCCTTGTCCTTCAGCGCCCGCGCCTCACGCAGGCCCACCTCGGGATAGGTCCCGAGCGACATACGCTTTTGCCTGTCGAGCCAATAGTAGCGAAAATGCCATGACTTGCCGCCCTGTGCGGACACCGCAAGCGAAAGGCCGTCGACATCGGTGATTGTGTAGTCCTTGCCGGTCGCCTTTGCCTTGCGAACGGCCAGATCGGAAAGAGCCATGCTTCCATCTCCTGTGCTTTGAGCCAGGGCTGGATGCTCGTCTCGCTTACCCGCCTTCCTCCAGCAACAAACCGATTTCCGCCGCACCCAATTTCAAAATGGACTTAAAAATGGACTTAAAAGTCGCGGCTTGGGGTGGTTTTCGGTGGACCTTGCTGGAACGTCCGGAAGGATTTTATCCTCTTTTTTCAGTGGCTTGCATGGAGCGGGTGAAGGGAATCGAACCCTCGTCGTAAGCTTGGGAAGCTTCTGCTCTGCCATTGAGCTACACCCGCGCGCCGCCCATAGATCGCGGGCGCGGCCCGTTCTGTCAAGCGCCGTGTTGATCCGTTCGCCGTGTTGATCCATTCGCACGGGCATTTTAGGAATGCGTCCCCTGCCCGCCGTTCCTGCCGCCGGAGACGATGCCCGTGGACGCGCTCAAGACGCTGATCGAATCGCGCCGCTTCGAGGCGGCCATCACCGCCCTCATCATCATCAATGCGATCACCCTCGGACTGGAGACGTCGCCGGCCGCGGTCGCCCGGTTCGGTCCCGTGCTCTCCTTCCTCGACACGGCGATCCTGTCGGTGTTCGTGGCCGAGCTCGTCGCGCGCTTCCTCGTCTATCGCGGCGCGTTCTTCCGCGACCCGTGGCGGGTGTTCGACTTCCTGATCGTGTCCGTGGCGCTGGTGCCGGCCGGCGGCAACTTCTCGGTGCTGAGGGCGCTGCGCATCCTGCGCGTGCTGCGCCTCGTCAGCGTCGTGCCGTCGCTGCGCCGGGTGGTCAGCGGGCTGGTCAGGGCGCTGCCCGGCATGGGCTCGATCGTGCTGCTGCTCGGCCTCGTCTACTACGTGTTCGCGGTGATGGCGACGACGCTGTTCTCCGCCACCTTCCCCGAGACCTTCGGCTCCATCGGCGCCTCGGCCTACACGCTGTTCGAGATCATGACGATGGATTCGTGGTCCACCGGCACGGTCCGGCCGATGCTGGAGGTCCATCCCTATGCATGGCTGTTCTTCCTGCCCTTCATCATCGTCACCAGCTTCGCCGTGCTCAACCTGTTCATCGGCATCATCGTGTCGGCGATGGAGGAGGAGCACGCCAACGCCGCCGCGCAGGACCGCTCGGCCATCCAGGACGAGCAGGAGGCGATCCTTGCCGAGATCCGGGCGCTGCGCGCGGAAGTGCGGGCGTTGCGGGCAGGCGCGGACTGAACCTACGCGCGAAAATGCTTGGACAGCTTCAGGCCCTGCGCCTGGTAGTTGGACTTCATGTCCGCGCCGTAGAGCCGGCCGGGGCGCGCCAGCATGTGCTCGTAGACGAGGCGGCCGACGATCTGGCCGTGCTCGAGGATGAACGGCACCTCGTGGCTGCGCACCTCGAGGACGGCGCGGCTGCCCGTGCCGCCGGCGGCCGAATGGCCGAAGCCCGGATCGAAGAAGCCGGCATAGTGGACGCGGAACTCGCCGACCAGCGGATCGAACGGCGTCATCTCCGCCGCCTGGAGCGGCGGCACGTGCACGGCCTCCCTGCTGACGAGGATGTAGAACTCGTCCGGGTCGAGGATCAGCTCGCTGCGGCCGCGGGCATGGAGCGGCTCCCAGAAATCGTAGACGTCGAGCGCGGCGCGCCGGTCGACGTCGACCACCGCCGTATGGTGCTTGGCGCGGTAGCCGATCAGCCCGTCGCCATTGCCCGTGAGGTCGATGGAGAGCGCGATGCCGCCGCCGGAGATGTTCGGCTCCTCCGAGGCCACCAGCGTCTCGGCGGCATGGAGGTCGCGCAGCTCCTGCTCGGAGAGCAGGGCGTGGCCCTTGCGGAACCTGATCTGCGACAGGCGGGAGCCGGCGCGCACCACGATGGGGAAGGTGCGCGGGCTGACCTCCATGAACAGCTGCCCGTCATAGCCGGCCGGTATCTTGTCGAACTCCTGCGCCCGGTCGGCCATGACGCGGGTGAAGATGTCGAGGCGGCCGGTCGAGCTCTTGGGGTTGGCCGAGGCCGACACGTCGGCGGGAAGCGCCAGCCGCTCCTGCAGCGGCACGACGTAGACGCAGCCCGTCTCCAGCACCGCGCCGTCCGAAAGGTCGATCTCGTGGAGCTTGAGGCGGTCGAGCTTGTCGACGACGGCGCTTGAGGGGCCGGGCAGGAAGCTCGCGCGCACGCGATAGGCCCTGGTGCCGAGCCTCAGATCGAGGCTCGCGGGCTGGATCTGGTCGTCGTCGAGCGGCCGGTCGGCGACGAGCGCGCCCGCCTCGAACAGGCCGGCAATGTCGCGATCCGGCAGAATGCCCGTCTTACGCACCCCAGGTCCCTCCTTGATGGCCGGAAAGGTTTAACGCCGACGGCGATTGACGCAAGCAAAAGGCAGGCGTAAAGGGGCGTTATCCCGTGGTGATTTGCCGGTCGGCTTGCAGCCACGTTAAACAAGTCGCTAAAGGGACCGAGAGGAAACCGGCTTGCGACTTGCGCGGCCGGTTTTTTGTTGTCTGGAGCAAGGCTATGACGAGCGAGACGAAGCGCAACTGGAAACCCGCAACCGCGATGGTTCATGCCGGCACCATGCGCTCGCCGTTCGGCGAAACCTCGGAAGCGCTCTATCTGACGCAAGGCTACGTCTACGACACGGCCGAGTCGGCCGAAGCCCGCTTCAAGGGCGAGGTGCCGGGCTTCATCTACTCCCGCTACGCCAACCCCACCGTCGACATGTTCGAGCGGCGCATGTGCGAGCTGGAAGGGGCGGAGGAGGCGCGCGCCACCTCCTCGGGCATGGCCGCGGTGTCCGCCGCGCTCCTGTGCAGCGCCAAGGCCGGCGACCATGTGATCTCGGCGCGGGCGCTGTTCGGCTCCTGCCGCTGGGTGGTCGAGACGCTGATGCCGCGCTACGGCATCGAGACGACGCTGGTCGACGGCCGCAACCTCGACGAGTGGAAGGCGGCGGTGCGCCCCAATACGAAGCTGTTCTTCCTCGAAAGCCCCACCAACCCGACGCTGGAGGTGGTGGACATCGCGGCGGTGGCCGAGATCGCCGACGCCGCCGGCGCGCGGCTGGTGGTCGACAACGTCTTCGCGACGCCGCTGCAGCAGAAGCCGCTGGAGCTCGGGGCGCATATCGTGGTCTATTCCGCGACAAAGCACATAGACGGCCAGGGCCGGTGCCTCGGCGGCATCGTGCTCTCGGACAAGAAGTGGATCGACGAGGAGCTTCACGACTATTTCCGCCACACCGGGCCGTCGCTGTCGCCCTTCAACGCCTGGACGCTGCTCAAGGGGCTGGAGACGCTGCCGATCCGCGTCGCGCAGCAGACGCAGAGCGCCGCGCGCATCGCCGATCACCTCGCGAAGCATCCGGCGGTGGCGCGCATCATCTATCCCGGCCGCGACGACCACCCGCAGGCGGACGTCGTGGCCAAGCAGATGACGGGCGGCTCGACGCTGATCTGCTTCGACGTGAAGGGCGGCAAGGCGAACGCCTTCTCCCTCATCAACGCGCTGGAGATCGTCAAGATCTCCAACAATCTCGGCGACGCCAAGAGCCTGATCACGCACCCGGCGACCACGACGCACAAGAACCTGACCGACGAGGCGCGCGAGTCCGTGGGCATCCTCGACGGCACGCTGCGGCTGTCGATAGGGCTGGAGGACGCCGACGACCTGATCGAGGACATCGACCGGGCGCTGGCGAAGGCGGTCTGAACCGGCGCCGCGCGGGCGCGACGGCCACATTTACGCCACGCGGCCTTGACCAATTCAGGGAGGGCGGCACACTGGCCGCCTCTCGCGGATCGGGAACATGTACCGCAGCATAACGCGCAACATCGAGGTCGAAGTCGAGCCCTTCTATCTGGCGGACAAGTCCGAGCCGGAGGACGGGCGCTATGTCTGGGGCTATCGCGTGACGATCGCCAACCGCTCGGACAACCCGATCCAGGTTCTGGCGCGCTACTGGCGCATCACCGACGGCTGGGGCCGGGTCGAGGAGGTGCGCGGGCCGGGCGTCGTCGGCGAGCAGCCGGAGCTCAACCCCGGCGACAGCTTCCAGTATACGTCGGGCTGCCCGCTGCGCACGCCGTCGGGCTTCATGGTCGGCAGCTATACGGTCAGGAGCGGCGAGGACGATTTCTTCGAGATCGACATTCCCGCCTTTTCGCTCGACCTGCCGGACGGCGAGCGGTCGGTGAACTGAAGGCCCTACTCGCCGTCGGGCGCGGACGAGGCGTCGTCCTCCCCTTCTGGGAACAGGTCGTTGTCCATCAGCGCCCGTCCGAAGCGGTAGAGGATGTCGGCGGCAAGCGTCCGCCGTTCGGCGATCAGGCGGTTGTAGGCCTTGCCGGCGTTGAAGTTCATGCGGCGATGCGCCTGCGGGTCGATCTCGTGAATCGCCTGGGCGATGCAGATCGCTATCTCGCAGACGGCTTCGGCCGTTTCCTCGCGCATCTCGGCGCGCGTCGCAAATGTGTCCGGCATCGGATCGGCCCGCAAACCCACTCCCCGTTCGCCGGATGGTGCACGCGATGCGTTGACTATTCATTAAGGCTGCGCGGAAGCGGGCTCAGCGGATCGACTGCCGCGTGCAGCCGTCGCCCGGCCAGTCGGTGCAGGCGAGCCTGGCATTGTCCGGGCGGACCGTGCGGCCGCTGTGCTCGACAAGGGCGGCGAAGCCCCAGGCAAAGGCCGCGAAGGCCGCGACGATGAAGAACAACCTGTACGCCATGACGTTCCGATATGCGCCCCGCGCCACCCGGAAAGGCGATCCGAGCATGCGGCGAACGGGTTTACGAGTGCTTGCGCGCGGCGTTAACCATGCCCCGCCCCCGGCCCGCATCGGCCGTTCACCCTGCCGCTGCACAGCGAGCAGCCGGCGTGTCCTCGCCGCCCTGCATCAGGTCGTAGAGGTCCGCCTCCTCGCCCTTCGTCCACCAGACGTAGCGCCCGCCGGCATAGCGGGCGCCGGAGGCGGCGACGACGTTCGAGGCGACGACCGTCTCGCCGTCGATCTCCAGCACGGCGAGAGACACCGTCCCGGCATTGACGTAGGTCGCCGTGACCGTGCGCCCCTCGCAATCGTAGGCGGCGCTGGTGGAATCGACGCTCGTCGCAGCGGTGACGGGAATGGAGATGGAGATCGCCACCTCCGCCGCCGGGGCCGTCGATGCAAAGGCTAGCGCAAGGACGCCCGTCGTCAACGCGGGAACGCGCATGAAATGCTCCTTGTCTGTCCCCGCCGCGCCATGGTGCCACCTTGCACCCTGTCGCCCGGGGGTTCAAGGACGCAGGCGGCTACTGCGCCGCGACAAATTCGGCCGGGTCGAACTCGTAGCGCTTGGAGCAGAACTCGCAGGTCACGCGGATGACGCCGTTCTCGGTGCTCTCGGCGATCTCCTCGGCCGTGAAGCTGCCGAGGATCGAGCGGATCTTCTCGGCCGAGCACGAGCAGTCGTCGATGACCCCGACGCCCTCGAAGACGCGCACGCCGTGCTCGTGGAAGAGGCGATAGAGCAGCCGTTCCGAGCTGACGGTCGGATCGAACAGCTCGTCCGGCGAGATGGTCGCGAGCAGCGACCGCACCTCGGTCCAGACGTCGTCGGTCGGGTCGGGGGCGTCGTCCTCCCCGTCTTCGCCAAGGGGACCGTCGCCGCCCGGCAGGTCGGGCTGGCGCATGCGCTCGGGCGCGGCCGGCAGGAACTGGGCGAGGAGGCCCCCGGCGCGCCAATGGGCGACCGGGCCGTCGGCGCCGGGCACGATCTGGCGGGTGACGGCCAGCCGCACGTCGGTCGGTATCTGCTCCGACTGGCGGAAATAGGTGCGCGCGACCTCCTCCAGCGACGCGCCGTCGAGCTGGACGATGCCCTGATAGCGCTGCATGTAGGCGCCCTGATCGACGGTGAGCGCCAAGACGCCGGTGCCGAGCAGCTCGGCCGGCGAGGTGCGGCCGGCGGCCACGGCGGCATCGAGCCGCTCCCGGTCGAACCGGGCATAGGCGCGCAGCGAGCGCGGCGTCGAGAAATCGGCGACCAGGAGATCGACGGGGCCGTCGGTCCGCGTCTGGACGATGAACTTGCCCTGAAACTTGAGCGTCGTGCCGAGGAGGACGGTCAGCACGATGGCCTCGGCGAGCAGGTTCGCCACCGGCTCGGGATAGTCGTGGCGCGGCAGGATGGCGTCGAGCACGGGGCCGAGCTGCACCGCGCGGCCGCGCACGTCGAGCGCGGCCACCTCGAAAGGCACCACATGGTCGTCGCCGGCAAAGCCGAATTCGCCGAGCCTGATTTCCGTCTCAGCCACTTGAAGAATCCTGTCCATGAATGCGCGAACGCCGACGTCGCCGGGCGACGATGCGGCCCTCAGACACCTGAGATGAATGGGCGAGACCGATACATAGGCACCGGCCCGGCCGCAATCAAGCGCCGAGGCACCAGGCGAGCACCGCCTTCTGCGCGTGCAGGCGGTTCTCCGCCTCGTCGAACACCACCGAATGCGGGCCGTCGATCACCTCGTCGGTCACCTCCTCGCCGCGATGGGCGGGCAGGCAGTGCATGAAGAGCGCGTCGGATTTCGCGTGCGCCATCAGCTCCTCGTTGACCTGATAGGGCGCGAACACGTTGTGGCCGCGGGCGCGGTGCTCCTGCCCCATCGAGACCCAGGTGTCGGTGACGATGCAATCGGCATCCTTCACCGCCTCCTGCGGCGAGCGCATGACGGCGACGCGGCCGCCATGGGCCAGCGACCAGTCCAGCATCTTGCGGGAAGGTTCGCTGCCCTCGGGGACGGCGATGTTCAGCCGGAAATCGAAGCGGGCGGAGGCTTCCATCAGCGAGTGGAGCACGTTGTTGCCGTCGCCGGTCCAGGCGAACAGCCGGTCCTTCACCGGGCCGCGATGCTCCTCGTAGGTCATGACGTCGGCCATGATCTGGCAGGGATGGGTGTCGTCGGTCAGGCCGTTGATGACCGGCACGGTCGCGTGCTCGGCCAGCTCCAGCAGCCGGCCGTGCTCGGTGGTGCGGATCATGATGGCGTCGACGTAGCGCGACAGCACCTTCGCGGTGTCGGCGATGGTCTCGGAGCGGCCGAGCTGCATCTCGGCGCCGGTCAGCATCACGGTCTCGCCGCCGAGCTGGCGCATGCCGACGTCGAAGGAGACGCGGGTGCGCGTGGACGGCTTCTCGAAGATCATCGCCAGGACCTTGCCGGCGAGCGGCTTCTCGGCATTGCCGGACTTCAGCCGGTGCTTTCGCGCGCGGGCGTCGTCGAGGATCGTGCGCAGGTCGGCCGGGGAGACGGCCGAAAGGTCAAGGAAATGCCGGAACATGCCGCTCATGACGCAGCCTTTTCGAGCGTGGACGAGGCAAGGGCGGCGGCCGCGCTGCGGATGCGCTCCACCGCCTCGCGGATCTCCTCGTCGCTGACGGTGAGCGGCGGCAGCAGGCGCACGACGTTGTCGCCGGCCGGCACGGAGAGCAGCTTGGCGTCGCGCAGCGCGGCGGCGACCGCGGTGTTGGCCACGCGGCACTTCAGGCCGAGGAACAGCCCCGTGCCGCGCACCTCCTCGAACACCTGCGGGAACTCGTCCACCACCGAGGCGAGCGCCTGGCGCGCGACCAGCGCGCGGTCCTGCACGGACTGGAGGAAGCCCTCCTCCAGCACCACGTCGAGCACGGCGTTGCCGACCGCCATGGCCAGCGGGTTGCCGCCGAATGTGGTGCCGTGGACGCCGGGGGTCATGCCGGCCGCGGCCTTCTCCGTGGCGAGGCACGCGCCGAGCGGGAAGCCGCCGCCGATGCCCTTGGCGATGGCCATGATGTCGGGTTCGACGCCGGCCCACTCATAGGCGAAGAGCTTGCCGGTGCGGCCGACGCCCGACTGCACCTCGTCGAGGATCAGGAGCAGGCCGTGCCTGTCGGCGAGCGCGCGCAGCTTCTCGATGAAGGGCGCGGGGACGAAGCGGATGCCGCCCTCGCCCTGCACCGGCTCGATCAGGATGGCGGCCGTCTCGGGGCCGATCGCCTTCTCCACCGCCTCGATGTCGCCGAACGGCACCTGGTCGAAGCCGTCCACCTTGGGGCCGAAGCCCTCGAGATATTTCTGCTGGCCGCCGGCGGCGATGGTCGCCAACGTGCGGCCGTGGAAGGCGCCCTCGAAGGTGATGGTGCGGAAGCGCTCGGGCCGGCCGTTGACGTAATGGTAGCGGCGCGCCGTCTTGATCGCGCATTCCAGCGCCTCGGCGCCCGAATTGGTGAAGAAGACGCGGTCGGCGAAGCTCGCCTCGGCCAGACGCTCGGCAAGCCGCGACTGGCCGGGGATCTGGTAGAGGTTGGAGACGTGCCACAGCCTGTTGGCCTGCTCGGTGAGCGCGGCGACGAGATGCGGGTGGCAGTGGCCGAGCGAGTTGACGGCGATGCCGGCCGCGAAGTCGAGATATCGCTCGCCGGTCTCCGTCACCAGCCAGCTTCCCTCTCCCCGCTCGAACGCCAGGGGCGCACGGGCAAAGGTCTCGTAAAGCGCCGAACCGCTCATTACATGCCTCTCCGATCGTGGCTCGTCACGAACAATCAAAAAAGCCGCCCAAAGGGCGGCGGAGGCCAACCTATATCGACTTTCCAGCCATTTGTGTCAAATGAAACGTCATCCTACGCCCGCGCCGCACGAGGCGCGACCGGCAGATAGCCCGCATCCGCACGCCCAAGTTGGGGAAAACCGAAAAATCCGATTCCGAGCGGGCGGCCGACTCTTGTCACCGAGTCAGCCCATAATGTACCTTGCGACCAAGAAATATCTAGATTTCGTGCGGCGGAACCAATCACCCCTGTATATGTGGTGTCGTGCCGGCAACAGCCGGACGAGAATGGATTCGGATTCGGCGCACGCGACTGGCAGGAGCCCGTGCTCATGAACTGGACCGACGAACGCGTTGAGCTGCTCAAGAAACTGTGGGCCGAAGGGTTGAGCGCAAGCCAGATCGCCAACCAGCTCGGCGGCGTCAGCCGCAATGCTGTGATCGGCAAGGTGCATCGCCTGAAGCTGTCGGGGCGCGGCCGCGCATCGGCGGCGCAGCCGCGCGCCAAGAAGGCGTCCTCCGGCGCCACGGCGAAGTCCGCGAGCCGTCCGACGCGCAGCGTGACCACGAGCGTCGGCGCGACCGCGCTCGCCGTGCAGTTCGACGCCGAGCCGGTGGCGCGGCAGGTGCTGCGCCCGGCCGAGGACGTGGTGGTGCCGATCTCGCGCCGGCTGAGCCTGATCCAGTTGACCGAGCGCACCTGCAAGTGGCCGAACGGCGACCCGCTGGCCGAGGACTTCAGCTTCTGCGGCAACGAGGCCGGCGAGAACGGTCCCTACTGCGGCTACCACTCGAAGCTCGCCTATCAGCCGGCCTCGGAACGCCGCCGCCTCCGCTGACCGCGGCGGGCCGCCTGGCCCGTCATTCGGGTGGAACCGTCGGGCTCGGGGCACGGGGACATACGAAACGGGACCGGTTGCAGCCGACAGCTCGCGCTTGCAGCGTCACCGATTCTGAAAATCGAGGCGTTTTCCGGGTCCCCGGAGAAGTGCGGCATCCCCACCGCGTCATCCCGGCCGAGCGGAGCGAGAGCCGGGACCCATTGAGCGGCGCGGCCGGGTGGCGGGTTTACGCAGCGGCGCTGACATGCGAAAGCGCAAGGACCGGGCCGTGCTCGACGATGTTGCGACCAATGGGTCCCGGCTCGGCGGCCGCTACGCGGCCTTGGCCGGGATGACGGCGGTGGCGCGGGTCGATCCGAATTCATCTCCCGCCGGAGAAATGTCGTCAGGTGTCACCCCGCACCCATGCGCCTGTTCCCAAGCGCAGGCTCACGCCGGAAACCGCCACCCATTTCCGGATGGTGCCTCCGCGCCACTTCCCCGGTCACTGGGCAGGCAGGGTCACGCGGTGGGTCTTGTCGTCCTTCGGACGTTCGAGGGGAAGCTGCTCGCCGGTGACCATGTGGTAGACGGTCTCGGCGATGTTGGTGGCGTGGTCGCCGATGCGCTCGATGTTCTTGGCGCAGAACAGGAGATGGGTGCAGGGCGAGATGTTGCGCGGGTCCTCCATCATATAGGTGAGGAGCTCGCGGAACAGCGACGTATACATGGCGTCGATCTCGCCGTCGCGCTCGCGCATGAAGGAGATCGCGCTGACCGTGCGCGACGCATAGATGTCGAGCACCTGCTTCAGCTGCGTCAGCGTCAGCGTCGCCAGCGCCTCGAGGCCGCGGAAGAGCTGCACCGGCTGGCGCGTCTCGGCAATCGAGACCACGCGCTTGGCGATGTTCTTGCCGAGATCGCCGACGCGCTCGAGGTCGGAGGAGATGCGGATCGCGCCGACGATCTCGCGCAGGTCGTCGGCCATGGGCTGGCGCCGCGCGATCAGCAGGATGGCGTAGTCGTCGATCCAGCGCTCGCCCTCGTCGAGAACGGCGTCGTCGGCGATGACCTTGCGGGCGAGCGCCGTGTCGCCGTTGATGAGGGCGGCCACGGACTCGTCCACCATGCGCTCGGCATGGCCGCCCATCGCCGCGATGCGGTTTCCGAGTGCCGCCAGTTCCTCGTCATAGGCGCGAACGATGTGCCGGGAGTTCATGGGTGAAGGAGGCCCGAAGCAGTTTCGATCAGGATAACATAGGTCACTTGCATGACAGGAAAAAGAAACTGCGGCAACGCGCCATCCCTACGCGGCGGGCAGGTAGACGACGAAGGAGGCGCCCTCGCCCGGCTTCGAGCGCACGACAAGCCTGCCCTCGTGGCGGGTGAGGATGTGCTTGACGATGGCGAGGCCGAGGCCGGTGCCGTTCTTCACCCGGCTCTTCTCGGCATCGATGCGGTAGAAACGCTCGGTGATTCGCGGGATATGCTCCTCGGCGATGCCGGGGCCGTAGTCGCGGAAGGTGACGGCGATCTCCGGCGCCGGCCCGCCTTCGGCAGGCGCGACGGAGACGTCGACGCGGCCGCCCGACTGGCCGTACTTGCAGGCGTTCTCGAGCAGGTTGACGAACACCTGGATCAGCTCGTCGCGGTTGCCGGAGACGAGGACGGGCTGCGGCGGCCGCTCGAAGGCGACGACGACGCCGTATTCGGCGGCAAGATGGCGGAGCGAATCGATGACGCCGGCCACCGTCTCCCCGAGGTCGATGTTCTCCCGCGACGGCAGATGCGGCTTCATCTCGATGCGCGACAGGGTCAGGAGGTCGTCGATCAGGCGCGCCATGCGCGCCGTCTGGGTCTGCATGATCTGGAGGAAGCTGTCGCGGGCCTTCTCGTCGTTGCGGGCCGGGCCGCGCAGGGTCTCGATGAAGCCGGAAATGGAAGCGAGCGGCGTTCGCAGCTCGTGGCTGGCATTGGCGATGAAGTCGGCGCGCATGCGGTCGATGCGGCGGGTCTCGCTCTGGTCCTTGAAGTGCACCATGAACAGGCCGAGGCCCGCGCCGACCGGCATGGCCGAGATGCGGAACGCCCGCTCGATCGGCACCCGCTCGGCATAGTCGATGGCGCCGGCCCGCCCTTCCCTCAGCAGGGTGTTGACGAGCCGCTGCATGTCGGGCGTGCGGAAGCGGTGGGCGAGCACCGTGCCCTGCGGAATGCGGCCGAACGCGGCGACGGCGGCCTCGTTGGCGTAGCGCACCGTGCCCCTGCTGTCGAAGACGACGATCGGGTCGGGGACGGCGGCGGCAAGGTCGCGGGCCGACAGCATATCCACCGCCGTGTCGTCATAATGCGCCATCGCCTCCCGCATGCTTTCTTCCTCCGGCTTTGCCATTGTGTGCGACAGCATCGTTAGCCAGTGTTGCAGGATTATCTCAGCGGCTGTGCCTTCCGTCGCCCTTTTCGGGAAGCCGGGAGCACCTGCCCTCAGGCACCCGCCCGCGCGGCGGCCAGCGCCTGCGGCAGCATCTCCTCGAACAGGTCCATCTCGGCCGCCGGCCCGACACTGACGCGGATGCAGCGGTCGAGGACCGGCGCCGCCGGCTTGCGCACGAAAACGTCGCGCTCGATCAGCCCCTGCAGGACGGCCAGCGCGAAGGCGCCGTCACGGCCGCAATCGACGGCGACGAAATTGGTGGCGGACGGCACCGTGGCGAGCCCGTTCGCGGCGGCGACGGCGGCGATGCGGTCGCGGCTGGTGGCAACGTCGGCGACGACGCGCGCAAGGTGCTCCCTGTCGGCGAGCGCGGCCAGCGCAGCGACATGAGCGAGGCGCGACATGCCGAAATGGTTGCGCACCTTGTCGAAGGCGCGGATCGCCTCCTCCTCGCCGACGGCATAGCCGCAGCGCATGCCGGCAAGGCCGTGCGCCTTGGAGAAGGTGCGCATGCGCAGCACGTTCGGCCGCGACACGTCGAGCGGCGGAATGGCCGAGGCCGGCGCGGTCTCGCCATAGGCCTCGTCGAGGACGAGCAGCGTGGTCTCGGGCAGTTCCTCGATCAGGCGCGTGATCTCGCTCGCCTCCCACCACGTGCCCATCGGGTTGTCGGGGTTGGCGACGTAGAGGAGCGGCGCATTCTCGCGGCGCACGGCGGCCAGCAGGCCGTCGAGATCCTCGCGGTCCTGACGATAGGGGACGGTGACGAGACGGCCGCCGAAGCCGGCGACGTGATAGTTGAAGGTCGGGTAGCCGCCGAGCGAGGTGACGACCGGCTGGCCCGGCTCGATGTAGAGGCGCACGATCAGGCCGAGCAGGCCGTCGATGCCGCCGCCGACGGCGACGTTGCCGGCCGAGACGCCGAGCTCGGCGGCCAGCGCCTGCTTCAGCTCGTGGTTCTCGGGGTCGCCGTACTTCCACACCTCGGCGGCCGCGGCCTGCATCGCGGCGACCGCCTTCGGCGACGGGCCGAAGCCGTTCTCGTTGGCGCCGATGCGGGCGCGGAACGCCTTGCCGCGCGTGCGCTCCAGCGCCTCCGGGCCGACGAAGGGAACGGTCGCCGGCAGCGAGGCGGCAAGGGGCGTGAGGGCTGGACGCGCGGTCATGGTCTGGCAGGCTCTCGTTGTGATGGCGGATTGCATTAGAGCAATTCCGGCAAGGGTGTGAAGCGGTTATCCGTCTTGAAACACGCGGAAACAAGAGGATGGAGCGTTTCGCCGCTTCCGGGCGAGGGTCGCAGGCGGCAGCCTACGGCGTGCCGCACGACGATGCGATCTGGCCGAGCATGAGGATCTCGAGCGCGGTGGCGGCGTCGTCGCTCGGATCGGGCCGCGCGGCGGTCTTGGCGATGACCACGCAGCTTGCCGGATCGACCCACAGCCACTGGCCGTGGATGCCCACCGCGGCGATGCTGCCGCGGCCGTCGCCGACATCGTACCAGCAGGAGCGGTAGCGACCATTGGCGAACATGTCGGCGAAATTGCCCTCCACCCATGCCTGCCGGTCGCCGTTGGAACGCATGTCCTCGATCCAGCCTTGCGGCACCACCTGAACGCCGTCGCGGTTGCGGCCGCCGTCGAGGACGAGCTGGCCGAGGCGGGCGAGGTCGCGGGTGGTCATGCACACGCCGCCCGCCGCCCGCGCCGTGCCGACGCGGTCGACGGTGACATAGGCGGCACCCCGTGCGCCCATCGGCCGCCACAGCCTCTCGGCGAGATAGCGATGGTAGCGCCGGCCCGCCGCGCGCTCGACCACGAGGCCGAGCAGGTCGGTGTTGGGCGAGGCGTAGTAGAAGCGGCGGCCGTGACCTTCGCCCCTGCCGCCGAGCGTCGCCAGGAACCCCTCCATCGTCTCCGGCACGGAATCGGGGCGCTCCGGGTTCCACAGCATGGCGCGGCGGTAGCGGTCGAACGCGCCGCCAGCGTCGAGATATTCCTCGTCGAAGTCGAGATCGACCGTCATGTCGAGCAGGTCGCGCACGCGGGCGGCGCCGTAGGTCGAGCCGGTCATCGAGGGCACATAGGCCGAGACCGGCGCGTCCGGGTCCAGCCTGCCCTCGCCCGCCGCGATGCCGGCGAGAAGGCCGGTGACGGATTTGGAGATCGAGAACACGACATGCGGCCGGTCGGGATCGGCGGTTTCGGCCAGCCACTCGGCGACCACCGCGCCATCGCGCATCACCACGACATGGTCGGTATGGGAGCGCCGCATGTGGGCGAGCGCGCCGATTTCGCCGCCATCGCGGTCTGCGAGCGCCATGTCCGCGAGCAAGCCGGGTCCGGGCGACGGCTCTTCCGGCCCGGCGGGCCAGGCCATGATCGCCACCGGCACGAATTCGGACACGCGCTGAAAGCTGTAGCGGCTGTTGGGATGGAGCCGCCAGTCGGCGAGCGTGATGTCGGCGCGCCTCGGCTGGTCGCTCATGGGTCTTTCCTCCGGCTGCGGGCGGAGACGCTCTAGCAGACCGTCGGAGCGACCGCAAAACGGCAAAGGCCCGGCGGGGAGCCGCCGGGCCTTTCGTCAAACCGGGGATGCGTATCCGCTCAGTTGCGGCGCAGGGCCGACCACGAGGTGTCGACCGAGAGGCTCAGGACGAACCGGCCGTGATTGGCGTCGTTGTCGGAGTCGTGGTAGCGGCCGTCGATCGTGAAGATGTCGTTGATGGTGTAGGACAGGCCGATGTTCCAGTCGACGTCGTCGCTGCTGTCGTCGAGCCAGGTGCCGACGGCGGCCGAGAGCGTCACGTCGTAAGGCAGCACGACCGCCGCGTTGGCGACGCCGTAGACGGTGTCGCCCTCGGGATCGAAATAGAGTTCGCCGCCGGCGGAGAACTGCTCGGTGAAGGTGTAGGTCGCCTTGCCGTAGAACTCGCCGCAGCAATCGCCGCTGTCGTCGTAGACGTAGCGGACATAGCCGAAATCGAGGGCGAGATTGCCGAACTCCGGCCGGACGCCGACATAGAAGTCGAATTCCCAATTGTTGGGATCGCCCGGGGCCAGATCGACCGTCGAGGTCCAGATGCCGGCGTAGAAGATGCCGTAGGACGGCTCGATATAGGCCTGGAAGGCCGGACCGTCGGAGTTGTCGACACCACGCGAGATGTAGCGGGTAGTGACGGTGGCGCCGAAGGCAACGTCGAACTTCGACGAAATTTCTTCCTGCGTGTAGACCTCGTCGGCGGCATAGGCGGTGGAGGACAGGATGGTGGCGGCCGCAAGGAAGGCGGCAGTGCGGATAAGCTTCATGGACCCCTCGAACGAATAGAGCTTCGTAATCCCCGGAATGACGGGCGGCCTTTTGCGGGAACCGCCTCGCCCTCTTGATTCGACAGTGATTCACCGCCGCGGTTTTAGCAACGGAATTCAAAGCGCTGGCCGACGGAGGAAAAGAAATGCGACGGCACCGTTGCAGAAATGTGTCAGTATTCAGCCCAACTCGAAAGCACGCCACCTTTGCAGCACACGATGAGGGCAGTCGCTGCCGAAAAGAACGGCACATTGCTTCAGTAAAGGTCAGCCATTCGCACGGGCGAGAGAATCAGCAGAAGAGACGGGCGGCACAGCCCTTTCCCCCTGATGAATGGACTCCGGCTTCTCTGGCTTCCCGAGCCGTCCGCGAGCATGATTGCGTTTCGCGTCTCGCCCCTTGAATTAATTGAACGTTCGTTTTATTATTTTCGGCAAGGGAGGAAACATGGCGCGCACCGCAGGCTCGGACGGAGAGAAGACGCAAATCGCGATCCGCGAGGCGGCGGTCGATCTCATCGCCCGCTACGGCTACGAGGCGGTGTCGATGCGCCAGCTCGCGGCCGAGGTCGGCGTGCAGGCGGCCGCCCTCTACCGCTACTTCCCGACCAAGGAAGAGCTGCTGTTCTCGCTGATGACCGAGCACATGGAGGCGTTGCTCCGGAGCTGGGAGGACGCGCGCCCGGCGACGCCGGAGCCGGCGCTCCAGCTCGCCGCCTTCGTGCGCAACCACATCGCCTTCCATGTCGGGCGGCGGCATTCGACCCATGTCAACAACATGGAGCTGCGTTCGCTCTCCCACGACAGGCTGAGCGCGGTCCTGCGCCTGCGCACCGCCTACGAGAAGGAGCTGCGCCGCATCCTGCGCGAGGGTGCCGATGCCGGCAGCTTCGCCGTGGACGACGTGCCGCTGACGGCGATGGCGATCATCCAGATGACCACCGGCGTCATCGTCTGGTTCCGTCCCGACGAGCGTCTTTCCGTCAGCGAGCTGGCCGATACCTATCACGAATTGACGATGCGCCTCGTAGGCGCGCGCAAAGACAGGGAGGATGTCCATGTACGATCACGCAATGAGCTTCGGGCTTGGTGAGGAGATAGACGCGCTGCGCGACACCGTGCGCCGCTTCGCGCAGGACCGCATCGCCCCCATCGCCGCCGACATCGACCGCGACAACGACTTTCCCGCCCATCTGTGGGAGGAGATGGGCGCGCTCGGCCTGCTCGGCATGACGGCCGACCCGGACTATGGCGGCACCGGCATGGGCTATCTCGCCCATGTCGTGGCCATGGAGGAAATCTCGCGGGCCTCGGCATCGGTCGGCCTCTCCTACGGCGCCCATTCCAATCTCTGCGTCAACCAGATCAGCCGCTGGGGCACGCCGGAGCAGAAGGAAAAGTACCTGCCCGGCCTGTGCGCCGGCACCACGGTCGGCGCGCTCGCCATGTCGGAGCCCGGGGCGGGGTCGGACGTGGTCTCGATGCGCCTGCGCGCGGAGAAGAGGAACGACCGCTACGTGCTCAACGGCTCCAAGATGTGGATCACCAACGGCCCCGACGCCGGCACGCTCGTGGTCTACGCCAAGACCGACCCGGAGCGCCATTCGCGCGGCATGACGGCCTTCCTGATCGAGCGCGAGATGGCGGGCTTCTCCGTGGCGCAGAAGCTCGACAAGCTCGGCATGCGCGGCTCCAACACCGGCGAGCTGGTGTTCGAGGACGTCGAGGTGCCGTTCGAGAACGTGCTGGGCGAGGAAGGGCGCGGCGTCGAGGTGCTGATGTCCGGCCTCGATTACGAGCGCGTCGTGCTCTCCGGCGGACCGCTGGGCATCATGGCGGCGGCGATGGACGTCGCCGTGCCCTACAGCCACGAGCGCCGGCAGTTCGGCCAGCCGATCGGCTCGTTCCAGCTCGTCCAGGGCAAGCTCGCCGACATGTACACGACCATGAACGCCTGCCGCGCCTACGTCTACGCCGTCGCGGCCGCCTGCAACCGCAGGGAGACGACGCGCAAGGACGCGGCCGGCTGCATCCTCTACGCGGCGGAGAAGGCGACCCTGGTTGCGCTCGACGCCATCCAGATCCTCGGCGGCAACGGCTACATCAACGACTATCCGACCGGCCGCCTGCTGCGCGACGCCAAGCTCTACGAGATCGGCGCCGGCACCAGCGAAATCCGCCGCTGGCTGATCGGCCGCGAGATGATGGCGGAGGGGGCCTAGTGCGACGCCACCGTGACCTTGGTCGTGGCTTCGTCGACTCTCTTGCGCGCGACCTCGGCGAGCGTGTCGGAAATCCACTGGTTGACCGACTTGCCGTCGCTCGCCGCCGCCTTGCTCAGCAAGGCATGGATTTCAGGCGTCGTGCGCAACGCCAGCTTGCCGGAATAGGGCTTCTGCGGCTCCAGGCCGCGCTCCTTGCAAAAGGCGAGATAGTCGTCGACGCTGTCGTGGAACGCCTTGACCAGTTCTTCCGCGCTTTCGGCCTCGAACGTCACGATGTCGCGAAGCCCGAGGACGCGCCCGTGAAACACCATATCCTCGTCGTCGAACTCGATCGATCCGGTATATCCCTTGTAAGACCTCATGATGATCCTATCCCAGCATTCGTCAGAAACTCGCGGATGCCCCTGATTGCCCAGCGTTTCGTATCGGGAGACGGGTGCGGGCGGTGGAGAAACAGGGTCTGGCCGGCAATGGTGAACCTCACTCGCGAACCACTTCCTTCGGACATCTCCGCGCCAAGCGCCAGCAACAAGGCTTCGACGTCACGTCATTTGATCGAACCCCTGACGGGATCGGTGAAAATGGCTTTGAGGGTCTTGCGATGTCTGGCATTCATGTCGACCTCCATCTCAGCTCCGCGAGCTACGATCTGCGGAGCCGTGTCGGCCGCACGTCCTGCGCGACAGTATAATTGATACCAAAATATGATATCATCATAGGCTCGTCAATGCCCGTCATCCAGTCCCAGCTCTCCCCCGCATCCGAAACGTTCAAGGCCAATGCCGAGCGCATGCGCGCGCTCGTCGCCGACATCGCCGACAAGGCCACGACCGTCGAGCGCGGCGGGTCGGAGGAAGCGCGCGAGCGCCATGTCTCGCGCGGCAAGCTCCTGCCGCGCGAGCGGCTGGCGCAGCTTCTCGACACCGGCGCGCCGTTTCTCGAGATCGGCCAGTTCGCGGCCTGGGACATGTATGGCGGCGACATCGCGTCCGCCGGCATCATCACCGGCATCGGCCGCGTCGAGGGCACGGAGTGCGTCATCGTCGTCAACGACGCGACGGTGAAGGGCGGCACCTACTATCCCCTGACCGTCAAGAAGCACTTGAGGGCGCAGGAGATCGCGGCGCAGAACAACCTGCCCTGCATCTATCTCGTCGATTCCGGCGGCGCCAACCTACCCAACCAGGACGAGGTGTTCCCGGACCGCGAGCATTTCGGCCGCATCTTCTTCAACCAGGCCAACATGAGCGCGGCCGGCATCCCGCAGATCGCCTGCGTCATGGGCTCGTGCACGGCGGGCGGCGCCTATGTGCCGGCGATGTCGGACGAGACGATCATGGTCCGCAAGCAGGCCACCATCTTTCTCGGCGGACCGCCTCTGGTGAAGGCGGCGACCGGCGAGGAGGTGACGGCCGAGGAGCTCGGCGGCGCCGACCTGCACACGCGCGAATCGGGCGTCGCCGACCACTACGCCATGGACGACGCCCACGCGATCGCCATCGTGCGCCGCATCGTGAAAAACCTGAATCGGAACAAGCGGATCGGACTTGCCCTGCGCAAACCGATTCAGCCGCTTTACGCGCCGGATGAGATCTACGGCGTGGTGCCGACAGACCTGCGCCAGCCCTACGACGTGCGCGAGGTGATCGCCCGGCTGGTCGATGGCTCCGAGTTCGACGAGTTCAAGCAGAACTACGGTCCCACGCTCGTCACCGGCTTCGCGCATCTGCACGGCATGCCGGTCGGCATCCTCGGCAACAACGGCGTCCTGTTCTCGGAAAGCGCGGTCAAGGGCGCGCATTTCATCGAGCTGTGCTGCCAGCGCAAGATCCCGCTGATCTTCCTGCAGAACATCACCGGCTTCATGGTCGGCCGCAAATACGAGGCCGGCGGCATCGCCAAGGACGGCGCCAAGCTGGTGACGGCGGTGGCCACCGCGCAGGTGCCGAAGCTCACCGTCATCATCGGCGGCTCGTTCGGGGCCGGCAACTACGGCATGTGCGGCCGCGCCTACTCGCCGCGCTTCCTGTGGATGTGGCCGAACGCCCGCATCTCGGTGATGGGCGGCGAGCAGGCCGCGACCGTGCTGGCGCTGGTCAAGCGCGAGGGCATCGAGCGCAAGGGCGGCGCCTGGAGCGCGGAGGAGGAAGCCGAGTTCCGCCGGCCGACGCTGGAGAAGTACGAGCGCGAGGGCCACCCGCTCTATTCGTCGGCGCGGCTGTGGGACGACGGCATCATCGACCCGGCGCGGACGCGCGAGGTGCTGGCGCTGTCGCTGTCGGCCGCGCTCAACGCGCCGGTCCCCGACACGAAGTTCGGCGTGTTCAGGATGTAAGGGACAGGGCGCACGACCCGTTGACCGCATAGGGGCGAATGCGTTAGGCACGAGATGGAAGCACCCGTAGCTCAGCTGGATAGAGCGTTGCCCTCCGAAGGCAAAGGTCACACGTTCGAATCGTGTCGGGTGCGCCAGTTATCTTTTCTCCTCACGCTGCCGCGGCCTGCGGCCGCTTCGCTCCGGAGGGGGCGCCGGACGACCGGCGGCGGGCCGTCGCCCTTGCGAACCCTGCGGGTTCGGAATCTCGCCGATCAACGACCGCTCTTTTCTTCCCGCTCAGCCGCCGTTGACGAGCGCCAGGATCAGGCGGTGGACGTTGCCGCCGTCGCGCATCTCCTCGCGGTCGAAGTCGCGGCTCTTGCGCCGCTGCTCCTGCGACAGCGGGCCGAGGCGGCTTTGCAGCGCCTCGCGCACCTTCTTGCACTCC
>JALHFU010000040.1:0-12688 GCA_022838525.1 Hyphomicrobiales bacterium | reverse complement strand
GCCGGAGGCCTTGGGCAGGCGGTAGGTGATGGTCAGGCTCGGCCGCGCCGTGACGAGCTTGCAGGAGCCGTCCGGTTGCGGGCGGTAATCGCGCGACCACAGGAGCTTGAAATCCGTGTAGGCGATGGCGCGGCCGACGCCGACATTCGGCCCGTTCTCGCCGATCGAGCGGTAGAGGTCGATGCCGGTGCGGCCCGAGACGCGATAGGTCTCGACGCGCTCGACCGGCTTCCAGTCGGCATGGGCGGCGGCCGGAGCCCCGATCAGGGCCGCCGTGACAGCCAGCGCGCGAAAGCCGTATCCCATCGTCCAAACCCGCTTCGTCCGTTCAGTCTCATGGTCGATGCAGGCCGCCCACACCCGGAATCACCGGTGCCGGGCCCGCCGCATCGCCGGTTTCCGACCATTACCACAAGGGGAGCAAAATCATGACCGATACCGGCGCGATCGAAACCAGCCATGGAAAGATCGCCTATGCGCAGTCGCGGGCCGACGGCCCGGCGATCCTGCTGATCCACGGCAATTCGAGCAGCAAGGAGGTCTTTGCCGGCCAGCTGACGGCACCGGAACTGGCGAACTGGCGCGTCGTCGCCATCGACCTGCCCGGCCACGGCGCCTCAGAGGACGCGGCCGACCCAGCGCGCAGCTACACCTTCGGCGGCTATGCCGGGATGGTCGAGGAGGTGGCGGCGGCTCTGGGGCTCGACCGGCCGCTCGTGTTCGGCTGGTCGCTCGGCGGCCACATCGCGCTGGAGCTGATCGGCCGCGGCTTCCCGGCCCGCGGCGTCATGATCAGCGGCACGCCGCCGGTGAAGGCGGAGATGGAATCGCTGCTGGCCGGCTTCAACATCGATCCCGCGGCGGAAAACCTCACCGGCAAGCGCGATTTCACCGAGGACGACGTCCTCGCCTACACCACCCACACCTCGGCCGTGAACGGGGTGGTCGATCCGCATCTCCTCGCCATGTGCCGACGCGCGGACGGGCGCGCCCGCGAGACCATGTTCGGCTCCGTCGTGCAGGGCCAGGCGCTGGACGAGCGCGAGATCGTCGCCACGACGACGGTTCCGCTCGCGGTGGTCAACGGCGTCGACGACGTCTTCATCCGGGCCGACTATTTCGACGGCCTTTCGTGGTCGTCGCTGTGGCCGGACGGCGTGGTGCGGCTGGAGGGTGCGGCGCACGCGCCCTTCCTGCAGCAGCCGCAGAAGTTCAACGCGCTGCTGGCGAAGTTCGCAGCCAGCGTCTAGCGGCACGCGTGCCAGCTCTGAGGAGAAGCCGATGTTCGACAAGATCCTGATCGCCAATCGCGGCGAGATCGCCGTCCGCGTCATCCGCACCGCGCGCCGGCTCGGCGTAGCGACAGTCGCCGTCCATTCGGATGCGGATGCCGGCGCGCTCCACGTCGCCATGGCCGACGAGGCCGTGCATATCGGCCCCTCGCCGGTCGGCGAGAGCTATCTCGTGGCCGACAGGATCATCGCCGCCGCGAAGGCCACCGGCGCGCAGGCGATCCATCCCGGCTACGGCTTCCTGTCGGAGAACCCCGATTTCGTCGAGCGGACAGAGGCGGCCGGCCTCGTCTTCATCGGCCCCTCGGCCAGGGCGATCCGGGCGATGGGCCTCAAGGACGCGGCCAAGCGGCTGATGGAGAAGGCCGGCGTGCCGGTCGTGCCCGGCTATCACGGCGAGGCGCAGGAGATCGTCATCCTCGCCACCAAGGCGCGCGAGATCGGCTATCCCGTGCTCATCAAGGCGCGGGCCGGCGGCGGCGGCAAGGGCATGCGCAAGGTCGACCACCCCGACGATTTCGCCGAGGCGCTGGCCGCCGCGCGCCGCGAGGCCAAGGCCGCCTTCGGCGACGACCGCGTGCTGGTGGAAAAATATGTCGAGAAGCCGCGCCACATCGAGGTGCAGGTGTTCGGCGACACGCACGGCAACGCCGTCCACCTCTTCGAGCGCGACTGCTCTGCGCAGCGCCGCCACCAGAAGGTGATCGAGGAAGCGCCGGCCCCGGGCATGACGGAGGAGATGCGCGCGGCGATGACGGAGGCAGCCGTCAAGGCGGCGAAGGCCATCGACTATTCCGGCGCCGGCACCATCGAGTTCATCGTCGATGCCTCGGAAGGGCTGCGGCCGGACCGCTTCTGGTTCATGGAGATGAACACGCGGCTGCAGGTCGAGCACCCGGTGACCGAGATGGTGACCGGGGTCGATCTGGTCGAGTGGCAGCTCCGCGTCGCGGCCGGCGAAAGGCTGCCGATGACGCAGGGGGAAATCGCGCTTTCCGGCCATGCCTTCGAGGCGAGGCTCTATGCCGAGGACGCCGCGAAGGGCTTTCTCCCCGCCATCGGCACGCTGCACCATCTGCGCTTCCCCGAGACGACGGTGGCGGATGCGTCGATCCGCATCGAGACCGGCGTGCGCGAGGGCGATGCGATCTCGCCCTTCTACGACCCGATGATCGCCAAGCTGGTGACGCATGCGCCGACGCGCGCAGCGGCGCTGGCGGCGCTGTCGGACGCGCTCGTGCGCACCGAGATCGCCGGTTCCGTGGTCAACACAGCGTTCCTCGCCGCGCTCGCGGCCGACCCCGACTTCGCGGCCGGCAATGTCGATACCGGCATGATCGGCCGGCGGCAGGAGGAGCTGACCGCCCTGCCCGCGCCGTCGCCGCGCGATGTCGCCGCCGCCGCGCTCGCCGCGGCCGAGCCGGCAATCGACCCGAAGGCGGCCGACCCGTGGAGCGCGCTCGCCGGCTACGCCCATTTCCACCCGCCGGCGAAGAAGATCGCGCTCATCCATGACGGGCGGGACATCGCCGCGCGCCTCACCGTGGCGGCGAACGGCAACGTCCGCGTCGAGACCGACGCCGCCACGACCGTGCTGCCGCTGACGGGCGGCCGCGCCGCCGCGGCGCGCTGGCCGGGGCACGTCACCGTGTTCGCGGGTGCCGCGAGCCACACCTTCGCCGTCCACGACCCGTTCGCGGATGCGGAAGCGGCAGCGGCCGGAGGCGACGCGCTGCGCGCGCCGATGCCGGGGCTGGTCAAGCTGAGCCGCGCCGCGGCCGGCGACAGCGTGACCAAGGGCCAGCCGCTGCTCGTGCTCGAGGCGATGAAGATGGAGCACACCATCGCCGCCCCGCATGACGGGGTGATCGAGGAGATCGTGCCGGAAGGGGCGCAGGTGACGGACGGCACCGTTCTGGTGCGCTTCCGCGAGTAGCGCAGCATCGGGAATCCTGTTGCGTCGGGGCCGGAATCCGCGCACATGCTGCAATGCAGCAGCAACCGGACCGGCCCCCTCATCGCGATGCAGCCAGAGACCCTGACGCCCCATCCCCACCGCTTCTACGAGGACGTGCTGGCGATCGTCATCGGCACGGCGCTGGTCGCGCTCGGCCTGACGATCTATGCCCATGCGACGCTGCTGACCGGCAGCACGGCCGGGCTTGCGCTTCTCGTCCAGTATGCGACGGAGCTGCCGTTCGGCTGGGTGTTCTTCGTGCTGAACCTGCCGTTCTACATCCTGTCGCTGATGCAGATGGGCTGGAAATTCACGCTCAGGACGTTCAGCGCCGTGGCGCTCGTGGCGTTCTTCACCACCCAGACCGGCCGGTGGATCGGGATTGCGCATCTCAGCCCGCTCTACGCGGCGCTGGCCGGCGGCACCATCATCGGCGTCGGCCTGCTGATCCTGTTCCGGCACCGTGCCAGCCTCGGCGGCGTCAACATCCTGGCGCTGTTCCTGCAGGAGCGGTTCGGCCTGCGCGCCGGCTACGTGCAGCTCGCCATCGACGCGGCGATCCTGCTCGCGGGCCTGTTCGTCGTGCCGGCGGACAGGGTGGCGCTTTCGCTTCTCGGCGCCGTCGCCATCAATCTGGTGCTGGCGCTCAACCACCGGCCGGGCCGCTATATCGGCGTGAGCTGAGGCCGGATGCCCCGAATGGAAAGGCCGCGCCGGCTGTTCCCGCCGGTCGCGGCCCTTTCGCCCCTGTGAAGTCGCGGCGGTTTGCGCCGTCTCGCCTTCCCTGTGTAACTCTCTACCCGGCTCAGTGAACCGTCATCCACTCGCGCGCCTCGCGCAGGGCCTTCGCGATGTCGGGCTTGGTCATCGACGCCGACAGCTCCGCCCTCAGCTCCGCGGCCCGCGCCGACCCCTTGATGGCGGCGATGTTGAACCATTTGTGGGCCGCGACCAGATCGACCTCGCAGTCGCGGCCGGTCGCATACATCATGCCCAGCTCGAACAGGATTTCCGCCTGGGTGGTGGCGCCGATGCCGGCGTCGTGCATGTCGAAACGAGCCATCTTTCACATCCCCTGTTTCAGTCCCGAGAGCCGTCTTGCGGCCTGTCCGGTCGTTGCCGTCCTGTGGTTCCGAGAATGCCGGGGAGCCTTGAATCCGTCGTTAAATGGCTTGCTTAATTTGACGAAAACAAAATTAAAACAAGAGGTAAACCTCGGAATTCATTAACGATGCAAGAGCGCGGATTCCAAGGGATTCGATGAAACATTGCCGAAAATTGCCATCGACGCCGGAAAGGCTTCGCTAACCACGCCCCACTTCCGTTTGCGGCGGCTCTGGATTACGCTTACGTTCGCGTCAGCCGAGGAAGCGCGCCGCCGTCAACCGACAGCGTCAATCGAACGGGAGGAAACACCATGAAGCGCAACATGCTTGCGGCGGCGGCCGCGTCGCTCATTCTGGCCGGTCCGGCATTCGCTGCGCAGCCGATCGAGGGGTCATGGAAGCGCAGCAACGGCACCGTGATCCGCTACGCAGCGACCGGTGGCAATCAGTATTGCGGCACGGTCATGACGGGTGAATACAAAGGCCAGTCGATCGGCTGCATGTCGGGGTCCGGCAACTCCTACAAGGGCAAAGTGAACAAGCTTGACGAGGGCAAGACCTATTCCGGCAGCGCCACGGTCAACGGAAACTCGATGAAGCTGTCCGGCTGCGTCGCCATGGTCTTGTGCAAGACGGAAACGCTGACCCGGCAATAGGATGCCGTCAAGGCGGCGGACGGCCGGACGAAGCCACTGCCGCCCATCCTTCGATTTTGGCCCTGTCTCTGCGGGGCGGGGTTCATCTGCCCGGTCGCAGCAGGCTCTCGCGGCAGCCGGTGGCGCCTCCTCCCCTTTCTCCCTGGCAAGCGAGACGCGGCCGGACGCTCAGCCGCGCGCCTTCTGGCCGAACAGCACCTTCTGCGCCTCCTTGTCGTCGGCGAGGTTCTTCCGGTACTCGTTGCCGACGGCGCAGCCCTTCTCCACCGCCGGGCGCGCCGAGAGCGTCTCGAACCAGCGCTTGAGGTTCGGGAAGTCGTCGAGATCCTGCCCCTGGTTCCGGTAGGGCTTGACCCAGCCGATGCAGGCCATGTCGGCGATGGAATAGTCGCCGGCCAGATAGTCGCGGTCGGCGAGCCGCTTGTTCATCACCCCGTAGAGCCGGTTGACCTCGTTGGTGTAGCGCTCGATGGCGTAGGGCACGGTCTCCGGCGCGTACTGCCGGAAGTGGTGCGCCTGGCCGGCCATGGGCCCGAGCCCGCCGACCTGCCAGAACAGCCACTGGTCGACCTCGACGCGGGCGCGCTCGTCCGACGGATAGAAGCGGCCGAACTTGCGGCCGAGATATTGCAGGATCGCGCCCGACTCGAACACCGAGATCGGCGCACCGTCCGGCCCCTCCGGATCGACGATGGCGGGCATGCGGTTGTTGGGCGAAATCTTCAGGAACGCCGGCTCGAACTGCTCGCCCTTGCCGATGTTGACGTATTTCACCGCGTAGGGGACGCCCAGTTCCTCCAGCATGATGGTGATCTTCCAGCCGTTGGGGGTCGGCCAGTAGTAGAGCTCGATGGGGGCGGTCTGCGTCGTCATGCTTGTCTCCGTTGCTGCGGGAGAAGAAAGCACAGGCCGCCGCGGCGCGCCAATGAAACCCGCTTAAGCTTCCATTAAGGTGATTGAACGGCACATGAACGGCCGTCTCAGCCACGGTTCAGCCACGTTCGGGCATCCTTTCGCCATAAATCGAAGGAGACCGCCCCGATGCTCGCCCGCCGCTTCACCATCGTGTGCCTGCTCGTCACGCTCTTCGGCATGGGCCTGTCGATCCTCGTGGCCGAGAAGAGCCGCACCGGCCGTCCCCAGGGCGTCGTCTACCAGTTCTGCGATACCGCCGCCGGCTGCGCCACCGGCTACCGTCGCTGAAGAAAGGCCCGAGCCATGACCCGCCGCATCGCAACCCGCCCCGGTCTCGCCGCCACGCTGCCGCGCTTCGCGCTTCTCATCGCCGCGCTGTTCGCGCCGCTCGTGGCGATGCAGACGGTGCAGGCCGGCTCCGACGCCTTCATCGAGGACAGCCGCAAGCTTTCGAGCGGCGCGGGCCTCGTCCTCGTCGTCAGCCTGCAACGCGGCTGAGGCAGGGTCTGCGGCATCATCGTTTCGGGGACAGGAGGCGTCTCCCCTCGAAACATCGGCCGCAACTCATTATGATGGGTCATGGAAAAGCGAATCCGCCACGGCGCCATCGAAACCGTCTCCACCCCGGAGCCCTACGCCCGCCAGAGCTTCACCGATGCGGGCGAGGCCGTCGAGGCGCTGAAGGCGCTCTACGAGCGCAACACGGCCTTCCTGCGCGCCTCCTTCGCCGCGCTCGCCGACGGCGTCGACCGGCAGCAGCGCTATCGCGCCTTCTACCCCGAAATCGGCGTGTCCACGACCTCCTTCGCGCAGATTGACTCGCGGCTGGCCTATGGCCACATGCCCGAGCCCGGACACTACGCCACCACCGTCACGCGGCCGGACCTGTTCGAGAACTACCTGCGCGAGCAGCTGCGGCTCGTCATCCGCAACCATGGCGTGCCGGTGACGGTCGGCGAGTCCGAGACGCCGATCCCGCTGCATTTCGCCTTCCTCGAGGACACCTATGTCGATGCCGCGGCGGCGGAGCGCATCCGGCGGCCGCTGCGCGACCTGTTCGACGTCCCGGACCTCAACGGCACCGACGACCATATCGTCAACGGCACCTACGAGCCGATTCCGGGCGAGGCGATGCCGCTCGCCCCGTTCACGGCGCAGCGCATCGACTATTCGCTGCACCGGCTGTCGCACTACACCGCGACCAGCCCGCATCATTTCCAGAACTTCGTGCTGTTCACCAATTACCAGTTCTACATCGACGAGTTCTGCGCCCATGCGCGCGGGCTGATGGCGGCGGGCGGAGGCGGATACGACGCCTTCGTGGAACCGGGCAACCTCGTCACGCCCGCCGGCGCGGACGAGCCGTCGAGCGGGGCGGTGCCGCCGCGCATGCCGCAGATGCCTGCCTACCACCTGACCCGGCCGGGGCATGGCGGCATCACCATGGTCAATATCGGCGTCGGCCCCTCCAACGCCAAGACCATCACCGACCACATCGCGGTGTTGCGCCCGCATGCCTGGCTGATGCTCGGCCATTGCGCGGGCCTGCGCAACACGCAGGCGCTGGGCGACTACGTGCTCGCCCACGCCTATGTGCGCGAGGACCATGTGCTCGACGACGACCTGCCGGTGTGGGTGCCGATCCCGGCGCTGGCGGAGGTGCAGGTGGCGCTGCAGGAGGCCGTGGCCGAGGTGACGGGCCTTGCCGGCTACGACTTGAAGCGCATCATGCGCACGGGCACCGTGGCCACCATCGACAACCGCAACTGGGAGCTGCGCGAACAGCGCGGGCCGGTGCAGCGGCTGTCGCAGTCGCGGGCGATCGCGCTCGACATGGAATCGGCCACAATCGCCGCCAACGGCTTCCGCTTCCGCGTGCCCTACGGCACGCTGCTGTGCGTGTCCGACAAGCCGCTGCACGGCGAGCTGAAGCTGCCCGGCATGGCGAGCGACTTCTACAAGCGGCAGGTGGCGCAGCACCTGACCATCGGCATCCGCGCGCTGGAGAAGCTCGCCGAGATGCCGCCGGAGCGGCTGCATTCGCGCAAGCTGCGCAGCTTCCTGGAAACCGCGTTCCAGTAGAAAAGCCCGGCCTTGAACCCGCCTCATTCCTCGTCAGGCTCGCCCGCCATGGGAAGAGGCCGGACATGGATCGCACTTCGCCTGATGGCGTTCGCCGCCGTCGCGGGTATCGGCGCGGCGCTGGCGCTCGGCTATCTCGGCTGGCTGCATCCGGCCTTCGACTCGTTCTCGCATCTGCGGCTGCATCTGGCGGCGCTGCTGCTCCTTGCCGCGCCCCTCCTTCTGATCCTGCGCTTCCGCATCGAGGCGCTGTTCGCCGTCGTGCTCGGCGTCGCCTCGGTGGCGCAGACGGTCGAGTGGCAGGCCGCCCCCGGCAGCGCCTCCGCGGGACAGGAGGCGGCCGCCGGGGCCGGCTCCGGGCCGGTCTACAGGCTGATGCATCTCAACCTGCGCTACGACAATCCGACGCCTGAGGCGGTGCTGTCGCTGATCGGCCGGGTGCGGCCCGACATCATGACGCTGACGGAGGTGTCGCCGCCCTGGGTCGGGAAGCTCGCGCTGCTGGAGGCCGCCTATCCCTATCGGCTGATCTGCCGGCCGCCGACCTTCATCGGCGCGGCGGCGATCCTGTCGCGACGGCCCTTCGCAGCCGGGACGGAGCCCGCCTGCGCCGACCGCGGCGCCTTCGCCCATGCCCGCATCGATCTCGGCGGGCGTGAGATCGAGGTGGCCGCCGTGCATATGGGCTGGCCTTGGCCGTTCGAGCAGCCGTGGCAGCTTCCGCGGCTGGAGCCGCTACTCGCCGCGGTGGGCGGGACGGCCATCGTCGCCGGCGACCTCAACGCCGCGCCGTGGAGCCAGTCGGCGCGGCGGCTGGCCATTGCCGCCGACGCGCGCATCCTGCGCGGCGTCGGCCCGACATGGCTCGACCGCCGCCTGCCCGAACGGCTGCTGCCGTGGATCGGCCTGCCGATCGACAATCTGATGGTCAAGGGCGAGATCGTGCCGGCGACGCCGCGGACGCTGGAGCACGTCGGCTCCGACCATCTGCCGGTGCTGATGGAGTTCACACTGCCGTTGCGGGAGAAGCCGGCGGAGAAGCAAGTAGTGAGTAGTGAGTAGTGAGTAGTGAGTAGTGAGTAGTGAGTAGTGAGTAGTGAATAGGATTGGCGCCTGCGTTTCGGCGGCAACACTATTCTCTATTCTCTACTCACTATTCCCTACTCACTACTTCCTCACATATTCGGATAGACCGGTCCCTCGCCGCCCTGCGGCGGCACCCAGTTGATGTTCTGGTTGGGGTCCTTGATGTCGCAGGTCTTGCAGTGGACGCAGTTCTGCGCGTTGATGACGAAGCGCACGTCGATGCCCATCCTGTCGGCGGCGGCGTTGCCGTCGGCGTCGACCCATTCGTAGACGCCGGCCGGGCAGTAGCGCGAGGACGGCCCGGCATAGACGTCGTGCTCGGAGCGCTTCTGCAGCTCCATGTCCTTGACCTGGAGGTGGATCGGTTGATCCTCCTCGTGGTTGGTGTTGGACAGGAACACAGAGGACAGCCGGTCGAAGGTCAGCACGCCGTCGGGCCTGGGATACTCGATCTTCCTGTGCTTCGCCGCCGGCTCCAGCGAGGCGGCGTCGGTCTTGCCGTGCTTCATGGTGCCGAAGGGCGAGACGCCGAGCAGCGTGTTCAGCCACATGTCGAGGCCGCCGAGGCCGACGCCGAGCCACAGACCGAACCGGGTCCACAGCGGCTTGACGTTGCGGACCTTCCTCAGATCCTTGCCGATGTCGCCCTCGCGCCACGTCGCCTCGTAGCCGGCGATCTCGTCATGGGCGCGGCCGGCCGCGACCGCCTCGGCTACGTGCTCGGCCGCGAGCATGCCGGACAGCACGGCGTTGTGCGAGCCCTTGATGCGCGGCACGTTGACGAAGCCGGCCGAGCAGCCGATGAGCGCGCCGCCGGGGAAGGTCAGCTTCGGCACCGACTGGTAGCCGCCCTCGGTGATGGCGCGCGCGCCGTAGGAGATGCGCTTGGCGCCGTCGAAGGTGCCGGCGACGGCCGGATGGGTCTTGAAGCGCTGGAACTCCTCGAAGGGCGACAGGTACGGGTTCTTGTAGTTCAGGTGGACGACGAAGCCGACCGCGACCTGGTTGTCCTCGAGATGATAGAGGAACGAGCCGCCGCCCGTCGCCGAGCCGAGCGGCCAGCCGAAGGAATGCTGAACCAGGCCGGGCTTGTGGTTCTCCGGCTTGACCTGCCACAGCTCCTTGAGGCCGATGCCGAATTTCTGCGGCTCGCGGCCGTCCGACAGGCCGAACTTCTCGATGAGCTGCTTGGCGAGTGAGCCGCGCACGCCCTCGCCGATCAGCACGTACTTGCCGAGCAGCTCCATGCCGGGCGCGTAGTTCGGCCCGCGGCTGCCGTCGCGCTCGATGCCCATGTCGCCGGTGGCGACGCCGATCACCGCGCCCTCGTCGTTGTAGAGCACTTCCGTGGCGGCGAAGCCGGGATAGATCTCGACGCCCAGCGCCTCGGCATGGCCGGCGAGCCAGCGGCAGACATTGCCGAGCGAGACGATGTAGTTGCCGTGATTGTTCATCAGCGGCGGCATCAGGAAGTTGGGCAGCCGGATCGAGCCTGCCGGCCCGAGGATGAGGAAATGATCGGCCGTCACCGCCGTCCTGAACGGATGGTCGGCCTCGTCGCGCCAGCCGGGCAGCAGCCGGTCGATGCCGATCGGATCGACCACCGCGCCGGACAGGATATGCGCGCCGACCTCGGCCCCCTTCTCGAGCACGACGACGGAAAGCTCGGGGTTCAGCTGCTTGAGGCGGATCGCCGCGGCAAGACCGGCCGGCCCCGCCCCCACGATCACCACGTCGAACTCCATGCTCTCGCGTTCAGTGTCGCTCATCGAAAAATCCTCCGCGTCAGCCCGTCGGCACTCAAGCTCAATGCGCTCTTAGCGCATCGGCAAGCGACGCGAAACCGCCCATGTGCCCGAGAATGCAGGGACTGATGTCGCATCCCACGAACTCTATGACAATATGACTTTTACGTAAACGTAATTCTGAGGTACGGCGAACGACGAGCGGCGGACCGTCTGTCCCGCGAGCCGGAAAACAGGTCCGGATCGAGGAATCGGATCGTGCCCGGGCGGTTGTCCTGAAAAGGCTCGACAGCCCTCCGGCGAGCCATTCCGTCGCCCGGCAGCAGCTCTCCGCGTGATACAAGGTGCGGTGGGGACCGCGCCATCTCCCGACCCACAGCGAAGGCGGCAAGCGGGACGCCCGATGCGGCGCCGCGGAAGGCGGGCGGCCGCCCGCGCCTTCACCCTCGCCGGCCTTGCGTGTAGAATGGAAAACCATGGGAGGACGGCATGGCAAGGGTGCTGCCTGTCCTGTTCGCATGCGCAAGCCTTTCCGCCGCCGCCGCAGCACAGCCGGCGGACGATCTCGGGCGCTGGCATGCGGGGCCCTATTCCTACTCCGACGAACTGGGCGGCTTCGCCATCGTCGGCATCTCCGGCAGCGGCAGGACGGCCGATCCTCTGCCACCCAGAGCTTCCACCAGGATAAACCAGGTTACGGCGGCAATCATCCCGGCACTCACCGCCCGCAGCACGCCGAGGGCATGCCGGACCCCGGACATATGCTGATAATGTTTGAGAAAGCGGGCAATGAGTAGAATGATGATCAGGGACGGTGCCACCATGCCGGCGGTGGCGATGGCCAGGGTTTCCAGCGTCGCCTGCCAGAGCAGGGCAAGGAAGTCTCCGCCATGCTCCGGCGGCCAGAAGGCCGAAACGAAGCTGCCCATGGTGTCGGCGTTGCTGCCGTCGAACAGCACGCCAATGTCCAGCTCGCTCAACCGCAGGCCCGGCCAGAGCAGCGCCACGGCCAGCAGCGTCAGCAGCAGGCGGGAGGTGGCGGCAGGGTCATGGCGAACGAGCGCGGGGTTCAGCATCGTGGAATGTTCAGCTGCACGCGCGGCGCTGGTGCCGATGCCGGCGTGTGTTCGAGCTGCTCGTTGGCGTACAGCGCAGCCAGCTCGCCCGGGCCGATTTCGGCCGACGGTTTGTCGAACAGGATGCGCCCGTCCCGCACACCGATGATGCGCGGGAAGTGCTCCAGCGCCAGCTCGACCGCGTGCAGAGTTTCCTGCGCCAGGCCGAGGCCGGAGCCTTTGCCGACTTCCTTGGTGGTGAAGAAAGGTTCGAACGCCTTGCTCAGCACTTCCTCGCTCATGCCGGTACCGGTGTCGGTGACCGAGAGCACCACGTACTCGCCCGGCGCCGGATCTTCAGCCCGCAGCGCCGGCTCGGTGACCACCACGTTGCGCGTACCCAGCGTCAGCCGGCCACCGTCGCCCATGGCATCGCGGGCGTTGATCGCCAGGTTGAGAATGATCATCTCGATCTGGGTCGGGTCGACGAGCGCATGCCAGATGTCCGCCTGGGTATCGGTCTCGATGCTGACGCTGCCGCCGAGCGTGCTCTTCAGCAGGCTGAGCAGGCTGACCAGGGTGTCGTTGAGGTCGATGGCGGTGGGTGCCAGCTGCTGGCGGCGGGCGAAGGCAAGCAGCTGGCCGGTGAGGGTGGCGCCGCGTTCGCCGGACTCGCGGATGTACTGCAATCGACGCAGGCTGCGTTCAAGCGGTGCGCCCTGCTCCAGATCGTTCTTCAGGAAGCTGGCACTGGTGAGAATGACGGTAAGCAGGTTGTTGAAATCGTGGGCGAC
>JALHFU010000242.1:0-3932 GCA_022838525.1 Hyphomicrobiales bacterium | reverse complement strand
GGCTCGGCCTCGATTTCGACACGCTGCGCAAGCGCAACCCGCGCCTGATCTACGCCTGGGCCACCGGCTTCGGCGAGACCGGGCCGCTGTCGAAGCTGGGCGGGCAGGATCTGATCATCCAGTCGCTGAGCGGCATGGCGCGCGAGTCGGCCGCGGCCGGCGGCAGCCCGCATTTCACCAACCCGCCCGCCATCGACTTCGCCTCCGGCATGACGCTTGTGCAGGGCATCCTGCTCGCGCTCCTTCACCGCGAGCGCACCGGCGAGGGCCAGAAGGTATCGATCAACCTGCTCGACACGGCGGTGGCGGTGCAGAGCCTCGAAGCCTCGACCCAGATGCTGCACGGCAGGACCACGCACTGGTTCGAGCTCGCGCCCAACTTCGTGTTCGAGACGCGCGACGGTTTCGTCACCGTGCTCGGCTTCTTCCGCGACAACCCGCTCGGCTCGATCTGCCGGGCGCTGGGCGTCGCGGATGCGAGCGCGGCGCCCCATCTGGCCGACGCCAGGGCCCAGCGCGAGCACCGCGAGGAAATCCACGCCCTGCTCGCCGACGACTTCAGGGCCGTCGCCACCGCCGACATCGTCGCCCGCCTTGTCGAGGAGGACATCCTGTGCGCGCCGGTGCAGACGCTGGCCGAGGCGCTGGCGCATCCGCAGCTTCGCGAGAACGGCATGCTCACCTCCGTCGACATCGGCGGCGACCGGCAGGCCCGCGTCGTCGCCCACCCGCTCAAGCTTTCGGCCGCGCCGCAGAGCGTGCGCCGCCACCCGCCGCCGCTCGACGCGCACCGGGAAGAAATCCTGCGCTGGCTGGAATCCGAATAGCCGCCGCAGCGACCGTGCATCCACTGGAGGAGACTGACATGAAATCGCTTACCCGCAGAATGGTCCTGGCTGCCGGCGCAGCCGCGATGATCGGCATCGGCGCGCTGGCGCCGGCGGCCGCAGAAGACGTGAAGCCGCTGAAGATCGGCCTTTTGCTGAGCCTCAGCGGCCCTGCCGCCCCCTTCGGCATTCCCGAGCGCGATGCGGTCAAGGCGCTGGCCGACGGCGTCAACGCCGAGGGCGGCGTCAACGGCCGCAAGGTCGAGCTCGTCACCTACGACGACGCCACCAACCCCACCGAGGCTGCGCGCGGCATGCGCCAGCTCACCCAGCAGGACGGCGTCGTCGCCGTCATCGGCTCGACCATCGGCAGCGGCACGCTGGCGGCCGCGCCGATCGCGGCGGCGGCCTCCGTGCCGGTGCTGGCGCCGAACGGCACCGATGCCGTCGTGGCGAAGGACAAGGACTATTTTCCGTGGGTGTTCCGCACCTTGCCCGCCGACGCGGTGATGGGCACCAACCTCGTCGAGCGTGCGCTCGACGGCGGGGCGAAGAAGGTGGGCCTGTTCTATCAGGAGGATGCCTACGGCAAGAGCATGCACGACATCGTCCTCGCCATGGCCGCGGAAAAGGGCTTCGAGCTCGTCGCCGCCGTGTCCGCGCCGCTGTCGGCGACCGACCTTGCGCCGCAGGCGACGCGCCTGCGCAATGCCGGGCCGGACGTGGTTCTGGTGCAGGCCTCGGCCCCGGCGCTGGGCGCCGCCTTCGTGCGCGCCGCGGCGCAGGTCGGCCTCAAGAGCCCGATCTGGGCGCAGGGCGCGCTCGGCCAGAAATCGTTCCTCGACGCCGCAGGCCCGGCCGCCGAGGGCGTGCACATCACGCTCCTGGCCAACTGGGGCGACCCGACGCCGGAACTGGTCGAGTTCGCCAGGATCCTGACCGACGCGGGCACGCCGCCGCAGGGCTTCGGCGAGATCATCGCCGCCAACGCCTTCCACGCCATCGTCGCCGCGGCGCAGAAGATCGAGGGCGACGTCGACGGCAAGGCGCTGCGCGACGCGCTGGAGACGGTGTGCGAAATGCGCACCTTCACCGCCGGCTTCACCTGCTACACGCCCGACGATCACGACGGCTGGAACGGCGATGCCCTCCACACCGCCGTGGTCAGGAACGGTGCCTTCGTCAAGCCGTGACGCCACATGCCGCCCCGGCTGTGCGCCGGCCGGGGCGGCGCATTCCGGGGAGAGGACCGATGCGGCACGAGATGGACAGCTGGACCGTGCGCCACGCGCTCGCCGAGGCGGCGGCGCGCGCGCCGGAGCGCACCTTCCTGCAGGTGGTGGACGGGCCGTCGGCCACCTATGGCGAGATGAACGATCTCGCCCGCCGGGTCGCGGCCGGCCTCGTCGTCCTCGGCCTGCGCAAGGGCGGCCGGGTGATGATCATGCTGCCCAACGGGCTGGAGGCCATCGCCGCCTGGCTCGGCTGCGGCGTGCTGGGTGCGGTCGAGGTCTCGTTGAACACCGCCTATCGCGGCGCGCCGCTCGTCCATGCCGTCAACGCCTGCGGCGCGGACACCATCGTCATCGACGGTGCCTTCCTTCCCGTCCTCGCCGAGGTGCGCGACCGGACCCCGGCCCTGCGCAACGTCGTGGCGCTGGGCGAGGCGCAAGCCGATTCCCGCCTTGCCGGGCTGACGCTGCTGACGTGGCAGGATCTCGTCGCCGGCAACGGCGAGGGCCTCGAGCTCGAGCCGCTCTCCGGCCGCGACCTTGCCACGATCCTCTACACTTCGGGCACGACGGGACCGGCGAAGCCGGTGCTCCTCACCCATGCCCAGAACCATCTGACGGCGAGCCGCACCCGCGCCTGTGCGCGCATCGGCGCGGACGACGTCTCCTACTGCTTCCACCCGGTGTTCCACATGGCGGGCAAGTTCATGGCCGTCTACGGCACGCTGCTCGCGGGCGCGAAGATGGTGCTCGACCGCCGCTTCGTCCCCGAGACATGGATATCGAGGGTGCGCGAATTCGGCGCCACCGTCGGCTACGGCCACGGCCCGATGCTGGAGATGATCCACGCCGTCCCGCCCTCGCCGCACGATGCCGACCACGCCATGACGCGCGTGCTCGCCGCCCCCTTCCCGCGCCGCATCGCCCGCGATTTCGAGCGCCGCTTCGGCGTGCGCGGGCTCGAATGCTGGGGCATGACCGAGATCGGCATCGTCACCTGGCCCGATATGGAGCGGCCGGGGGCGTTCGGCTCCTGCGGCCGGGTCGATCCCGGCCTGTTCGAGCTGCGCGTCGTCGATCCGGAGACCGACGAGGAGCTGCCGGCCGGCGAGGCCGGCGAGATGGTGGTGCGCGCCCGGTGGCCGTGGCTTCTTTTCCAGGGCTATCTCGGCATGGCCGAGGCGACGGTGGAGGCGTGGCGCAACGGCTGGTTCCACACCGGCGACACCGGCCGCATCGACGCCGGGGGCGACGTCCATTTCGTCGACCGGGTCAAGGACAAGATCCGCCGCCGCGCCGAGAACGTCGCCTCCTACGACATCGAATCCGCAGCTGCCGCCCATCCGGCGGTGGCGGAGGCAGCGGCCGTCGGCGTGCCCTCCGGCTTCGAGGACGACGACGACATCAAGCTCGCCGTCGTGGCGCGGCAGGGCGCGACGCTCGACCCCGCCGACCTCATCGCCTTCCTCGCCCGCGAGCTGCCGCACCACATGGTGCCGCGCTACGTCGAGACGCTTCCGGCGCTCCCCCGCTCGCCGACCAACAAGATCAGGAAGGCGCAGTTGCGCGCAAGCGGCGCCGGCGAAGGCGTGTGGGACCGCAAGACCGCCGGCGTTTCGCTGCGCGAGATCATCGAAAGAGGTTCCGGCCGATGCAACTGACCGACGTGACGCTCGACGACAAGTTCACGCTGCAGCGGGGGCGCATCTTCGTCACCGGCTCGCAGGCGCTGGCGCGGCTGCCGATGCTGCAGCGCGGCCTCGACGCCGCCGCCGGGCTGAACACGGCCGGCTACATCTCCGGCTATCGCGGCTCGCCGCTCGGCGGCTACGACATGGCGCTGTGGAATGCGCGCAGGCATCTCGAGAAGGCG
>JALHFU010000241.1:5407-5867 GCA_022838525.1 Hyphomicrobiales bacterium | reverse complement strand
GGGTCATCGATGTTTCCCACGCGTGGTTCTTCGCCATCGCGGTCGTGGCTGCGCAATGCGACAGGCTGCAAATCCGGAGAAGCTGGATGAGGCTTGTCGGCGCTGCGTACCGGGCGAATGAGGGAAAACCATCCGGATGAGCATCACGACAATTCGGCACGACACGACAGCGTGCGGCGTCTCGAAATGCCGCGATCTGAACCCGCTCCAAGCGCGGGCAGCGGCAGTGCTGCTGCATCGGCGCGCTTTGGCCGGTGCGATGCTTGCGACCGTCGGCACATTCGTGCTTCCCGCCGCCAGGAGCGAGGGTGCAAGATGCACGTGACCGTCCGTAGAGGCGACGGCAAGGCGGAAATCGCAGCCTACCGTGCCCACGTCATACCATGGCAGCTCGCCGTCCTGCTCGTGGCGTTGGTCGGCCTGTTCGTGTCCCTGTGGCCACTCGGACTGGCCGGGGACT
>JALHFU010000241.1:0-5399 GCA_022838525.1 Hyphomicrobiales bacterium | reverse complement strand
TGTGGCCACTCGGACTGGCCGGGGACTACATGAACCATCTTGCGCGCAACCATATCGAGGCGCGGATATGGTTTGATGCGAGCCTTCGTGAGAACTACACGATCTCCTTCGCGGTTATTCCCGACCTGGCGATGGATATAGTCGTGCCGTGGCTCGCTCAACTCACCGGCGTGTACGCCGCGGGCGCAGTGATGATGGGGGCCGCATTCGTCCTGCCGCCGTTTGCCGGGCTCCTGATAGCACAGACCCTGCACGGCCGTGTCTCATGGATCGCGCTGCTGGGCTTCCTCGCAGTGTTCAACGAGAACATGCAGTGGGGTTTCGTCAACTTCGTGGTGTCGACAGGCCTTGCGCTCGTCGGCTTTGCATTTTGGATACGGTGCTCGCCCTCGTGGCGCCGCTCGTTCATCTTCCTCCCTTTCGGCGTTTTCCTGGCGTTCAGCCACGCGCTGGGGTTCCTGCTCTTCGGCTATCTGATCCTGCTCTGGGAGATAGGGTGCTTCGCCGCCGGCCAACGGGGATCGCTCGCATGCTTTCTTCGCCAGCTCACAACGAAAGACGCGGTTGCCATGCTTTCCGGTCTGGCCGTCCTCGCAATGGCTACGCAAGGCGCGCAGGAACTCACACATGCCGGGGTGGTCGACTTCTCGCTCCTGCCGAAGATCGACGCGCTGTGGGCCGGCGCCAACTTCTTCGATCCCTGGCTGGCGAGGCTCGTCACCCTCTCGTTGATATGCGTGTTCTGGCTAGGGCTGAGACGCGGCATCCTGGAAATCGAACCACGGATGAAGTGGGTATGCGCAGGTCTGCTCGCGCTGATCCTCGCCATGCCGACAAGCGTATTCGGCATCTGGGGGCTGCATTTCCGGTATCCTGCCGTTCTCATCATCCTGGCTGCGGCCAGTGTCAAGGTGAGGCCTGGAGGCGGCCGGATAGCGAAGCAGGCCGCTGCAGGGGCGGCGAGCCTGCTGGCTGTCGTCGCATACATCAACGGCGCGCTGCATATGGCGCGGATAGACGGGTTCGCCGACTCCTATCGGAATCTGCTCACCGGGCTTCCCGAAGGCGCGCGCGTACTGCCTGCCCGCCACGAGCAGACCGACCCGCTCCTGACCCTTCACGCAGCCGGCATGGCCGTCATCGAGAGTTCGGCCTTCGTGCCGAACCTGTTCACCAACACCTCGCCGGTCAGCGTCCGCCCGCAGATGCGCGCGCTCCATATGCCGCAGGCATGGCCGTTGCTGGAGGAAGAGCTCGCCGACGCCGCGGGACTGGAGCTTCCGCCGTCCCGCAACGGCTACTGGTCTCCCTACTATCACTACGGCTGGCCGCGGTTCTGGGACTATGTCCTCTACTTCCGCGTCGGGCCGCACCAGTCGCTAGACCTGCCCTTCCTCTGCCGGGAAGCCGAGTCGGCACGCGCGATCCTGTACCGGATCTCCGACAGCGAATGCCCTGCAGGCCACTTCCTCGACCAAGTGATCGGCGCCCTTGCGCAGGATGAGGTCGGCGCGGGGGCGGGTGGGCAGGATGTTCTCGCGCAGGTTCCTGAGGTTGATGTTCGACCACAGCCCCTCGGCGATGGCGCGGGCCGCGTCTTCCGAGAGCTGCGAATAGCGGTGGAAGAAGGATTCCGGGTTCTTGAACGCCGTGTCGCGCAGCCGCATGAAGCGGTCGATGTACCATTTGTGGATCAGCTCTTCCTCGGCGTCGATATAGATCGAGAAGTCGAAGAAGTCGGAGATGAACGGCACGAACTTGCCGTCCTTGGGCAGGTCGCGGGTCTGGAGGACGTTGATGCCCTCGAAGATCAGGATGTCCGGCCGGTCGATGGTCACGAACTCGTCCGGCAGCACGTCGTAGGTCATGTGCGAGTAGAGCGGTGCCTGCACCTGCGGCTCGCCCGACTTGATCGCCGAGAGGAAACGCAGCAGCGCGCCGACGTCGTAGCTTTCCGGAAAACCCTTGCGCTCCATCAGGTTCTGGCTGCGCAGCACCGCGTTGGGGAACAGGAAGCCGTCGGTGGTGACGAGCGCCACCCGCGGACTCGACGGCCAGCGCTGGAGCAGCTCCTTCAGCACGCGCGCGGCGGTGGACTTGCCCACCGCCACCGAGCCGGCGATGCCGATGATGAACGGCGTCTTGACCGTATCGCCGCCGTTGAAGAACACCTGCCGCTGGCGGAACAGAAGCTGGCTCGCCTCGACATGGGCCGAGAGCAGCCGCGACAGCGACAGATAGATCTTGCGCACCTCGTCGAGGTCGATCGGGTCGTTGAGCGAGCGCAGCCGCCGCACCTCGTCCTCTTTGAGGGTCAGCGGCGTGTCGTCGCGGAACTGCGCCCAGCGCTCGGCCGTGAAGACGCGGTAGGGCGAATATCGTTCGTAGGAGACGCGGTCCATCGGCATCGTCCCTGAGCTCGTCAGCGCGCCTTGCGCGAGGCCTTCTCGGCGAGACCGGATTGCCCGGTGCGCGCCTCCAGCTCGGCCAGCACATCGGCCAGCGGCACGCCGGAAATCGCCAGCACCACCAGCCAGTGATAGAGAAGGTCGGCGCTTTCCGACACCAGCCCGGCGCGGTCGCCCTTGACCGCGGCGATCACCGCCTCGACCGCCTCCTCGCCCAGCTTCTGGGCCGCCTTGTCGATGCCCTTCTCGAACAGCTTCGCCGTCCAGGAGCCGGAATCGCCGGAGCGGCCGCGCTCGGCGACGATCCTTTCCAGCTCCTCGAGAGTGAAACCGGCCAAATGCGCCTCCACCGTGTTCAGGCCGCGGCGTCGAGCCGGACCGCGATGCCCGCTTTTGCCATGTGCGCCTTGGCCTGCGCAATGGTGTAGGTGCCGAAATGGAAGATCGAGGCGGCGAGAACCGCCGTGGCGTGCCCGTCGCGGATGCCCTCGACGAGGTGATCGAGCGTGCCGACGCCGCCCGACGCGATCACCGGCGCGCGCACCGCATCGGCCACGGCGCGGGTGAGCGCGATGTCGTAGCCGGCCTTGGTGCCGTCGCGGTCCATCGAGGTCAGCAGGATCTCGCCCGCTCCGCGCTCGACCATGGCGACGGCGAACTCGACCGCGTCGATGCCGGTCGCGCTGCGGCCGCCATGGGTGAAGATCTCCCAGCGCGGCGTCTCGGCAGAATCCACGCCGGGGCCCGACACCTTCTTGGCATCGATGGCGACGACGATGCACTGGTTGCCGAACTTGTCGGCCGCCTCGGTGACGAAATCGGGATTGTTGACCGCCGCCGTGTTGATCGAGACCTTGTCGGCGCCGGCCAGAAGCAGCTTGCGGATGTCGGCGACCTGGCGGACGCCGCCGCCGACGGTCAGCGGCATGAAGCACTGCTCGGCCGTGCGCGCGACGACGTCGAAGATGGTCTCGCGGTTGTCGGACGAGGCGGTGATGTCGAGGAAGCACAGCTCGTCGGCGCCGGCCGCGTCATAGGCGCGCGCCGCCTCGACCGGATCGCCGGCGTCGATCAGATCGACGAAGTTGACGCCCTTGACGACGCGGCCGTCCTTGACGTCGAGGCAGGGGATGATGCGGGCTTTCAAGGTCAAAGGACGACCTCCCTTTTTGTTTGCGCGTCCTCGCCGCTCCGCGGCTGCGGACGACGCGAGCCGTCCCTGACGTCGAGGCAGGAAATGATGCGGGCTTTCAGCATCGGCTTTTCTCCAGCGCGGCGAGGACGTCGACCAGCAGCCGGCAGGCGACCGGCGGAACTTTCGCCCCGGGATCGAAGGCCGGGTCGTAGGCGGTGAGGGTCAGGCCGGCGACCGGGACCGAGGCCGCCACCCCGCAAACCGCCTGCCGCAGCCGGTCGGGGTCCGGCCCGCCCGGCCGGGCGTAGCGGTTCACGCGCAGGGCACTGGGATCGTGCACGTCGAGATCGACATGCAGATGCGTCCGGGCGATGCCGGCCGCTCCCAGCCTTCCGGCCTTTTCCGGCGCCTCCGCGCAGGAGGCCCGCATCACCGGCAGCCGCTGCAGCAGCTCCAGCTCGTCGGGGTCGAGATCGCGCGCGTCGGCGAGCAGGCAGTTCTGCGGCTCGACCGGCCGGAAGCCCGGGATCGCCCGCGCCATCGGCCGCCAGCACAGCCCCAGCACCACGGCGAGCGCCATGCCGTCGAGAAAGCCGTAGGCCGATGTCTCCGGCGTGTTCAGGTCGCCGTGCTGATCGAACCAGACGATGGAATCGGCCCGCTCTCCGGCCACGGCGCCGGCGGCCGTCAGGCAGTTTCCCGCCAGCACGACCGGAAAGCGGCCGGCGTCGATGCCGGCGGACACCTTGGCGGCGACGGCGGCGCACACCGCGAAGCCGGTCGCGATCTCGCGCCCCTGCCCGTCGCCCACGGCTCCGATGTCCTCGACCGCGACGTCGTGGCCGTGCCGGGCGAGCTCGTCCGCCAGACCCGCGGCCAGGAAGGCACCGGGGCCGCGGCCGAAGCCAGCGTCGCGGTGGCCGCTGTCGTAAGGCGCGGTGACGACCGAGACCTTCATGAGCGCGCTTCCGCGACGCGTTCCCTCGCCGCACGCAGCACCGCCAGCGCCTCTTGCGGGTCGATGCGGCCGTCATAGAGGGCGCGGCCGGAGATCGCGCCTTCGAGGCGGCGCGCGTCGGGCATGGTCATGCGCACGATGTCGGCCATCGAGGCGAGGCCGCCCGAGGCGATGACGGGGATGGACACCGCCTCGGCCAGATCGATGGTGGCGTCCCAGTTGATGCCGGCGAGCACGCCGTCGCGGTCGATGTCGGTGTAGATGATGGCCGCGACGCCGGCACCCTCGAACTTCTGCGCCAGCTCGACCGCGCCGAGCGTCGAGGCTTCGGCCCAGCCCTCGACCGCGACCTTGCCGCCACGGGCGTCGATGCCGACGGCGATCCGGCCCGGAAACGCCTTGCAGGCGGCCTTGACCAGCCCCGGATCGCGCACGGCGACCGTGCCGAGGATGACGCGCGCCAGCCCCTTCTCCAGCCAGGCCTCGATATGGGCCATGGTGCGGATGCCGCCGCCGAGCTGGACCGGGTTCCGCGTCGCCTTCAGGATCGCCTCGACCGCCGCACCGTTGCGGCTCTCGCCGGCGAAGGCGCCGTCGAGATCGACGACGTGCAGCCATTCGAAGCCCTGCTCCTCGAAGGCTCCGGCCTGCGCGGCCGGGTCCTCGTTGTAGACGGTGGCGCTCGCCATCTCGCCGAGCTTCAGGCGCACGCAGCGGCCTTCCTTGAGGTCGATGGCGGGGAAAAGGATCATCGCGTCACACCCCTTCGACGATGACGAGGCGCGCCGTGGCGCAGGGTTTGCGCAGCGCGAGCGCGGCCTGGTACTCGGGCGAGCGGTAGCATTCGAGCGCCGTGTCGTAGCTGTCGAACTCGATCACCACATGGCGGGTGCCGGCC
>JALHFU010000240.1:0-3966 GCA_022838525.1 Hyphomicrobiales bacterium | reverse complement strand
GTCTTCTCCCCCGACTACTCGATCCTCGAGGAGCACGCCTTCAGCTACGAGGTGTTGCAGAGCCGCTTCCGTGAGCTCTCCTTCCTCAACAAGGGGGTGGCCATCACGATCACCGATACCCGGGGTGAGGAGGTCAAGAGCCAGCGGTTCCAGAGCGAGGGGGGCATCAGCCACTTCGTCAGCTACCTCAACGAGTTCAAGCGCACCCTCATCGACCCCCCGATCTCCATCGAGGGGGAGAAGGACGCCATCAAGGTGGAGATCGCGCTGCAGTACAACGACAAGTACGACGAGAAGATCCTCACCTTCGTCAACAACATCAATACCCGCGAGGGGGGAACCCACCTCACGGGCTTTAGGACCGGTCTGAGCAGGGTCATCAACGTCCAGCTACAGAAGAACCCCAAGCTCTTGAAGAAGTACGACGAGAAGCTTGAGCAGAGCGATATCTCCGAAGGTCTTACCGCCATCATCTCGGTGAAGGTCCCTGAGCCGCAGTTTGAGGGACAGACGAAGATGAAACTGGGCAACAGCGCAGTCTCCGGTGTCGTCTTCTCTCTCGTCTACGAGAAGCTGGGCAACTACTTTGATGAGTTTCCTGCCCAAGCCGAGTTGATCCTCACCAAGATCATCAACGCCGCCCTCGGGCGTGTGGCTGCGCGAAAAGCGCGTGAGCAGATCAGACGCAAGAGCGAGGGAGGCGGTCTTCCAGGCAAGTTGGCCGACTGCTCGGAGAAGGATCCCGCCAAGTGCGAGGTTTTCATCGTCGAGGGAGACAGTGCCGGCGGCTCGGCCAAGCAGGGCCGGGACCGGAGATTCCAGGCGATCTTGCCGCTGTGGGGAAAGATGCTCAATGTCGAGAAAGCCCAGGAGTACCGGGTGCTCGGCAACGACAAGCTGCAGCCGGTCATCTCGACCATCGGGGCGGGACTGACGCGCTACAACGATATGGGCAAGGACGCCGACTATGAGAGCGACGTGACCTTCGACATCGAGAAGGTACGCTACCACAAGGTCATCATCATGGCCGATGCCGACGTCGACGGCTCGCATATTCGTACGCTCCTGCTCACCTTCTTCTTCCGGTACATGCGCCCCCTCATCGAAGCGGGCTATGTGTATTTCGCCATGCCGCCGCTCTACAAGATCACCATCGGGAAGAAGGTGGAGTACGCCTACGACGAAGAGGCGCGGGTGAGGATTCTGGAGGAGATTGGCACGAACGATAGCTCGAAAGTGGCCATCCAGCGCTACAAAGGCCTTGGAGAGATGAATCCAGAGCAACTTTGGGAGACGACGATGAACCCCGAGACCCGGCTCATCAGCCAGATCACCCTCACCGACGCCGAGGAGGCCGACCGGCTCGATCTGTCGCTCGACGTCATCGAGCGCGTGCTGTCGGACCCGGAGCTTGCCGGCTGGGACGGCTTCGGCGTGGTCGTGCAGGCCTACGGCCCGCGTGCGCCCCATGTCATCGACTGGCTGCACACGCTGGCGGCGAAGCTCGACCGCAGGATCATGGTGCGTCTGGTCAAGGGCGCCTACTGGGATACCGAGATCAAGCGCGCGCAGGTCATGGGCCTGCCCGGCTATCCGGTGTTCACGCGCAAGCCGAACACGGACGTCTCCTACATCGCCTGCGCGAAGAAGCTCCTCGGCATGACCGACCGCATCTATCCGCAGTTCGCCACCCACAATGCCCACACGGTGGCCGCCATCCTGGCGCTCGCCGGCGAGAACCGCCAGGCGTTCGAGTTCCAGCGGCTCCACGGCATGGGCGAGGCGCTGCACGAGGCCGTGCGCGCGGCCGAAGGCACGCGCTGCCGCATCTACGCGCCCGTCGGCGCCCATTCCGACCTCCTCGCCTATCTCGTGCGCCGCCTGCTCGAGAACGGCGCCAACTCGTCCTTCGTCCATCAGATCGTCGACAAGGCGGTGAGCGCGGAGGAGATCGCGCGCGATCCGTTCGAGACGATCGCGAAGCAGGGGCCGGCCGCCAACCCCGCGATCCCGCGTCCGGCCGACATTTTCGGCGCGCAGCGCGCCAATTCGGTCGGCTGGGACATCACCGATCCCGTCACCCTCGACAGGATCGAGACCCGGCGCGCAAAGTTCGCCACGCCCCACCGCTGGCAGGCCGGCTCCGGCAAGAAGGGGCGCCCCGTCGTCAACCCCGCCCGACCGGACGAGGTCGTCGGCGAGGTCTTCGAGGCCGACGCCGCGGCGGTGAAGAAGGCCGTGGACAAGGCCGTGACGGCGCAGCCGGCATGGGCCGCCGCTCCGGTCGCCTCGCGGGCGGCCGCGCTGCTCAAGGCGGCCGATCTCTACGAGGAGAACGCCGTCGAGTTCTTCGCGCTGTGCGGCCGCGAGGCCGGCAAGACGCTGGCCGACGCCGTCGCCGAGGTGCGCGAGGCCGTCGATTTCCTGCGCTACTATGCCGGGCAGGCCGCCTCCGCCGAGGCCGGCACCGAGGCGCGCGGCGTCATCGCCTGCATCTCGCCGTGGAACTTCCCGCTCGCCATCTTCACGGGGCAGATCGCGGCCGCGCTCGTCACCGGCAACGCCGTCCTCGCCAAGCCGGCCGAGCAGACGCCGCTGATCGCCGCGCGCGCCGTCGCGCTGCTGCACGAGGCGGGCGTCCCGGCCGACGTGCTCCAACTCCTGCCCGGCGACGGCCCGTCGGTCGGCGCGCCGCTGACGGCCGACCCGCGCATTGCCGGCGTCTGCTTCACCGGCTCGACCGAGGTCGCGCGGCTGATCGAGCGCCAGCTTGCGAAGACCGCCGCGCCCGACGCGATGCTGATCGCCGAGACCGGCGGCCTGAACGCGATGATCGTCGATTCGACCGCGCTGCCCGAGCAGGCGGTGCGCGACGTGATCGCGTCCGCCTTCCAGAGCGCGGGCCAGCGCTGCTCGGCGCTGCGCATCCTCTACATCCAGAAGGATGTCGAGGAGAAGGTGCTGGAGATGCTCAAAGGCGCGATGGAGGCGCTGCGCCTCGGCGACCCGTGGTCGATCGCGACCGATGTCGGCCCGGTGATCGACGACGAGGCGCGCGAGACCCTGCTCGCCTACTGCAGGGCCATGGAGGGTGAGGGGCGTCTGGTCGCCCGGCTCGACCCGCCCGGCTCCGGCAGGTTCGTGCCGCCGCACATCTTCCGCGTCGCCGGCATCGGCGACATGCAGCGGGAGATGTTCGGCCCCGTCCTGCATGTCGCGACCTTCGGGGCCGACGACATCGACAGGATCATCGCCGACATCAACGCCAAGGGTTACGGGCTCACCTTCGGCCAGCACACCCGCATCGACGCGCGGGTGCAGCACGTGATCGACGGCATCCATGCCGGCAACATCTACGTCAACCGCAACCAGATCGGCGCGGTGGTCGGCTCGCAGCCCTTCGGCGGCGAGGGGCTGTCCGGCACCGGTCCCAAGGCCGGCGGGCCGCACTACCTCCACCGTTTCCGCAAGGCGGCCGCGCCCGGGGCGCAGCCGCTCGACGGCCCGGTCGTCGCGATGCAGGCGCTGCGCGACCACATGCCCGATGCCGCGCGCGGCAACTGGGCCGGCCGCGCCGACCGCATCGAGGTGCTGCGCAAGCATCTGCGCGGCAAGGGGGCTGCCGCGATCGGCGCCGCCGCCGCGGTCGAGTTCGGCCCCGTGGACCTGCCAGGACCGACGGGCGAATCCAACACGCTGCTGCTGGCGCCGCGCGGTCGCGCCCTGTGCCTCGGACCGGACGACGAGGCGGCTTTGGCGCAGTCCATCCAGGCGCTCGCCGCCGGCAACGCCGTTCTCGCCGTCGCCCCGGGCGCCCGGGCGGCGCTCGCCCCGCTTCTCGGCAAGGGCCTGCCCGTCGAGGCGCTCGAAGGCGTCATCGATCCCGATTGCCTGAAGGATCTGGCCGTCGACGCGGTCGCCATCGCGGCGGAAAGCGAGACGCTGCGAAAGATCCGCGCCGCGCTC
>JALHFU010000039.1:0-20034 GCA_022838525.1 Hyphomicrobiales bacterium | reverse complement strand
AAGGCGACGTAGCGCGGCACCTTGAAGGCGGCGAGGTTCTTGCGGCAGTGCTCGAACAGGGCGTCGAGCGAGAAATCCTCGCGCGCCACGCCCGGCTTGAGCTTGAGATAGGCCTTGACCTCCTCCTTGCGCAGCGGGTCGGGCACCGGCACCACGGCCGCCTCCTCGACCTGCTCCAGCTCCTCCAGCACGGCCTCGACCTCGCGGGCCGAGATGTTCTCGCTCGAGCGGCGCACCATGTCCTTGATGCGGCCGACGATGGAGAGATAGCCGTCCTCGTCGCGGATGAAGAGGTCGCCGGTGCGGAACCAGTCGCCGTCGAAGCTCTCGGCATTGGCGTCGGGGCGCTTGTAGTAGCCGAGAAGGATGGAGCGGCCGCGGATCTGCAGCTCGCCCGCCTCGCCGGGGGCGCATTCGCGCCCGTCCTCGCCGATCACCCGCGTCTCGCGGAACGGCGCGGCGACGCCGCAGGTGCGCTTGTCGAGCTTGTGGGTGGCCGAGACCGGCACCAGCATGCCGGCGCCGATCTCGGTCATGCCGAAGGAATCGCGGGCGATGACGCCGAACCGCTCCTCGGCCTCCCTGACCGAGGCCGGCGACCAGCCGAAGGCGTTGATGTAGCGCAGCGACATCTCCTTGTCCCTGTCGCTCGGCGGCAGCGTCTTGAGCGCGGCTTCCGGGAAATAGGTGTAGTTGATCTGAAGATCCCGGGCCCAGTCGAAGAAGCGGCTGAGGCTCATGCGCCTGGCGACATAGGCGGTGCCGCCGAGCTGCATGGTCATCAGGAGCTGCCACTGCGGGTCCATGTAGAAGAACGGCGCCCACAGCAAAGACCGTTTCACCGCGTCGGCGCCCATGCCGGCCGCGGCCGACAGCGCGAGCAGCAGCCAGTAGTCGTGGGTGAGCATGCAGCCCTTGGGGAAGCCGGTGGTGCCGGAGGTGTATTGCAGGCTCATCAGGTCGGTCGAGACGACCGGCCACGGCGCGGTCCACTCGCGGTCCTCGGCCAGCATGGCGTCGAGCGAGACGTAAGGCGCGCCGCCGCCGCGCACGAAGACGCGCGCGTCGTCGAGCACGGCCGGGCGCTTCGACATGCCTTCCAGCGCCGGCAGCAGCGAGGCGTCGGTGATGAGCGCCTGCGCGTCGGACTGGTTGAGCAGATAGTCGAGCTCGGTGCTGGTATAGGCGGTGTTGGTCGGCACCAGCACCGCGCCGAGCTTGGCGAGCGCGAACCACGACAGCACGAACTCGGGCACGTTGGGCATCATCAGCGCGACATGCGCGCCCTTGCGGATGCCGCGGGCCAGCAGCGCGGCAGCCAGCGCGTCGGAACGCCGATGAAGGTCGGCGTAGGACAGCGTGATGCCGTCCTCGAACCAGATGGCGGCGGGCGCGTCGCCGAGCGTGGCGGCGCGTTCGGCGACGAAGGCGCCGATCGAGACCGGGAAATCCATGGCGGCGATCTTCTCGGCCGCCGCCTGCATCTCGGCGATGCCGGGGTCAATGGTCATCATTTCGTCTCCCTGGCGGCGAGCGGCGGCGTCCTGTCGTAGGTGGCGCGCACGAGCTGGTACATGTGGCCGGCGAAGGCCATGGCGGTGTCGCGGTCGAGGTCGAGCGCGCGGTAGAAGGTCTCCATCTCGACGCGCACGGCGCGCGGCGGCAGCGCCGCGATGCGGCCGGCGATCTCCTTCGCGCGGGCCATCAGCCGCTCCGGCCCGACGATCTCGTTGACGAGGAAGCAGCGCCGCGCCTCCTCGGCGTCGATGGCCTCGCCGGTCAGCGCCAGCCACAGCGCGGCCGTCTGCGGGATCTGGCGGCCGAGGCGGGTGACGCCGCCGGCTCCCGGCATGCCGTAGGCGATCTCGGGCATCCCGAAGCGCGCGGTCGGCACGGCGATGCGCAGGTCGGTGAGCAGCAGCAGATAGATCATGCCCTGGCCCATGCACGGGCCGTTGACGGCGGCGATCATCGGCTTGGTGCGCTTGAGCGCCAGGATCTCGCCCTCCCAGCCGGGATATTCGGCCGGGTCGCCGGCACGGCGCGGGGTCAGGTGGCGGTCGACGATCTCGGCCGTCGAGCGCTCGGTGCGCTCGCTCTTGACGTCGTCGCCGGCGCAGAAGGCGCGCTCGCCCGCGCCGGTCCAGATGCCGACGCGCACTTCGGGATCGGAGTAGAAATCCTTCAGGATGTGGTAGAGCTGCTCATGCTGCTCCGGCGTCAGCACGTTGACCGGCGGGTTGTCGAGCGTGAGGACCGCGATCCCGTCCGATTTCTCATATCTGAACATCAACTGTTTCCCTGTCTTCTGGTTGCGCGGGCGCGCAGGAACTCCGCCAGCCCCATGGCCAGCGCGGTGACGACGACGAAGAAGGTGGAGATCGCCGCGATCGTCGGGTTGATCTCGAAGCGCAGGTCGTTCCAGATGCGCACCGGCAGCGTCTCGGAGCCGCCCATCAGGAACAGCGCGATCACCAGCTCGTCGAACGAGACGAAGAAGGCGAAGATGAAGGCGGCGACGATGGCCGGCGCCAGCGGCGGCACGGTCGCGGTCCAGAAGGCGCGCAGCGGCCCGGCGCCGAAGACGCGCGCGGCCTTCTCCAGCATCGGGTCGGTCTGGCGGTAGGCCGCGCCGACGATCATCACCACGAAGGGCAGGCCGATGGCGGCATGGGCGAGGACCAGCGTCGCCTCGCTGTCGGTCGAGCCGAAGCGCAGCGCGAGCATGAACACGCCGAGCGCGACGATGACGTTGGGCACGATGGCGGGCGCGAGCAGCAGCCCGGTGACGCCGGCGCGCCAGCGCTTCGACAGCCTCGCGAGGCCGACCACGCCGGCCGTGCCGGCGAGCGTCGCGATCAGCCCGGCCATCGCCGCGACCCGCAGCGAGCGCCACGTCGCGGCGAGCCACACCGGATCGGAGAAATAGGTCCTGTACCAGACGAGGCCCCAGCTCTTCGGCGGGAAGCCGAGGAAGCGGTCGCCGCTGAACGACATCGGCGCGACGATCAGGATCGGGAAGAACAGGAACAGCACGCCGAGCGCGAAGAGGAGGGCGGGGAGGAGGCGCGTCTTCATGGCTCACATCTCCCGCGGCGAATAGAGGAAGCGGCCGAGGACGAGGCGCACCAGCGCCAGGAGCAGCACGGTCGAGACCAGGAGCACGATGGCCATCGCCGCGGCGAAGCCCCAGTTGGCCTGCCCGACCTGGTTGACGATCATGTTGCCGAGCAGCACGTCGCGGCGGCCGCCGACCAGCGCCGGCACGATGAAGAAGCCCATCGACAGGATGAAGATCACCGACCAGCCGGTGACGGCGCCTTCGAGGCTCAACGGCAGGAACACCTTGCGGAAGGCGGCGAAGGGCGAGGCGCCGCACACGCGCGCGGCGCGCACCAGCCCGGGATCGATCTCGGTCATCGCCGAATAGCAGGTGACGACCATGATCGGCAGCAGGATCTGCACCATGGCGACATAGACCGCGCCGGTGGTGAACATCAGCGTCAGCGGCTGGTCCGTGAAGCCCAGCCATTGCAGCGCGCCGTTGACGATGCCCTCGCGGCCGAGCACCACCATCCAGGCATAGGTGCGCACGAGGATGCTCATCCACAGCGGCACCAGCACGAGGAAGAGGAGCAGCGGCCGCCGCCGCGCCGGCTGGCCGACGACGAACAGCGCCATCGGATAGCCGACGGCGAGGCAGATCGTGGCCACCGCCGCCGAGACGAACAGCGTGTTGCGGTAGACCGAGAGATAGGCCGCGCGCGAGAAGAAGCGCTCGAAATGCGCCAGCGAGAAGTCGGGCGTGAACACGGCCTCGGCGAACACGAACGCCACCGGCACCGCGAACATCGCGAGCGCCAGCACGATAGCGGGCAGAAGGGTGAGGCGGTGAGCGAAGCGCATGGCGGGGGCCTGCATTCAGGGCCCTCATCCGGGGCCCGCATTCAGGAAAAGTGCGCGGCGGCGCCCGCGGCAGGCGCCGCCGCCTGTTGCCGGCTCAGTCGAGCAGCCACTCCTGCCAGCGCTCCTGGAGAGCGTCCATGTTCCTGGCCCAGAACACGGCGTCGACGACAAACTGGCCGGCGATGTTGTCGGGGTGGGTCGGCATCTCGCGGCCCGCCTCCGGGTCGATGTGGTCGTAAAGGCCCTTCACCATGCTCGGATAGGCGACGAGCTTGGCGAATTCGGCGCCGCGCACCGGGTCGCCGATCATGAAGGCGACATACTGCTCGGCTTCCTTCTTGTGCCTGGTGCCCTTCAGGATGCCGACATAGGACGGCTTGATCGCGCCGCCGTTCCAGACCGTCTCGACCGGCACGCCTTCCGCCTTCAGCTGGGTGATGCGGCCGTTCCATGCCGTGGTGAAGGCGACCTCGCCGTCGGACAGCATCTGCACCGGCTGGGCGCCGGCCGACCAGAAGGAGACGACGTGCGGCTTGATCTCGTCGAGCTTGGCGAAGGCGCGGTCGACGCCTTCCTCGGTGGCGAGGACGGTGTAGAGGTCCTTCGCCTCGACGCCGTCGGCAAGCAGCGCGAATTCGAGGTTCTCCATCACCGAATCCTGCAGCGCGCGCGGTCCGGGGAAGGTCTCGACGTCCCAGAAATCGGCCCACGACGTCATCTTCCTGCCCTCGGGCAGCTTGTCGGTACGCTGGGCGAGGATCGTGGAATAGGTGGCGGCGATGCCGGCATCGGCCAGCCGCGCCTCGGGCGGCTGAAGCCCGTTCGGGTCGATCACGTCCCAGTCCATCGGCTCCAGCCAGCCCTCGATGGAGGCGGTGGCGTATTCGACCGGCGTCAGCTCGGCGACGTCCCAGATCGGGTTGCCGGCCTGCATCATCGCGCGCATGGCCGAGATGCGGTCGGTGGTGGCCAGCGCCTTGATGCGGATGCCGGTCGCCTCGGCGAACGGCTTGTCGAACAGCATGTCCATCACCTGCGCCAGCCCGCCGCCGGAGCCGGCATAGGTGATCTCCACATCCTGCGCCGCGGCGACGCCGGCGGCGAGCGGCAGCGCCATGGCTGCGGCAAGCAGGCTTCTTCTCGTCAAGCTCTTCATGGCAGGTCTCCCATTGGTTCGGTTATTCGTAGAGCGGCGTCGCGTCCTCTTGCGCGAAGCCGATGCGGATCGTCTCGCCGAGCGCGGGCGGCGGCAGCGCGCCGGCCCGCGGCTCGGACAGGCGCAGCACGAGGCCGCTCGCCGCGCGCAGGCGCAGCTCCAGCGTCGCGCCGCGGAAGGCGACGTCCTGCACCACGGCGTCGAAACCGCGGTCGGAGGGGCCGGGCGCGCGGGTGAGCTTCTCGGGCCGCAGACTCAGCGCCACCACGCCGTCCGCCACCCTCTCCAGCCCGAGGGCGGCGGCATGCGCGCCGCCGTCCACGGGCACGAGGTTGGTGCGGCCGATGAAGTCGGCGACGAAGCGGCTCGCCGGCCGGTCGTAGAGGGCGCCCGGCGCGTCGAGCTGGCAGATCCTGCCCGCGTTCATCAGGGCGATGCGGTCGGACAGCGTCAGCGCCTCGCCCTGGTCGTGGGTGACGAAGACGACGGTGGTGCCGAGCTCGCGGTGCAGCCGGCGGATTTCCTCCTGCAGGTCCTCGCGCAGCTTGAGGTCGAGCGCCGAAAGGCTCTCGTCCATCAAGAGGACGGGCGGCTCGGCGACGACGGCGCGCGCCAGCGCCACGCGCTGCCGCTGGCCGCCGGAGAGCGCGGCCGGGCGGCGCTCGCCGTAGCCGGCGAGCTGCACCATCTCCAGCGCGCGCTCGACGCGGCTCCTGACCTCGGCGGCGGCGACCTTCCGCATCCGCAGCGGGAAGGCGACGTTCTCGAACGTGCTCATGTGCGGGAAAAGCGCGAAGCTCTGGAACACCATGCCGACATTGCGCTTCTCGGGCGGCAGCGCGCCGACGGCGCGCTCGCCGATGAACACCTCGCCCGAGGAGGCGCGGTCGAAGCCGGCGAGGATGTTGAGCGCGGTCGTCTTGCCCGAGCCCGAGGGGCCGAGCAGCGTCACGAACTCGCCGGCGGCGATGTCGAGGCAGAAATCGTCGAGCGCGACCACGCTGCCGAAGCTGCGCGACACGTTCTGGAACCTGACCGGCGCTCTTCCCTGACTCATCGTTCCCGGTTCTTGTTTCCGACGCTATCGTCATTAATGACATTGACGTCATTTTTATAACGAGTCAATATCCGATTCATGATCAGGCGGATGGAAATCGCGGCTGCCGACAGCCGGCCCGAGGATGCGGCGTTCGACTTCGTGGAGCTTCTGGCGCGGCGCGCCGAGGCGATGCGCGGACGGCCGAAGCGCGTGCGCACGCGGGCGCGCATCCTCGCCGCCGCGGCGCAGGAGCTGGCCACGCGCGGCTATGAGGGGCTGACGGTCGAGGCCGTGTGCGCCGGCGCCGACATGGCGCGCGGCACCTTCTACCTCTACTACGCCGACCGCTCGAAGGTGGCGGTCGCCGTCTACCGCATGTTCTGGACCGCGGTGTACCAGCTCCGGCCGCGCCTGCGCGGGCGCAGCCTCGACGAGCGCATCCGCGTCACCAACGCCTTCTATCTCGCGCTCTACGCCCGCAACGCGGCGTTCCTCGCCGGGCAGGCGTCGCTGGCGCGCGACCGGCCGGACTTCGCCCTGTGGCACGACCAGCTGAACCATCGCTGGTCGCTGGTCGTCGCCGCCAACATGCCGGGCGACCTGCCGCGCGACGAGAAGATCCTGCGTGCCCGCGCGCTCACGGCGATGGCCGACGAGCTGCTGAGCAACATCTTCACCGCCCGCACGCCGAGCCTCCGGCAGTGGGCGAACCACCCCGAACGGCTCGCCGACTGCCTGACCGCGATCTGGACGCGGGTCGTGGTCGAGGCGGGCGAGAGCTGACGAGCGAGGAGCGCGCCATGGCGAACACCGACAGCGGGACCGGCGGTCCGCGCAGCCTGAACGAGATGATCGGCCGCGAAAGCGTCTCGTCCTGGCGGGTCATCGACCAGGAGACGGTGAACCGCTACGCGGCCGTCTCCGGCGACGGCGAGGGCGAGTGGATTCACCTCGACCCCGAGCGCGCGGCGCGCGAGGCGCCCTATGGCGGCACCATCGTGCCGGGCTTCCTCCAGGTCGCCAACCTGACGCGGCTGTTCGGCGAGGCCGTGTCGGGCTTCTCCGGCATCGACCCCAACCACGCGCTCAACTACGGCTTCGACCGGCTGCGCTTCGTCGCGCCGCTGCCGGTGGGCGCGCCGTTCCGCGCCCGCATCCGCATGAACGAGGTGCGGCCGCACCCCTCGGGCGGCTATGTCGCCAAGCAGGACGTGGTGCTCGAGCGCGAGGACGGCACGCCGACGCTGGCCGGCGAGTGGCTGTTCTACATGGGCGAGAAGGCTTTCCTCGATCCGGCGGACAAGCCGGCGTCCTGAATCAGCGAGCAGATCGTTACGGCGAGGATGCGGGCGCGCAGCGCGAGCGTCGCGGTCTCGATATATTCGTCCGCCGTGTGCACCTTGCCGCCGACCGGGCCGGTGGCGCACACGGTCGGCGCGCCCGCCCACGATGCGATGCCGGAATCGGCGCAGCCGCCGGTGAACTCGGCCGCGATGTCGGCGCCGAGGCCCCGCGCGGCGTCGAGATAGCGCCGCGTCAGCGCCGCGTTCTCCGGCGAGGGCGCAAGCGGCAGCGATTCGCTCTGCCGCAGGAAGGCGGTGCGCGTGCCCGCGACGTGCGGCGTGGAGAATATCCGCTCGATGTCCTCGATCAACTGTTCCCGCTGCGCCCGCGTGACGAAGCGCACGTCGACCTCGCCATGGGCGTCGGGCGCGACCGTGTTGACCGAGGTGCCACCGGAAACGAGGCCGACGGTCAGCGTCACCCCGTCCTCCACCCGCACCAGCGCGTCGAGCGCGGCGATCTTGTGCGCGAGCTCGCTGATCGCGCTCGCGCCCTCGGCGAAGTTCGCGCCGGCATGCGCGGCCTTGCCGGCGACGTCGAAATGGTAGGTGAAGCCGCCCTTGCGGCCGCCGACGACGTTGCCGTTGGCGCGACCGGGCTCGGCGTTGAAGACGGCCCGCGCACGCCGCGCCTCGGCCTCGATGAAGGGGCGCGAGGCTTCCGAGCCGATCTCCTCGTCGCCGGTGGTCAGGAACACCACGGGCACCGCGGGCGCGAGCGCGGCGAAGGCGGCCGTGACGAAGGCGTTCATGACCAGCCCGCCCTTCATGTCGGCGACGCCCGGCCCACAGGCGCGGCCGCCCTCGACGCGGAACGGCCGGCGCGCGGCCTCGCCCTTGCCGAACACCGTGTCGCGATGGCCCATCAGCAGCAGGTTCGGCCGTTCGGACGCGGCGGACGTTTCGGGGCCGAAACGGAAGATGTCGCCGACCGCCTCCAGCCGCGTGCGGCGGCAGGCGACGCCGTGGCCGGCGAGGAAGGCTTCGAGCCTTTCGCCGACCGCATCGACGCCCGCCTTGTCGTAGGAGCCGGAATCGGTGTCGACCAGCGCCCGCAGCAGGTCAAGCATGGCGTCCCGCCGCGCGTCGAGCCAGCCGAGGACTTCCGCCCGCAGGTCGATGGCCGTCATCGCGCTATTCCCCGAACTCTTCGCGGCTCAGCGACACCGTGTCGAGAAAATCCCAGTCGATTGTGACGCCGATGCCGGGGCCGTTCATCGGCACGGGCATCAGCCCGTTCTCGACCTCCATCTTCTCGTTGACGATGTCGTGTGCGAAGTAGCGGCTGATGCTCGACGTGTCGCCCGGCTTGCGGAAGTTGGCCATGGTCGACATGTGGATGTTGTGGGCCCGGCCGAGGCCGGATTCGAGCATGCCGCCGCACCACACCGGCACGCTCGCCGCGGCGCAGATGTCGTGGATGCGCCGCGCCTCGAGGTGGCCGCCGACCCGCCCGACCTTGATGTTGACGACGCGGGTGGCGTCGATCTGGATCGCCTGCCGCGCGTCGCGCGGCGAGCGGATGCTCTCGTCGAGGCAGATCGCGGTCCGGATGCGGCCCTGCAGCGCGGCGTGGTCGTGGAGGTCGTCATGGGCGAGCGGCTGCTCGATATATTCGAGGTCGAAGGCATCGAGCCGGCGCATCACCGCGAGGTCGGCGAGCGTGTAGGCGGTGTTGGCGTCGACGCTGAGCGCGGCGTCCGGCAGCGCCTCACGCACGGCCGCCACCAGCGCCACGTCGTGGCCGGGCTTGATCTTCATCTTGATGCGGCGGTAGCCGAGCGCGTGGTGGTGGCGCGCCTTCCCGACCGTGGCGGCGATGTCCTCGATGCCGAGCGACACGCCGACCGCGACCGCGTCGCGCAGGCCGCCGAGCAGCGTCTTCAGCGGCAGGCCGAGCGACTTCGCCCACAGGTCCCAGAACGCCATCTCGACCAGCGCCTTGGTCATCTGGTTGCCGCGCCAGGGGATCAGCACCTGCTCCAGCTCTTCCGGGTTGGCGAAGCTGCGGCCGACGATCGACGGCAGCAGCGTCTCGCGCAGCAGGGCGAGCGAGCCGGAGACGGTCTCCTCCAGGAACTCGGGCGCGGGGTCGACGACGCCCTCTGCATAGCCCTCGAGGCCGCCCGAGCGCAGCACGAGCAGCGGGAACACCTTCTCGTAGGCGGTGCCGTTCGAGACCGTGAACGGGGTGAGCAGCGGCAGGCGCACCAGCCGCACCGACGCGCTGTCGATGCGCAGCGGCTTCGCGGCGGCGCGGGGCTGAACTGAAGTCATGTCTGTCCTCGTATGGAAGGGATGCGTGGTCCGGATGTCGGAAGGTCAGGCGCCGGGCGCGCCCGGCGGGCCGGCCGTGCCCTCGATGCGCGGGATGGCCGGCGCGGAATCGAGCAGGCGGCGCGTGTAGTCCTGCCGGGGCGCGGCAAACAGCGTCGCGACGTCGGCGAGCTCGACCAGCCGGCCGGCCTGCAGCACGGCGACGCGGTCGGCGATGTATTCGACCACGGCGAGGTCGTGCGAGATGAAGATGTAGGTGAGCCGGAAGGCCGCCCGCAGCTCCATCAGCAGGTTGAGCACCTGCGCCTGCACCGACACGTCGAGCGCCGAGGTCGGCTCGTCGCAGATGACGATCCTGGGCCGCGAGATCAGCGCGCGGGCGATGGCGACGCGCTGGCGCTGGCCGCCCGACATCTGGCTCGGATAGGCGTCGAGCATGCGCGCCGGCATGCGCAATATGTCGAGGAGCTCCTTCACCTTGCGCAGCCGCGCGGCGGCGGCGTCCTCGCCGGCGATGACGAGCGGCATCTCGATCAGCTGCCGCACGGTCTTGCGCGGGTTGAGCGAGGAATAGGGGTCCTGGAACACCGGCTGGACGATGCGGGCGAGCGCCCGGCGCGGATAGGCGCCGACCGGCCTGCCGTCGATCAGCACGTCGCCCGCGGTCGGCCGGTCGAGGCCGAGCATGATGCGCGACAGCGTGCTCTTGCCGCTGCCGGATTCGCCGACCACAGCCAGCACCTCGCCGTGCCTCACGTCGAACGACACGTCGTCGAGCGCGTGGAGCAGGCGCGGCGGCGAGAACAGGCCGCGCCCGAGCTGGAACGTGCGCGAGACGTTGCGGACCTCCATCAGCGGTTCGCTCATGCCGCGCCTCCGTCGCCGTCCCACGTCACCGCGCCGAGCATGTCGCGGCCCCAGCGCATGCCGCGCCGCGGCACGGCGGAAAGCAGCGCCTGCGTGTAGCGGTGGGCCGGGCGCGACAGCACGTCGGCCATCGCGCCGCTCTCGACCGTGCGGCCGCCATACATCACCTGCACGCGGTGGGCGATGCGGGCGACGACGCCGATGTCGTGGCTGATGAAGATCATGGCGAGCCCGCGCTCGGCCTGGAGCTCGGCGAGCAGGTCGAGGATCTGCGCCTGGATGGTGACGTCGAGCGCCGTGGTCGGCTCGTCGGCGATGACGACGTCGGGGTCGCACATCAGCGCCATCGCGATCATGACGCGCTGGCGCAGCCCGCCGGAAAGCTGGTGCGGGTAGACGTCGAGCCGCTCGGCCGCGCGCGGAATGCCGACCCGGTCGAGAAGGGCGAGCGCGCGGGTGCGCGCCTCGGCCTTCGAGGCGCGGCGGTGGCGGCGGAAGGTCTCGGTCAGCTGGCGGCCGACGGTCAGCACCGGGTTCAGCGCCGTCATCGGCTCCTGGAAGATCATGGCGAGCCGCCGGCCGCGTATGTCGGCCATCTGCCGCTCGGAGAGCCGCGCGAGGTCGGTGTCGCCGAGCGTGATGCGCTCGGCCTCGACGCGGGCGTGGCGCGGCAGGAGCCGCATCAGCGCCAGCGACGTCACCGACTTGCCGGAGCCGGATTCGCCGACGATGCCCAGCGTCTCGCCGCGGCAGACGGCGAGATCGATGCCGCGCACCGCCGCCACCGCGCCGCGCGGCGTGGCGATGGTGACCGAAAGGTTCTTCGCTTCGATGACGGGAGCCCCGGCGGGCGCGGGGGCAGCTTGCGCGCTCATGCCCGGCCCTCCGGCGAGAGGATGTCGCGCAGGCCGTCGCCCATCAGGTTGATGGCGAGCACGGTCAGCGCGATCGCCGCGCCCGGCAGCGCGATCAGCCGCGCGTCGAAGAAGATCATGCCCTTGCTCTCGGCCACCATCAGGCCCCAGGAGGGGGTGGGCGGCTGCACGCCGAGGCCGAGGAAGGACAAGGCCGATTCGAGCAGGATGGCGTGGCCGACCTCGAGCGAGGCGACGACCAGCAGCGGCCCGGCGAGGTTGGGCAGGAGCTCGCCGAGGAGGATGCGTGGCGCGCCCGCGCCCATGGCGACGGCGGCGGTGACGAATTCCTGCGAGCGCAGCTGCTGCGTCGCCGCGCGCACCACCACGGCGAAGCGGTCCCACAGAAGCAGGCTCAGGATGGCGACGACGATCCACAGCCGGCCGCCGAAGATCGAGACCACGGCGAGCGCCACCAGCACCACCGGCAGCGCCAGCCGCACCGAGACGACGAAGGTGACGAAGCTGTCGATGCGCCCGCCATAGTAGCCGGCGAGCAGGCCGAGCGCCGTGCCGATGATGCCGGAGCCGACGGCCGCGCACAGGCCGATGGTGAGCGACACCCGCGCGCCGTAGAGGATGCGCGAGAAATAGTCGCGGCCGAGCGCGTCGGTGCCGAAGACGTGCTCCCAGCTGCCGTTCTCCGCCCATACCGGCGGGATCAGCCGGCGGGAAAGGTCCTGCGCGTAGGGGTCGTGCGGGGCGAGAAGCGGCGCGGCGAGCGCGACGAAGGCGAGGACCGCGAGGATCGTCGCACCGGTGAGGAAGCCGGCATGGCCGCGCGCCCGCATGGCGAGGAGCTGGCGCGGCGTCGGGCCGTCGCGGGTGGGGGGCGGGCTCACGGGTTGGGTCAAGGGTCGGCTCATGGCGGTCAGCCCATCCTGATGCGCGGGTCGAGCCAGGCGTTGACGACGTCGGCGAGGAAGGTCAGCCAGACGTAGAGCATGGCGTAGACGAGGACGATGGCCTGGATGGTGGGGAAGTCGTTGCGGGCGATGCTCTCCCAGGCGAGGAGGCCGATGCCGCGGATGCTGAAGACGCTCTCCACCACCACCGAGCCGCCGAGGATGAAGCCGAACTCCACCGCCGCGACGCTGATGACCGGCAGGATCGAGTTGCGGATCGCGTGGCCGAACAGCACCTGCGACGGCAACAGGCCCTTGGCGCGCGCGGTGCGGACATAGTCGGATTCCAGCGCCTCGATCATGCCGGCGCGGGTGAGCCGCAGCATCGACGGCACGGCGTAATAGCCGAGCACCACGGCCGGCAGGATGAAGTGCTGCCACGTCTGCGAGCCCGACACCGGCAGCCAGCGCAGCACCACCGCGAACACCCACACCAGCATCAGCGCCAGCCAGAACGAGGGCGTGGCCTGGCCGACGGTGCCGAGCGCCAGCGCCAGCCGGTCGGGCAGGCGGTTGCGCCACACGGCGGCGACGATGCCGAGCGGGATCGACAGGGCGACGGCGAGCGCGATGGCCATGACGCCGAGCGTCGCGGTCTGCGGGAAGCGCTCCATGAGGAGCTGGCCGACCGGCGCGCCGAAATAGTAGCTGTCGCCGAAATCGCCGGTCAGCGCGCGGCCGACCCAGTTCAGGTACTGCACCGGGATCGGCCGGTCGAAGCCGAAGCGCTTGCGGATGACCTCGATGTCGGCCTGGCGCGCGCCCTCGCCGGCCAGCGCCACCGCCGGATCGCCGGAAAGGTAGGTCAGGCCGAAGCTCAGGAGCGACACGGTCAGCGCGACGAGCGCGGCGATGACGAGCCGCTTCAGGATGAAGCGAAGCATGGTTCCTGCCTATGCGCCCCTATGCGCCCCCTATGCACCTTCGTGTGCCCGAGGGGGCCGTTGCGGATCGTCCCCGGCGCCGGTCGGGGCGGGGTGGCGACTGTCTCATCGTGCCGGCATCGGCGCGATCCGGAAACCGGATTCTTCCGCGCCGGATGCCCTTGCTGCCGCTGCCGGCGCCGGGATGCGATGGCCCCCTCCCGGCGCCGGCCTGCGCGGCCTACTTCCAGCGCGCGGCGTAGAACTGCGGCAGTTCGTCGGCCGTCGGCGTGAAGTCGAGCTGCGCGTTGAAGCTGTAGTTCTTGGTGTAGCTGAACAGCGGAATCCAGTAGGCCTCGTCGGCGATGCGCTGCAGCGCCCGGGCATAGGCGGCGCGGCGCACGTCGGGGTCGGTCGACAGGTCGCCCTCGCGGATGTCGGCCTGCACGGTCTCGTCGTTGGCCGGGTCGTCGGGGCCGCCGCCGAAGAAGTAGCTGGTGACGGCCGACACGTCCGGGATCGACGACGAGCCCCAGCTCATGTTGGCGACCGCCGCCTTGCCTTCGACGATCAGGTCGCGCGCGGCGGCATATTTCAGCCAGGTGAGGTTGGTGCGGATGCCGACCTTGGCGAGGTCGCCCATGATCGCCTCCGTGACCTCGCGGTCGCGATAGCCGACGAGATCGACGCTGAAGCCGTCGGCGAAGCCGGCTTCGGCCAGAAGCGCCTTCGCCTTCTCGGGGTCGTGGTCGTAGACCGTGACGTCGCCGGTGCAGCCGAACTGGACCGGGTGGCAGGCAGCGTTGACCACGTCGGAGTTCTCGCCCATCAGGAACTTCGCGATGCGCTCGCGGTCGATGGCGTGGCCGACGGCCTGGCGCACCTCGCGCCTCGTGAACACGTCGGTGCCGCTCGTGCCCTTCAGGTCGAAGGTCAGGTAGCTGATGCGCATGGTCGGCGCGTTGACCGAGGCGAGGTGCGGCGCGGCGGAGAGCGCCTGCGCCTGGTCGTTGTTCAGGCCCCAGATCCAGTCGACGCCGCCGGTCATGATCTCGGCGACCTGCGTCGAGCCGTCGGAGATGGTGCGAAACGCGATGGTCCGGATCGCCGGCTTGCCCTTGGGGCTGTCGGCGAAATAGTCGGGATTGGCTTCCATGACGACGGAGTCGCCGGGCTTGAGGCTCGTCACCCTGTAGGGCCCGGTGCCGACCGGCGCCACGGTGGCGAAGCGCTTCTTGCCGTCCGAGCCCTCGGGCGCGGCGTCGAAATGGCCCTCGGGCACGATGGGCAGCACCAGCGCCAGATTGGACAGGATCGCCGGGAAGGATTCGTGCAGGACGAGGCGCACCGTGTGGTCGCCGACCTTCTCGGCGCCCTTCAGCCAGCGGATGTCGCCGTAGTTGAGGACGCCGTTGGCCTCGTCGGTGATGAAGTTGAAGGTGTAGACCACGTCCTCCGGCCCGAAGGAGGAGCCGTCGTGGAAGGTGACGTCGTCGCGCAGCTCGAACTCCCAGGTGACGGGATCGACCTGCTTCCAGCTCTTGGCCAGGAGCGGCAGGAACTCCTCGTTGGCCTGGTCCCAGAACACGAGGCCGTCATAGACGTGCTGGGCGATGACGACGGTCTCGCGCGAGGTGTCGTAATAGGTGTCCGCCGCCACGACCTCCTTGTCGGACGCCCAGATCAGGCTGTTGTCGGCGGGGCCGGCGAGCGCGGTGGTGGCCATCAGCGCGGCGGCCCCCGCCGCGACGATCGCCTTTTTCAGGATGCGAAGCTGCATGTCTTTTCCCCTTGCTGAAGGACGCTTGAAGTCGTCTTTTGATTATGATAATCACTATTTGATACTTAGTGTCATTATTTAATATTCCGCCGCCGGGGCCTGTCAACCCCTCTGGCGGCATGCGCATCGCGAAGGGAAGGGCCGGCGGAGATGGCAAGCGACGAACGGGCAGGCGACGACGGGGCAGGGGGCGGCAGCGCAAGGGGCAACGGGACGAGGAGAAACGGCGCGAGGGACGACAGGCCGCAGGTCCTGGTCTCGACGCTCGACCGCGGGCTGCAGCTCCTGCAGCTCTTCCGCGGCACGCAGGACGGGCTGAGCCTGACGGAGATGACGCGGCGCTCCGGCTTCGAGAAGAGCGCGGTGCAGCGGCTGGCCTACACGCTGCACGCTCTCGGCTATCTCGATCGCGACGACAAGACGCGCCGCTACCGCCCCGGCCTGAAGATGCTCGACTTCGCCTATGCCTACCTGATCCACGACCGGCTCTTGGAGCGCGCCATGCCGCGCATGGTCGAGGTCAGCCGCAGCCTCAACACCACGGTCAACCTGAGCGTGCTCGACGGCCGCGACATGGTCTACAAGGCGCGCATGCCGCATTCGGCGATGGCGTTCGACGGCACGCTGATCGGTGTGCGGCGGCCCGCCGCCGTCACCTCCGGCGGCCAGGTCATCGCCGCCTTCTCCGACGACGACGTGCTCGAGACCATGCTGGCCGGCGGCCTGCCCGGGCCGCTGACCGCCTTCACCTGCACCGACGAGGCCGAGGTGCGCGCCCGCGTCGCCCAGGCCAGGCGCGACGGCTTCGTCATCTCCAACCAGCAGCTCATGCTGCAGGAGCTGGTGGTGGCCGCGCCGGTCATCGGCCCCAACCGCAGGGCCATCGCGGCCATCAGCATGCCCGTCTACATGCCGGAATGGAACGAGGCCCGCGTGCGCGAGGAGCTCGTCCCGGTCATCACCGAGACGGCGCGCGCCATCTCCTCGATCATCTCGCAGGACGGCCTGTGAGCGCCGCCCCGCGGCGGGGTTGCGGCGGGGTTGCGGCGGGCCGCCGTCAGGCCGCGGTCACGGCTCGACCAGCCTGTCCGGATTGGCGAAGGTGACGCCGCCGTCGACCGTCAGCACCTCGCCGACCACGTAGTCGCCGGCGCCGCTGGCGAGATAGACGGCCGCGGCCGCCATGTCCTGCGGCCGGCCGATGCGCCCGGCCGGGATGACCGCGACATAGTCGTCGGCGCGGTCGCGGGCGGCGCGGTTCATCTCGGAGGGGAAGGCGCCCGGCGCGATGGCGCTGACGACGATGCCGTCGCGGATCAGCCGCGCCGCCATCTTGCGCGTCAGGTGCAGGATCGCCGCCTTCGACGCCTGGTAGCTGTAGGTCTCCCAGGCGTTGACGCGCAGGCCGTCGATGGAGCCGATATTGACGACCTTGGCCGGCCGCTCCGGCCGGGCGGCCCGCTTCAGCGCGCCGTGCAGCGCCTGCGTCAGGAAGAAGGGCGCCTTGACGTTGACGTCGAACACCTTGTCCCAGCCCTGCTCGGGGAAGGCGTCGAACCCCGCGCCCCAGGCCGCGCCGGCATTGTTGACGAGGATGTCGAGCGCGGGCTCGCGCTTCTCGATCTCGGCGGCGAGCGCCCGCGCGCCCGCGACCGTCGAGATGTCGGCCGGCAGCGCGATGCAGGTCTCGCCCATCTCGGCGGCGGCCGCCTCGCACTGCTCGGCCTTGCGCGCCGAGATGTAGACCCGCGCGCCCTGGGCGATGAAGCCCTCGGCGATCATGCGGCCGATGCCGCGCGAGCCGCCGGTGACGAGCGCGACGCGCCCCCGAAGCGAAAACAGCGATGTCATGTCGAGCATGTCCGGCCTCCCAACCGTGAACCTGCGGGCGCCCGCAGCGCCCGGCACCCCTCGACTGATAGGGCGGGCATCGCGCGATGGCAAGGATGGATTGAACGAATGTACCGTTTATACGTTGCCCGGGCGGCCGAGTGCCGCGGCGATGGCGGCGGCGAAATCGTCGCGCGCCCGCGACAGCTCCGCCGTGGTCGCGCCGGCGGCGAGCGCCCGGATGAGCTTGCCGACGAACACGGCCTGCAGCATCAGCGGCCCCGCCGGGGAAGGCATGGCGGGAGAGGGCGTGCCGGGGGAGGGGGCAGCGCCCGGGATGGCCGCGAGCCGGCGCAGCCAGGCGCGGTGCTGGTCGAGGAGCGAGGCCAGCACCGCGGGCCGCAGCTCCGCGTCGCGCGCCGCGCTCAGCCATACCGAATGGTAGCCGATGTTCTCGTGCGCGAACTCCAGCACCTCGCGGAAATAGATCGCCGTGGTCACGTCGATCAGGCGCGCCTCGCCGATCTCGGCCGGCGGGAGCGTGCCGAAGCCGGCGCGGTAGCGCGCCTTGGCCCGCTCGAACAGCGCCATCTGCGCCGTGCGCATCAGCGTGCCGATGGTGGGGAAGTGGTAGCTCGGGCCGCTGCGCGCCATGCCGGCGCGCTTCGCGACCGCGCCGTGCGAGATCGCGCCTGCGCCCTCCTCGATCAGGATGCCGATCGCCGCCTCGACGATGCGCCGGCGCGCCTCGCCGGCCGCGGCGGGGCCGGCTTCCGCGTCCGCCGGGGAGGGCGCCATGGCCTCGGCCGCCGCCAGCCGGGCGATGTCGGTCGCGCCGGTCAGGAGGTCCCGCGCGGCCGCCTCGCCGGGCGCGAGCGGCTGGAGGAGGAAGGTGAGGCCGATGGCGCGGTCCACGGCCGCGCCCGCCTCATGCGGGGAAGGCGCCGCCTGCAGGCGCGCGCCGATGTCGGCCCAGATCGCGTCGAGCTCGCCGTACCAGGCCTGCGCCAGCGCGCGGCCGTCGCGGCTGCGCCCGCCGTGAAGGGCAAGCTCCAGCCAGGCGAGCGAGCGCGTCCGCTCGCGGCCGAGCGCGTTGAGCACGACGCGCAGCACGAGGTCGTCGAGCGAGCCGATGCCTTCACCATCCTCCCTTAGCCGGCCGCCGAAGCGGCGGAAGGCGTCGAGGTAGCCGGCAAGCTGCACCCGCGACGTCTCGGCGAGGATGTCGGCCTTGGTGGCGAAATGATAGGTCGTCGCCGCGAGGCTGACGCCGGCCGCCTTCGCCACGGCGCGGTGCGTCAGCCCGGCGACGCCCGCCTGCGCCAGCACCGCGACCGCGCCGTCGACGATGCGGGCGCGGGTCCTGAGCGTCCTGTCCTGAAGCGCGCGCTGCCGCGCCCTCCCGGTCCTGTCTCCGCTCCCGTCCATCTCGCGGCCGCCGGCGGCGGGTCAGCCGAAGATATCGGCCGGCGCGTCGAGGCAGGTGGCGTCGAGCGAGCGGCAGAGCGCCAGCCGCGCCACCGCCAGCGGCAGCTCGTAGCGGGAGAAATAGCGGCTGGCCGCGAGCTTGCCGTCGTAGAAGGCGCGGTCGGCGTCCGGCAGCCTGCCGGCGGCGAGCGCCCGCGCCGCGACCATGGCCTGCCGCAGCCAGATCCAGGCGATGACGACATGGCCGAAGGCGTCGAGATAGAGCGTGGCGTTGGCGAGCCGGAGCGCCGGGTCCGTGCAGCCGAGCAGCACCCGCGTCGTCGCCTCGAGCGCGTCGAGGGCGTCGCCGAGCCGGCCGGCCTCGGCCGCCACCGCCTCGATGCCGGCCGCGTCCGCCACGGTGCCGCGCATCGCGGCGACGAAGCCGGCGAGCGTTTCGCCGCGGTCGCCCGCGACCTTGCGGCCGAGGAGGTCCATGCCCTGGATGCCGAAGGTGCCTTCGTGGATGTGGTTGAGCCGGTTGTCGCGGTAGAGCCGCTCGACGGGATAGTCGCGGGTGTAGCCGTAGCCGCCGAGGATCTGGATCGCCCATTTGTTGGCCTCGAGGCAGTGCTCCGACGGCCACGACTTCACGACGGGGGTGAGCAGGCCGAGGAGTGCGGCGTCGCGTTTCTTCGCGGCCGGGTCTTCGGCGGTGGCGAGTGAATCGACCAGCGTCGCGCAGTAGAGGCACAGCGCCTGCGCGCCCTCCACCGCCGCCTTCTGCGCCATCAGCATGCGGCGGATGTCGGCATGCTCGACGATCGGCACCTGCGGCGCGGACAGGTCCTTGCCGTCGATGCGCCGGCCCTGCGTGCGGGTCTTCGCATAATCGGCCGAGTAGAGATAGCCGCCGAGCGCCGCCATCACCGAAGCGTGGCCGACGCCGATGCGCGCCTCGTTCATCATGTGGAACATGTATTCGATGCCGCGATGCGGCTCGCCGATCAGGTAGCCGAGCGTCTCGCCGCTCTCGCCGAAATTGAGCAGGCAGTTGGTGGTGCCGCGCTGGCCCATCTTGTGGTTCAAGCCGGCGAGCGCGATGTTGTTCGTCTCGCCCGCCGTGCCGTCCGGCCCGACGCGGCGCTTCGGCACCAAGAACAGCGAGATGCCCTTGGTGCCGGCCGGCCCGCCCGGAATCTTGGCCAGCACCATGTGGGCGATGTTGCCGGAAATCTCCTGCTCGCCGCCCGAGATCCACATCTTGTTGCCGCGGATGCGGTAGAGCCCGTCCTCGCCCGGCGTCGCCGTGGTGCGGATGTCGGCGAGCGAGGAGCCGGCCTGCGGCTCCGACAGGCACATGGTGCCGAACCATTCGCCGGCCAGCATGCGCGGCAGGAAGATGCGCTTCAGCTCGTCCGAGCCGAAGGCGTGGAGCAGGTTCGCCGCGGCGACGGTCAGGAAGGCGTAGTTGGCGACGGCGGTGTTGGCGCAGGTGAAGATGCCGCCGATGGCGGTGTTGACCGACCACGGCGCCTGCAGGCCGCCGATCTCCTCGTCGAAGGGCAGGGCGAAGAAGCCCGCTTCGGCATAGGCCGCGAGCGCTTGCGCCGTGCCGGCCGGCATCTCGACCCGGCCGTTCACGAAGCGCGGCTCGTCGGCGTCGACCTCGGCCGCGATGGGCAGGAACCTGTCCTCGGCGATCTGCTGCGCCGTGTCGAGCATCTGGCCGATGGCGGCGCGGTCG
>JALHFU010000038.1:0-20074 GCA_022838525.1 Hyphomicrobiales bacterium | reverse complement strand
CCCTGTCGGGAGCGCCCGTCGCCGGCGGCGGCACGCGTCCGGGGTCCGAATGGCGCACGAGCCAGCCGAACCATTCCAGCCACCACGAGCCCTCGCGCCGCGCGGCGGCCTCCAGCCATTCGCCGTCGCTCAGATACGGGTCGGCCGGCGTCCTGGTGGCAATGCGGTAGTGGCGGTCATGCGCGTGGCGTCGCTGTTCCATGCCATCAGGTCGATCATCGGCGTGCGCTCGCCCATCAGATAGTCGTGGACGATGCGCGACCAGATCAGGTCGTTGGAGCGCAGGAGCTGGAAGGCGCCCGCCATCTGCCCGGCTTCCAGCGTGCCCTTGCGCGCCATCATCGCCTCCAGGAAGGCGACCTGGCTGTGGTCGATGAAGAGCTGGAGCTCGCCCGGCTCGGTGAAATCGGTCTGCGCCGCGAACAGCGTCAGCGACCGGAGGCGGTCGTCGCCGAACTCGGCCATCGCCGCGGCGGCGATGGCGAGCAGCGTGCCGCCGAGGCAGTAGCCCGCCGCATGCACCCGCCGGCCCGGCACGATGGCGGCGATGGCGTCGAGCGCGGCCATCACGCCGTCGCTGCGGTAGTCGTTCAGCGACAGGTCGCGGTCCTCGGCCGTGACGTTGCGCCACGAGATGCAGAAGACGGTATGGCCCGCCGCGACCAGATGCCGGATCAGCGAATTCTGCGGCGACAGGTCGAGGATGTAGTATTTCATGATCCAGGCCGGCACGATCAGCACCGGTTCCGCATGCACCGTTTCCGTCGCGGGCGCGTACTGGATCAGCTCGATCAGGCGGTTGCGGAACACCACCTTGCCCGGCGTGACCGCGACCGTCTCGCCGGGACGGAACGCCTCCGCGCCCGCCGGAGGCTCGGCGCGGGCCAGGCGCCTCGCATCCTCCATCCAGTTGGAAAGCCCTTCGACCAGGTTGGCGCCCGCCGTCCTGTGCGCCTTTCGCGCGATGACCGGGTTGGCCAGCGGCGAATTGGAGGGCGAGAGCATGTCGAGCCACTGCCGCGTCATGAAGGCGACGACGTTCTCGCTGTGCGGCGAGACACCCGGCACGTCGCGCACCGCGCCGAACAGCCAGTCCTGACCGGCGAGGAAGCTGCGCTGCGCGAGCCAGAAGGGAAAATCCTGCCATGCCTCGTCGGCGAACCGCGGGTCGGCCGTCGCGGAGCGGGCCGCCGGCTCCGGCCCGGCATCCGCCACGTGCCGCAGCACGTCCCGCGCCATGCGCGCGCCGGCCGACCAGCCCTCGATGGCGACGCGCGCCTGCCTGCCGGGCGCGATGGCCAGATGCGCCGCCCAGTCGGCGAAGGCGAGCCCGACGGCGACGGGAGACAACCCGCCCGTGAACCACGCGATCCCCGCCGCGGCCGCCCTGTCGAGCTCGGCAAGCGCCTCGAACAAGGTCGGCCCGGTGTCGTCCGCCTCGATTGCCGTCTGATGATGTTCGGTCATGCGCCTTCCGAATGCTTCCGCCAGCGGTCGGGGTGCGGAAGGCTCCACACCGCTTTCCGCACGGCCCCGCCCAGCTTCCAGGTCCAGCTTCTAGGCGAAGAGTGTGACGGTCCTGCAATGGCCGTCGCGATTGCGGTGCCGGCCGGGCTTCCGGCGCGTTCGTGACCGCAAAAGGACATTGTTGACTCAATCAACATTATGTAGTGTTGATCAAATCAACACCAGGGAGCAGATCGCATGCCGACGGCGGATCGCGAACGGGAAATCGCAGCGCTGCGGGCCTTCAACCGGGTCTACACCAACCGGCTCGGCCTGCTCAATCCGCATCTCGACAACAGCCCGTTCACGCTGAGCGAGGCGCGCATCCTCTACGAGCTTGCCCATCGCACCGACCCGACGGCGGCCGAGATCGCGCGGGCGCTGAACCTCGACCGGGCGCAGATCAGCCGCACCCTGAAGCGGTTCGGCGAGCGCGGGCTGGTCGAGGTGCGCGACGATCCGCAGCACGGCCGCAACCAGCTGCTCTCGCTCACGGAAACAGGCCGCACCACCTTCGCCGCGCTCGAACGGAACACGCGCGACGCCATCGGCGGGCTGCTCGACGCCCTGCCGGCGCCCCGGCGCGCGCGCATTCTCGCCGCTGCCGAGACCATCACCCGCATGTTCGAGGCGGAGGCTGCGCCGGCCGTGATCCTCCGCGATCCGCGGCCGGGCGATCTCGGCCTCGTCGTTCATCGCCAGACGGTCCTCTATGCCGAGGAATATGGCTGGAACGGCGACTACGAGGCGCTCGCCGCCCGCATCCTCGCCGACTTCCACCAATCGTTCGATCCCGCGCGCGAGGCGGCGTGGATCGCGGAGCTGGACGGCCGCATGGTCGGCTCGATCTTCCTCGTCCGGGGCGACGGGCCGGAGGTCGGCAAGCTGCGGCTGCTCTATGTCGAGCCCGAGGCGCGCGGCATGGGCGTCGGCAAGATGCTCGTCGACGCCTGCATCGCGCGAGCGAAAGAGGTCGGATATGCGCGGGTCGACCTGTGGACCAACAGCGTCCTCGCATCGGCCCGGCGCCTTTATCAGCGCGCGGGCTTCGTGCTGATGGGCGAGGAGCCGCACCACTCGTTCGGCCACGATCTCGTCGGGCAGTTCTGGTCGCTCGACCTCCGCGGCAACCCGGCTTCACCCTCCCCCTGACCCTGCCGGCGCAAGACGCCATCCGCACGCCGCTTTCAGCCGGCGTCGGCGCGCTCCAGCAGCGCCAGCAGGCCCTCGAGCAGCGCCGTGGGCGACGGCGGATCACCCGGAATGTGCAGGTCCACCGGCACGACCGCGCCGACGCCGGCCTCGACCGCATAGCTGCCCGCGAACAGGCCGCCGTCGAGCGCGTCGTCGCTGACCGCGACCACCCATTTCGGGTCGGGCGTGGCGGCATAAGTGCGCTCCAGCGCCTGGCGCATGTTCCTCGTCACCGGCCCGGTGACGACGAGCACGTCGGCATGGCGCGGCGAGGCGACGAAGCGCAGGCCGAAGCGCTCGATGTCGTAGAAGGCGTTGCTGAGCGCGTGGACCTCGAGCTCGGCGTCGTTGCAGGAGCCGGCATCGACCTCGCGGATCGACAGCGAGCGGCCGAGCCGCCGCCGCGCCTGCCGGCCGACCGCCTCGGCAAGCTGCCGCACGGCCGCATCGGAGGGCGAAGGCGACCTTTCGGTGAGGATGGGCCGGATCAGGCTTTCGAACAGCAGCTTGCGCATCAGAGATCGTGCCCCGAATAGGAGCAGTTGAACGACTTGTTGCAGAGCGGGAAGTCGGCGACGATGTTGCCCTCGATCGCGGCTTCGAGCAGCGGCCACTGGAACCATGACGGATCGCGCAGATGGCAGCGCTCGACGATGCCGTCTGCGCCAAGGCGCAGCCAGACCAGTATGTCGCCGCGAAACCCTTCTACCACCGCGATGCCCTCGCGCACCTCGCCCGCCGGCTCGACCGGCGCCGTTGTCGGCCCCTCGGGCATCGTGTCGAGCAGCCGCCCGATCAGCGACAGGCTCTCCTCGACCTCGCGGATGCGCACCCAGACGCGGGCGTTGACGTCCCCTTCCTCGAACACCGGGACGTCGAAGGAAAGCCGGTCGTAGGGCGGATAGGCGAGCGCCCGGCGCGCATCGAAGGCGCGGCCCGAGGCCCGGCCGACATAGCCGCCGGCGCCGAACCGGCGCGCCAGCTCCGGCGTCAGCGCGCCGGTGGCGACGGTGCGGTCCTGAAGCGAGGTGGTGTTGTCGTAAAGCTCGACCAGCTCGGGAAATTTCGCGCGGACCTCGGCGACCAGCGTCCGGACCGCCGCCGCGCCCTCGCCCGAAAGATCGGCCGCCACGCCGCCCGGCACGATGCGGTCGCGCATCAGGCGGTGGCCGAACGCGGCCTCGGCGGCGCGCAAGCAGCGCTCGCGCAGCACGCCGCAATGGGCGAGCATCAGCGAGAAGGCGGCGTCGTTGCAGATCGCGCCGATGTCGCCGAGATGGTTCGCCAGCCGCTCCAGCTCGGCCATCAGCGCCCGCAGATGATGCGCCCGTGCCGGAGCTTCGACGCCCAGCGCCGCCTCCGCCGCGCGCGCGAAGGCGAGCGCATAGGCGACCGTGCTGTCGCCGCTGACATGACCGGCAAGGCGAGCCGCATGCGGGAGCGCCGTTCCCTTCATCAGCCCCTCGATGCCCTTGTGGGTGTAGCCGAGCCGGGCTTCCAGCCGCACCACGGTCTCGCCGCAGACCGTGAAGCGGAAATGGCCGGGCTCGATCACCCCGGCATGGACCGGCCCGACCGGGATCACGTGCAGCCCCTCGCCCTCGACCGGCAGGAACTCGTAGTCGTCGCCTCCGGCGGATGACGGCTCACGCTTGCCCAGCGGGTGGCGCACGCCCCAGCGGCCGTGGTCGAGCCACGGCCGCAGGTCCGGCGCGTCCTGCGGTACGAGGCCGAAAAGGTCGCGCACCGTGCGCTCCAGCCGGATCGCCGGCGCATGCAGCCGCCCGACCGACGGGAACGTCCCGTCCGGACAGGCGAGCGACAGCACCGCGAGAGTGTCGCCCTCGCCGTCGGCATAGGCCGCCATGTGCACGGCGCCGTCGTCGCCCCACAGGCCGGCGAGCGTCAGGCGCCCGGCCGAGAGCGCCGACATCGCGTCGAGCCAGCCGTCGCGGGTGACGTCGAGGCGCAGCGCGCCGCGGTGCCGCTCGATCCGCCTGCCCGCAATGCCCTGCCAGATGTCCGCCATCGCCACCCTCCCCGCTCAGCCGAGAAGCCCGGCGACGTTGCGGAACCAGCCGACGAGCGGCGCCGGAAGGTAGAGGCCGGCGACGAGCACCAGCGCCAGATGCGCATGGATCGGCAGGTACGACACCCAGCCGGGCGCGGTGCCGGCCGGGGAATTCCCGGACGGCTCGCCGAAGGCCATGGCGGTCGTGCGCATCATCAGCGCGCCGAAGGCCGTCAGCAGCCCCAGCACCAGCGGCACGGCGAGCAGAGGCTCCACGGCGAAGGTCGAGGACACGATCAGGAACTCGCTCATGAACACGCCCAGCGGCGGCAGGCCGGCGATCGCCGCCACACCGACGAGGAAGGCCCAGCCGAGGCCGGGATGGGTGACGGTGAGGCCGGAGATGTCGGCCATCTTCTGCGTGCCCTTGATCTGGGCGACGTGGCCGACCGCGTAGAAGATCGCCGACTTGGTCAGGCTGTGCATCACCATGTGCAGCAGCCCGGCGAAATTGGCCAGCGGCCCGCCCATGCCGAAGGCAAAGACGATGATGCCCATATGCTCGATCGAGGAATAGGCGAACATGCGTTTGACGTCGCGGCGGCGGTAGAGCATGAAGGCGGCGAAGACGAGCGAGACGAGCCCCATGCCGATCATCAGCGGGCCGGGCGCGAGTGCCGCGGGATTGGCGGCGAGCAGGATCTTGAAGCGCAGCACCGCATAGAGCGCGACGTTGAGCAGCAGCCCCGACAGCACGGCCGAGATCGGCGTCGGGCCTTCGGCATGGGCGTCGGGCAGCCAGGCATGCAGCGGCGCGAGCCCCACCTTGGTGCCGTAGCCGATCAGCAGGAAGACGAAGGCGAGGTTGAGCAGCGCCGGGTCGAAGCGCGCCGCATGCTCGACCAGCATGGTCCACACCATGGCGTCGTGCCCCTCGCCCACCGCCGGCTGCGCCGCCATGTAGACGAGGATGGTGCCGAACAGCGCCAGCGCGATGCCGACCGAGCCGAGGATGAAATATTTCCACGCTGCCTCCAGCGCCTCGTGGGTGCGGTAGAGGCCGACCATCAGCACCGTCGTCAGCGTCGCCAGCTCCACCGCCACCCACATCAGGCCGATATTGTTGGCCACGAAGGCGAGGTTCATGCCGAACATCATCGTCTGGTACATGGCGTGGTAGAAGCGCAGGTTGGCCGGCGACAGCCGCCCGGTCTCCAGCTCGTGGCGGATGTAGCCGGCGCTGAACACGCTGGCGGTGAAACCGACGAAGGTGTTCAGCACGATGAAGACGATGTTCAGGTCGTCGACGAAGAGATACTGCCCCGGCGCCGGGCGCTGGGTGACGAACAGTGACAGCGCGGCGAGGAAGGTGAGCAGGCTGGCAAGGACGTTGAGCCGCGCGGCGAGCCGGTAGCCGGGCGCCACGGCCAGCACCAGCGCCGCCGCGGCCGGAACCGCCAGCACCGCCACGGACGCCTCGAACGGCAGCGCGATCATTGCCGCTCTCCCCTGAAATCGTCGAGCGCGCGCACGTCCACCGTGTCGAAGCGCTCGCGGATGCGGAAGAGCACGATGCCGATGACGATGAAGGCGACGACGACGGAGAAGGCGACGCTGATCTCGACCACCAGCGGCATGCCGCGCGCGCCGGCGGCGGCGAGCACGAGGCCGTTCTCCAGCGACATGAAGCCGATCACCTGGCCGACGGCGTTGCGGCGCGTCACCATCAGGAGCAGGCCGAGCAGCACGACGGCGAGCGCCATCGCCAGATCCTCGCGCGCCAGCGGGTCGGCCTCGGCGGTGACGCGCAGCATCACCACCATCGACAGCGCCACAAGGCCCATGCCGGTCAGCATGGTCGTACCGATGCCGACGACGTTCTCGATGTCGCGATGGATGCCGAGCCGGCGGATGATCCGGTGCAGCGCCACCGGAATGACCACGGCCTTGAAGACGAGCGCGATGACGGCCGTGACGTAGAGATGCGGCGCGCCCTGCGCCCATGCCTGCCACGCGACGGACGCGGACAGCACGAGCGCATGCAGCGCATAGACGTTGACCAGCGCGTGCAGCCGGTCCTGATAGAGCAGCATGAACGAGACCAGCACCAGCCCGCCGGCCAGGAGGTGCGCGATGTCGAAGGAAAGCGCCGCCGGCATCTATAGGCTCCTCGACACGAACAGGAGCAGCGTTCCGAGCAGGCCGAGCATCAGCGCCGCTCCCAGGAAGTCGGGCACGCGGAAGACGCGCATCTTGGCGATGGAGGTCTCGAACAGCGCGAGCAGGAAGCCTCCGAGCGCGAGCTTTCCCGCCCAGAAGAGCGCGCCGATCACGAAGGCCCCCACCCCCGCGCCCGCCGGCGCGATGCCCCACGGCACGAACACGCAGGCGATCAGCGAGAGGTAAAGGACGAGCTTGAGCATCGACGCCAGCTCGATCATGGCGAGGTGCCGGCCGGAATATTCGAGCACCATCGCCTCGTGCACCATCGTCAGCTCGAGATGGGTGGCGGGATTGTCGACGGGGATGCGCGCGTTCTCGGCGATGGCCACGATGACGAGCGCGATCAGCGCCATGCCGAGCGAGACGCGCAGGCCGACCTCCGGCGTCGCCAGCACGGCCGAGACCGTGGCGAGCTGCGTTGAGCCCGCCACCAGCGCCAGCGCGAACATGGTCAGCATCATCGCGGGCTCGGCGAAGGAGGAGATCATCATCTCGCGGGATGAGCCGATGCCGCCGAAGGCGGTGCCGACATCCATGCCGGCGAGCGCGAGGAAGAACCGCGCCGAGCCGAGAAGCGCGATGATGGCGATCAAGTCGGCCGTCCACGAGAACACCAGCCCGCCGGCGAAGGTCGGCACCAGCGCCGCCGCCACCCAGGTGGCGGCGAAGACCAGATAGGGCGCGACGCGGAACAGCCACGAGGCGCCGTCGGCCACCACCGCTTCCTTGCGCATCAGGCGCAAAAGGTCGCGATAGGGCTGGAGAAGCGGCGGCCCCTGCCGGCGCAGGAGCCGCGCCTTGACCTTGCGCACGAAGCCGGTGAGCAGCGGCGCGCCAACCAGCACCGCCGCCATCTGCGCGCCCTGCACGAGGATGTCGAGGATCATGCCCATAGCGCCAGCACCAGAAGCAGCGCCACGAGGAAGGCGAAGACGAGGCTGAGATAGCGCCGGATGGTCAGGAACTGCAGCCGGTTCAGCCGCCCGGCGACGGCGTCGATGCCGCTTGCCACCGGCGCATAGAGCCGGTCCCACACCGGATCGCCCATCGAGACGGTGAGCCGGGCCGGCCGCATGTCGCCGGGTGCGGGCATGTCGACCGCCTCGCGGGCCGAGAACACGGCCGGGCCGAAGATGCGGCGAAACGGCTGCGCGAAGCCGCCGGCCGAATACTGCGCGGCCGGGCTCGCCACCGGGAAGCCGCAATCCCAGGCCGGCGCGCGGCGCAGCCGCCGCGAGGCGAGCCGGTGGACCAGGAACGCCGACAGCGACGCCGACAGGGCGATGAACAGGAAGACGAGCAGCCCGTTATAGGACGAGCGGCTTTCGGCGATCGGCACGATGGACAGCCACGGCCGGTCCGCCTGCACCGGCATCGCGCCGCCGACGAGAAGCTGCGAAACCGGCGCCAGCGCGTCGATCACGAAGCCCGGCAGCGTGCCGGCGGCAAGGCACAGAAGCGCCAGCGCGCCCATCGCCGCGAGCGAGAAGGGGTCAACCTCGCCGGCCCCTTCGGCCTCCGGCGAGCGGGCGCGGCCGAGGAAGGCGACGCCGTAGGCGCGCACGAAGCAGGCCGCGGCCAGTGCGGCGGTCAGCGCCAGCATGCCGCCGACGGCGGGAACGGCGATCCTCAGGCCCCAGCCCTCGATCTGCGGACTTTGCAGGATCGCCTGGAAGGTCAGCCATTCCGAGACGAAGCCGTTGAAGGGTGGCAGCGCCGAGATGGCGACGGAGCCGGCGAGGAAGAACACCGCCGTCGCCGGCATGCGGTGGATCAGCCCGCCCAGCCGGTCGAGGTCGCGCTGCCCGGTCGCGGTCAGCACCACGCCGGCGCCGAAGAACAGCAGGCTCTTGAACAGCGAATGGTTGAGGACGTGGAACAGCGCCGCCGTCAGCGCCAGCGCGGCCGCCCATTCCATCGCGTTCGCGCGGAAGGCGAGCGCCAGCCCGAGGCTCGCGAAGACGATGCCGATGTTCTCGATGGTCGAATAGGCGAGGAGACGCTTGAGGTCGCGCTCCATCAGCGCATGCAGGATGCCGAGCACGGCCGTGCCGCCGCCCAGCACCAGCAGCAGCACCGCCGTCCACCACGCCGGCTCGCCGACGAGGTCGAACACGATGCGGATGAAGCCGTAGACGGCCACCTTGGTCATCACGCCGCTCATCAGCGCCGAGACGTGGCTCGGCGCGGCCGGATGGGCGAGCGGCAGCCAGACGTGCAGCGGCACCAGCCCCGCCTTCGACCCCGCCCCGACGAGGACGAAGAGCAGTGCCAGCGACGCGGTGAGCGGCGCGCGGTCCGCCGCGCGGATGGCGGCGAAGGTGTAGTCGCCCCCTGCCCCGGCCAGAAGGCCGAAGGCGAGCAGCAGCGCCATGGTGCCGAAGCTCGCCATCACCAGATAGACGGTCGCCGCTCGCCGGTTCTGCGCATCGCGATGATGCGCCAGCACCATCGCCCACGAGGCGAGCGACATGAACTCCCACGCCAGCAGGAACGAGAAGGCGTCGGCGGCCAGCACCACGAGGTTCATGCCGGCGAGAAACGCCGGATAGAACGGCAGCACCCGATGCGGTGCCTCCTCGTGCCGGCCGTAGCCGACGGCATAGACGCTGGCGGCCAGCCCGCCGAGATTGACGACCGCGAGGAAGAAGGCCGAGAGCGCATCGACGCGGAAATGCGCGCCGATCCACGGCAGGCCGAGCGGCAGGACGAGCTGCGACGACGCATTGCCGAGAAGCGCGGCCAGCGCGACGAGGAAGCCGGTGGCCGACATCACGGCCGCGGCCGGATAGACGAGCGCCGTCGCCCTGGCCTCGCGCGACAACGCCACGGCGAGCGCCGCGAGGACAAGCAGCGCACCCACCACAAGGAGCAGGGTCGCGGTCGCCGTCATCACGCGCCCCCGCCCGCCCCGGATTCCCTGGTTCCGGGTTCCCTGAGCCGCAGGCCACGCCCGCCGGATTGGCTCGCAGCCCCCTCGCCGATCAGCTCGATGCCGGCGGCGTCAAGCGCCGCGATCAGCTTGACGAGGGAATCGACGTTGCCGCGAATGGTGCCGTCGCTCGCCTCCATGCGCTGGATGGTCGGCACCGACAGGCCGGACAGATCGGCCAGCCGCCGCTGGTCGATGCCGAGAAGGGCGCGCGCCGCCCTCAATTGCGCGGATGTGATCACGGCTCAGGCTTCTGGGTGAATGCCACAACATGGAGACTCGTATCTCCATGTTGCATAGGCATGGCTCAGTGTCAATTAGTGATGTTTCAGACATCAATCATGACGATTGAGCCGTGCATCAGCCGAAGATGAGCCGTTCCCCGACATGCAGCGCGAGACCGGCCAGCCCGCCGATCAGCATGCCGTTGAAGCGGATATACTGGAGGTCGCGGCCGATGTTCAGCTCGACCAGACGGGTGAGCTGCACGATGTCCCAGCTCCGCACCTGATCGGCGATGAAGGTGGCGACGCCGCTCTTCTGGTTCTCGACGAAAGCGGAGAGCGCGACGACGAAGCCGTGGTTCATGTCGGCGCGCAGACCGGGCTCCTGCCGGAGCTGGCGGCCGATCTCGGCGAAGAGATCGGCGAGATGCCGCCGCAGGATCGAATCCTCCGCGCCGACGTCCTGCTCGGCGAAGGCGCGAAGCCCGCTCCAGAAGTTCTCGGCCAGCCCGCGCAGTTCGGGCCGCGCCAGGAGGTCGCGCTTCAGCCGCTCGGCGCGCTCGGCATAGGCGGGCGAGTCGCGCAGCTCGGCGACGAAATTCTCGACGAAGCGGTCGAACTCGCGGCGCAGCGCGTGGTCTGGATCGGCCTCGGCTTCGGCGAGCAGCGTCCCGGCTGCCGCCACCAGCCGCTTCAGCAGATAGGCGTCGGCCTGGAACATCTTGGCCAGCGTCGGCAGCTCCTGCCGGATGCGCTCGCGCAGCGCGGCGAGCGTCTCCTCGTCGCGCAGCAGGCCGCCGAACACGCGCAGCACCTCGTCGAAGATGCGCTGATGGCGGCGCTCGGCGGTGAAGGCCGAGAGAAGGTCGGCCGCCAGCGGCGCCAGCTCCACCTTCTCGACCTGGGCGGCGATGCGCTGGCCGATGAAGTCGCGCAGGCCCGACCCCTCGGTCGCGGCAAGCGCCTGCGGCACCAGCCGCGCGACGAAGCGCGACAGCACGGCCGCGCGGCGGGGATCGGCCAGCCAGTCGGCGGCGAGCAGCGCGAAATCGACCTGCCGCAGCTTCTCGCGCACCGGGCCGGGCGCGAGGAAGTTGGCCTCGATGAACCGGCCGAGATTGTCGGCGATGCGGTCCTTGTTGCGGGGGATGATGGCGGTGTGGGGTATGGGCAGGCCGAGCGGCCGGCGAAACAGCGCCACGACCGCATACCAGTCCGCCAGCCCGCCGATCGCCGCCGCCTCGGCGAAGGCGGCGACATAGGCGAGCGCCGGCCAGCTATCCTGAAGCGAGCGTGCGCCGAGGAACACCGCGACGCACAGCGCGAGCGCCAGCGTGGCCACGGCCTTGGTGCGGCGCAGCGCGACGAGCTTGGCGTGCTCGTCCTCCACCTGCGCCGCCGGCCCGTGAGGGAAAGCAGCCTTCATCGCCTGTCCTTTCGCGCGCTATCGATTCCCGATCCGCAATGTGGGGATCGCCGGCGGATTCGTCACGCGAAAGGCATCGTCGTTCAGGCGAGGACGGCCGCGCCCAGCGACAGCAGGCCCACGCCCGGGCGCGCCGGCAGCGGCGGCACGGGCTCGAGCTCGATCAGGCCGACGGTTTCGCCGTGGTCGAAGCGCAGCTTGGCGTTGAAGCTACGGGCAAGCCGCTTCATCGGCTCGTTCTGCGGGTGGGTGGTGACGAGAAGCCGTTCGTAACCGAACGCCCGCGCGCCCTCGATCAGCCGCGCGAAGAGAAGCCGCCCGAGGCCACGGCGCTGCAGGTGCCGCTCGACACTGAAGGCGATCTCGCCCGTCGGCTCCGCATCCTCGGGCCGCTCGTGCAGCTCGGCCGCGCCGAGGACCTCGCCGTCGTCGACATAGCCGATGACGATGGTGCCGTCGTTGAAGCAGCGTTCCGCATAGGATGCGACGAAAGAGTCGCTGGTCGGGCCGTTGAAGCGATCGCGGCGGCTGTCCGCGTCGAGCCGCAGCAGATGGGCCTTGAACTGCGGCAGTTCCGAATGTCTCAGCAGCCTGATCCTCCCCCTCAGAGGCACGGCTGCACCGTTTACCTGGTCTTGCATGTCGCACTCCTCGTGGGTTCCTCCCCGAGTCGTAGCACTCGACATGCCCGCTATATTGTGCATTGCAACATGAAATGCAAGGGCTACGCGCGCGCAGGGCCGCGTCGCGATGGCGCATGGGCGCGACTTGCTGCGCATAATAAGTTGAAAAGAGGACTCCAGATTTCTTGCAATCTTCTCTGGAATTGTTCTAAGGTATCCGCCATATTGCAGGGACGCTCAGGAATCCGAAAGGCATGTCATGCGCCTCACACGCCAGACCAACTACGCGATCCGCATCCTGATGTATTGCGCGGCCAATGACGGCCGCCTCAGCCGTATCCCGGAGATCGCGGCTGCCTATTCGGTGTCGGAACTCTTCCTCTTCAAGATCCTTCAGCCTCTGGTCGAGCACCGGCTGGTGGAGACCGTGCGCGGCCGCAACGGCGGCGTGCGGCTCGGCCGGCCGGCGACGGAGATCACCCTGTTCGACGTCGTGCGCGTGACGGAGGAGAACTTCGCCATGGCCGAGTGCTTCGAGAAGGATTCGACCGACTGCCCGCTGGTCGAATCGTGCGCCCTGAACGAGGCGCTGCGCAAGGCGCTGGGCGCGTTCTTCGAGGTTCTCGAAGGCTACACGATCCACGACCTCATCAAGGCGCGGCCGCAGATGCGCGACCTGCTCGGCCTCAACGAGATCGTCACGCCGCAGGCGATGGTCAGCTAGGTGCCCGGCCGCTTCCGGAACAGCCGGAAGCGGCGCGAAGGAAACTGGTGAGGGTGCGCGGAGAATCCGCGTCCCGAAAAAGGCCGCGACTGCGGCCCGGGCTTTCGCCCGCCCCCGCGGAGGCGGCGCGCGAAGCGCGTTCGGCGCGAGCGAAAAGATGGTGGGCGATGACGGGCTCGAACCGCCGACATCTTCGGTGTAAACGAAGCGCTCTACCAACTGAGCTAATCGCCCTTCCGCGCCGGACGTTTAAGCGCGTGCCCCCTGTTAGGCAAGCGGAATCGCGGCGTCGGCGCCCCGTTTCGGATGCCGCGAACGCTGCTCCATCGGGGCTTCGAACGGCCGAAGCGTCGCCCGCGACCGGCTTTCCCGGGCATCGCCGCGGTCGCCGCAAATTCAGCCTCCGGCGCGCTTGACACCACAGGCGGAAGCGCTTAAGTCACGCCCACGAAACGCGCCGCCGAGGTGGCGCGTCAATGCGCGGGTGTAGCTCAGTCGGTTAGAGTGCCGGCCTGTCACGCCGGAGGTCGCGGGTTCGAGCCCCGTCACTCGCGCCATTTCTTTCAGGCACTTCCCGGCTTTTCTTCAATCGGATCGTTAGGAACCGGCGCCGCCGTTGCGCCTGCTCGTCGGGAAGGCCGCGCAGGCGGTTCGCTCGGCCGTAGAGCGCCCTGCCATGACCGCAGGCAGGACACGAAGGAAAGCCGGCGAATCGCGTCAGAGCGACCGTACCAGCGCCACCGCGGCGTCGAACTCCTTGCGGCGGACAACGCGGCGGGCGGCGGCTTCCGCGTCCTCGCCCCACTGCTCGGTGTTCCAGTCCTCGTCGACATGGGCCGCCGTCCAGGCTTCCTCGGGCGTCAGCGCCTCGGCCTCGACGGCGAGCGCCAGAAGCGCCGATCCGGTCAGCGTCGTCATGACGTGGATGGCGGAAAGGCGGAACGGCTCCTGCCGCTGCCTCAGCCACAGGCCTACGGCCGCCACCGATTCGCGCGGCTGCTCGACATGCATCACCCCTTCGGCGAGGAAGAAGCGCGCGCCGAGCGCCGAGCGCGCCCAGTCGAGCACGGGGTCCCACGCCTCGGCCTGCCGCGCCACCAGCGCCTCCGGCGCGTCGGCGCGGTAGCACAGGAGATCCGAGGCGGAAAACCGCATCACGTCCTCCAGCACCGCCTGCATGTCGGGCGCCACCCCGTCTATGGCCGTGTTGACGATGCGCAGCACCGGCATCGTCACCGGGTCTATGGTCTCGTCCTGCGCGGCGAACTCGGCGGCGACGAGCGCGGCCGCGGCCGCGCTCGGCAGCGCCAGCAGCGCCCTGCCCGGCGTCCGCACCGGCCTGCCGTCGAGCTGCACGGCGAAGCCCTCCGGCGTCTCGACGGCTTCCGCCTCCTTGTAGAACCGCTTCGGCAGGGCCTGACGCATCTGGTTCTGCGCCCGCCGCATCGGGTCCGGATCGGACACCAGCTTGCCCGCTTCGAGATCGTTCAGAAGGTCGCGCATCGCTTTCCTTTTTCCGTATGGATACAGCCCGGCCCAGTTCAGCCCGGCAAGGTCCGGCGCACCGGCCTGTTGACGAGCAGAAGCCCCACCGCGATCAGCGCCAGCGCGGCGAAGATGCGCGGGCTCAACGGCTCGCCGAGCAGCAGTCCGCCGAGGATGACGCCGAAAGCCGGCGTCAGGAAGGCGAAGCTCGACAGCCCGGACGCCGGATAGCGCCGCATCAGCCAGAACCACAGCACGAAGGTGAAGGCGACGACATAGGCGGCCTGGAAGACCACCGAGGCGGTGGCGATGACCGTCACGTCGCGCAGGGCGGGGCCGGCGAACGGCACGAACGGCGCCACCACCAGCGCCGAGACGGCGAGCTGGTAGAGCAGCGTCTTCTCGGCGCTCGCCTGCGACAGCCGCGTCGCCTTGACGATCAGCGTGATCGCCGCCCACAGGACGCCCGCGGCGAGGCAGAGCATGTCGCCCACGATCGCCTGCGGGCCCGGCAGGCTGAGCTCGTCCGAGAAGATCAGCGCCACACCGCCGAAGGCGACGGCGAGGCCGGCGAGCTTCACGAGCGTGAAGCGCTCGCCGAGCAGGAAATGCCCGCCGATCAGCACCCAGAACGGCATGGTGTTGATCATCAGCGCGCTGCGCGCGGCGCTGGTGTAGTCGAGGCCGACGAACATCAGCACGAATTCGAGGCCGAACAGCGCCCCCACGGCGATACCCGGCAGCAGCGTCCCGTCGCGCCGGAACAGCGGGATGGCGCGCCAGCGGCACCACAGGAACACCAAGAGGCCGGCGAGCGCCGAACGCACGACCACGGTGAAGACCGGGTTGTAGCCGACGTTCGAGACCTTGATCGCCACCTGGTTCAGCCCCCACGAGAAGGTGAGCATGACCATCATGGCGACGGCGAATGCGTCCAGTGCCGGCCTGCTCGTCTCCGGCACGGCGCTCACGCGGCGTCTTCCGCGGTCGCGTCGTCGAACCCGAGCAGGTTCCAGCTCTGGCGCATGTGCGGCGGCAGCGGCGCGGTGACGTCGATCACGCCGCCCTGCGGATGTGGAATGACGATCCGCCGGGCATGGAGATGCAGCCGGTTCTGGATGCCGCCGGGAAACTCCCAGTTGGTGTCGGCCTCGAAATATTTCGGATCGCCGATGATCGGGCAGCCGATATGCGCGGCATGGACGCGAAGCTGGTGGGTGCGGCCGGTATAGGGCTCCATCTCCAGCCAGGAGAGCGCCTGCCCCGCCTGATCGACGATGCGGTAGTGGGAAACGGCGTGGTCCGCCCCCTCCTCGCCGTGACGGGCGACGCGCATGCGGTCGCCGTCGCGCGTCTGCTCCTTAACCAGCCAGGTCGAGATGCGGTCCTCGCGCTTCTTCGGCACGCCCTTGACCAGCGCCCAGTAGGTCTTCCTGGCGTCGCGGCCGCGAAACGCCTCGGCGAGCTTCATCGCGGCGAGCCGCGAGCGCGCCACGACGAGCACGCCGGAGGTGTCGCGGTCGAGGCGGTGGACGAGCCGCGGCTTCTCGCCCTTCCTGTTGCGGAACGCCTCGAGCATGCCGTCGACGTGGCGGGCGACGCCCGAGCCGCCCTGCACGGCAAGTCCCGCCGGCTTGTCGAAGACGAAGACGGCCGGGTCCTCGTAGAGAAGCATGCGCGACAGCACCTCGCCGTCGCCCTCGCCGCGCATGGTCTTCGCCGTCAGCGGCGCGTCACCCTTGCGGTCGGCGGCGAGCGGCGGCACGCGGATCACCTGCCCGGGCTCGACGCGCGTATCCGCCTTGGCGCGGCCGCCGTCCACCCGCACCTGGCCGGAGCGCAGGAGCTTCTGAAGCTGGCCGAAGCCCAGCCCCGGATAATGGGCCTTGAACCAGCGGTCGAGCCGCATGCCCGCCTCGCCAGCCTCGACCGTTATCTGTTCCACGCCTGCCATTTTTTCAGCCACTCATGCCTGTTCGCGCAGGCCAGATAGCATCAGGCAAGGCTTTTCGCGAGCCACATTCCGAGAAACAGCGCCGCGATGGAGAAGACGACGCTCGCCGCGACATAGCCGAATGCCTGCGCCAGCGCGCCGCGCTCATAGAGCACGGCGAAGTCGAGCGAGAAGGCGGAGAAGGTCGTGTAGCCGCCGAGGAAGCCGGTCGCCACGAACAGCCGCAGCTCGGCCGAGCCGCCGAGGCGCCGCGCCAGGAGCTCGACGAACACCCCCATCAGGAAGCCGCCGACAAGGTTGACCGTCAGCGTGCCCCACGGAAAGCCGGGGCCGAGCAGGCGGAGCGCGGCGAGATTGGTGAGGTGGCGCAGGCCGGAGCCGAGCGCGCCGCCGGCGGCGACGAGAAGAAAATGGTACATGCCCTGCGATCCGATGCCCTATCCGCCCTGCCGCTCGCGCCTGAGCTTCGCCCACCAGTCGAGCCGCTTCCTGATCTCGCGCTCGAAGCCGCGGTCCGGCGGATCGTAGAACCTCTGCCGGCCGAGCGCCTCGGGAAAATAGTCCTGGCCGGAGAAGGCGTCCGGCTCGTCGTGATCGTAGCGATAGCCCTCGCCATATCCTTCCGCCTTCATCAGCTTGGTCGGCGCGTTGAGGATATGGCGCGGCGGCGCGAGCGAGCCGTGCTCCTTGGCGGTTCGGGTCGCGGCCTTGAAGGCGGTGTAGAGCGCGTTCGACTTCGGCGCGGTGGCGAGATAGACGCAGGCTTCGGCCAGCGCCAGTTCGCCCTCCGGCGAGCCGAGGAAGTCGTAGGCGTCCTTGGCGGCATTGGCGACGACCAGCGCCTGCGGATCGGCCATCCCGATGTCCTCGACCGCCATGCGCACCAGCCGGCGGCCGAGGAAGAGCGGGTCCTCGCCGGCGTCGAACATGCGCGCGAGATAGTAGAGCGCCGCGTCCGGATCGGAGCCGCGCACCGATTTGTGCAGGGCCGAGATCAGATTGTAATGGCCGTCCTGGCTCTTGTCGTAGATCGGCGCCCGGCGCTGGACGATCTCCTGCAGGGCCCCGGCGTCGAAGGTCTCGCCCTCGCCCGCCGCCCGCCACACCTCCTCGGCCAGCGTCAGCGCGGCGCGGCCGTCGCCGTCGGCCATGCGGATCAGCACGGCGCGCGCCTCCTCGGTCAGCGGCAGGGGCCTCTCCTCCAGCCGCTCCGCCCTTTCGAGCAGCGCCGCCACGCTTTCCGGCGCAAGCGGCTTGAAGGTCAGCACCCGCGCCCGCGACAGAAGCGCCGCGTTCAGCTCGAAGGACGGGTTTTCCGTCGTCGCCCCGACGAGGATGACGGTGCCGTCCTCCATCACCGGCAGGAACGAGTCCTGCTGGGCGCGGTTGAAGCGGTGGATCTCGTCGACGAACAGCAGCGTCTGGCGCCCGCCCGCCCGGCGCAGCCGCGCCGCCTCGAACACCTTCTTCAGGTCGGCGACGCCGGAGAAGATCGCCGATATCTGCTCGAAGGAGAGCCCGGTCTCGCCGGCCAGAAGCCGCGCCACCGTTGTCTTGCCGGTGCCGGGCGGCCCCCAGAACACCATCGAGCCGAGCGAGCCGGAGCGGATCATCCGCGTCAGCACGCCGTCGGGGCCGGTCAGGTGCTCCTGCCCCACCACTTCGGCGAGCGTGGTCGGCCGCATCCGGTCGGCCAGCGGACGCCCGACTTGCGCCTCCGGCTGCGGGTCTGGCGAGAAGAGATCGGCCATGATGTCAGTAGCGCAATATCTGGTTCAGGAGCCGGCCGTCGCGCTCGATGGTGAAGCGCCACCAGCGCGCCTGGCTGAGCGCAATGTCGCGCAGCTTCTCGGCCGAGTCGATCTCCTCGCCATTGACCTCGCGCACGATGTCGCGCGGCCTGAGGCCGAAGCCCGCCGCCGGCGAGTTGCCGGCGATCTCGAGGATGGCGACGCCGCGCACCTCGCCGCGTATGCCGAGCCGCTGGGCAAGGCGCGGCGACAGCTCCGCCACCTTGGCGCCGGCGAACGGGCTGCGGCCGTCGATGATGATCTCGGCCGTCGAGGCGCCCTCGGGCGCGCGGACCAGCTCGACGTCGAAGGTGCGTTCGCGGCCCTGGCTGTAGACGGTGAGCTTGGCGTGGCTGCCGATCGGGCTGGTGGCGAGGCGGTAGCCGAGCGCGTCGGGATGCTCGATGGTCGAGCCATTCATGGCCAGAACGACGTCGCCGGGGCGAAGGCCGGCCTTGGCCGCCGGCCCCTCGGGCGTCACCGACCGGACGAGCGCGCCCTGCGGCCGGGTCATACCCAGCGCCTCGGCCATGGTGGCGTCGACGCTCTCGAAGGTGGCGCCCACGAACGGCCGCTCGAAATAGTCGAGCCCCGAACGGGCGGCCTCGACCACGGCGCGCACGATGTTCGAGGGGATGGCGAAGCCAATGCCGATCGAGCCGCCCGTGCGGCTGAAGATCGCCGTGTTGATGCCGATCACCTCGCCGCCCATCGAGACCAGCGCCCCGCCCGAATTGCCGGGGTTGATCGCCGCATCCGTCTGGATGAAGAAGCCGAAGTCGCTGACGCCGATATGGGTGCGCGCGAGGCCCGAGACGATGCCGCTGGTCGTGGTCTGGCCGACGCCGAACGGGTTGCCGATGGCCAGCACCAGATCGCCGACCTCGAGCGCGTCGGAATCGCCGAGCGCGGCGACCGGGAACGGCTCCGAGCCCTCGATCTTGAGCACGGCGAGGTCGAGCGATTCGTCCTTGAGCAGGATCGTGCTCTGGAACTCGCGGCCGTCGGCGGTGGCGACGCGCACCTGGTCGGCGTCGCGGATGACGTGGTAGTTGGTCACGACATAGCCGCTGGCATCGACCAGCACGCCCGAGCCCAGCGACGACTGGACCCGCGGCGGCATCTGCCGGCGGCCGAAGAACTGCTCGAAGAACGGATCGCCGGCAAAGGGCGAATGCGCCACGACCTGCTGCGAGGCATAGACGTTGACCACGGCGGGCGCGATCTCGCGCACCAGCGGCGCGAAGGAAAGCTGCACCTCCTCCTGACCGAACGGCACGCGGCGGACCTGCTGCCCGCTCTCGCCGCCGCGCAAAAGGTCGCTCAGCGCGTCGGCAAGGCCGCGGCTCTCCTGCGCCGCGGCGGGGGCGGCGAAGGCGAGGACGGCGGACAGAAGAACCGGAAGCAGGACAGCACGGCGCATGAAGAATCCTCGCATTGAACGAAGCAGCGCCATTTTCGCAGGGAATGTGCAAAATAAAAGGCCGCTGGCAGGGTTGCCGGTTTCTTCCGGCGTCATCAGCTCTAAAGGTCGAGGCCGATCCCCGGATATCCGGGAAGCTCGACATCTCCACCGCGTCATCCCGGCCAAGGGAGCGCAGCGACCGCAGAGCCGGGACCCATTGGCCGTGACAGCATGAAGCACGGCCCGGTTCTCGCCGTCACGCCCGTCAACATCGCCGCACGCACCCGTCATCCGGCCGCGCCGCTCAATCGATCCCCGCTCTCTCTCGCCACGCGAGCGTCGGCCCGGATGACGATGGAGCATGGGGGCAAAAGCAGAAAGGGGCCTTGCGGCCCCTTCCCCAATTCAACCCGTCGCGAAACCTTGGGCGATCAGGCCGCCTCGGCCTCGCCGGCGGCGGTTTCGGCCTCGAGACGGGCGCGGTCGGCCGCGCCCTTGGCCGAGACGTCGCGCTCGACGAACTCGATGACGGCCATCGGCGCGTTGTCGCCGTGGCGGAAGCCCGCCTTCATGATGC
>JALHFU010000239.1:0-4014 GCA_022838525.1 Hyphomicrobiales bacterium | reverse complement strand
CACCGGCGTTGCGGCCGGCGCCAGCGGCGACACGCAGATCGTCTTCCGCGTCACCGACGTCGTCCATCCGATGGATGCCGGGCCGGATTCGGTTCCGCAGGAGATCCGCACGCGCTTTGCCGGCGGCCTCGCCGACGATCTTCTCGACCAGCTCGTCACCCGCCTGCAGGGCCAGTACGACGTCACCGTCGACCGCGGCGCGATCCAGCAGGCGCTGAGCTTCTGAGGCGGCGATGGCGGACCTCAAAGCCCATATCGCCAAGGTCGCCGACGGCAGGCCGCTTTCCTTCGAGGAGGCGCGCGAGGCGTTCGACATCATCATGTCGGGCGAAGCCACGCCCAGCCAGATCGGCGGCTTCCTGATGGCACTGCGCACGCGCGGCGAGACCGTGGCCGAGATTTCCGGCGCCGTCGCCACGATGCGCGCCAAGATGCTTCCGGTGAAGGCGCCGGCCAACGCCATCGACATCGTCGGCACCGGAGGCGACGCGTCCGGCTCCTACAACGTCTCGACCTGCGCCGCCTTCATCGTCGCCGGCGCGGGCGTGCCCGTGGCAAAGCACGGCAACCGGGCGCTGTCGTCGAAATCGGGCGCCGCCGACACGCTCGCCGCGCTCGGCATCAACATCGAGATCGGCCCGGCCGCCATCGCCACCTGCATCGAGGAGGCGGGCGTCGGCTTCATGTTCGCGCCGCTCCACCACTCGGCGATGCGCCATGTCGGGCCGACGCGGGTGGAGCTCGGCACGCGCACCATCTTCAACCTCCTCGGTCCGCTCTCCAACCCGGCCGGCGTCAGGCGCCAGCTCGTCGGCGTGTTCTCGCCGCAATGGGTCGAGCCGGTCGCGCATGTGCTGAAGGAACTGGGCTCGGAGACGGTCTGGGTCGTGCACGGCCAGGGCCTCGACGAGATGACCACGGCCGGCACCACGCAGGTGGCAGCGCTCGAGAAGGGCAAGATCAGGACGTTCGAGGTCACGCCCGAGGATGTCGGGCTTGCCCGCGTCCGGCCGGAAGACCTGAAGGGTGCGGACGCCGCGCACAACGCCGCCGCGCTGCGGGCCGTGCTCGCCGGGGAGAAGAACGCCTATCGCGATATTTCGCTGCTCAACGCCGCCGGCGCTCTCGTTGTCGCGGGAAAGGCGAGGAATCTTCCGGAAGGTCTTGAGATCGCTGCCCATTCGATCGACAACGGTTCGGCGCTGTCGGTTCTCGAACTTCTGGCGCACGTCTCGAACCGGGTGAAGCCGGCATGAGCGACATCCTGCGCCGCATCGAAGCCTACAAGCGCGAGGAGATCGCCGCGGCCAAGGCTGCGCTGCCGTTCGCCGAGGTCAAGGCGCGCGCGGCGGACGCCGCCCCGCCCCGCGGTTTCCGCGCCGCCATCGAGGCGAAGCACCGGGCGGGCCATCTCGCGCTGATCGCCGAGATCAAGAAGGCGAGTCCGTCCAAGGGGCTGATCCGCGCCGATTTCGACCCGCCGTCGCTCGCCCGCGCCTACGAGGCGGGCGGCGCGGCCTGCCTGTCGGTGCTGACGGACCGGCCCTCCTTCCAGGGCGCGCCCGAGTTCCTGACCGCCGCACGCGACGCGACCTCGCTGCCCGCGCTGCGCAAGGATTTCATGTTCGAGCCCTATCAGGTGCACGAGGCGCGAAGCTGGGGCGCGGATGCCATCCTCGTCATCATGGCGAGCCTCGGCGACGACGAGGCGAAGGCGCTGGAGGACGAGGCGCATGCCATCGGCATGGACGTGCTGATCGAGGTCCACGACGAGGCCGAGCTGGAGCGCGCGCTGCGCCATCTCTCCTCGCCGCTTCTCGGCATCAACAACCGCAACCTGCGCACCTTCGAGGTCGGCCTCGAAACCTCGGAGCGGCTTGCCCGGCTGATTCCGTCGGACAGGATCATGGTCGGCGAAAGCGGCATCTTCACGCATGACGACTGCCTGCGGCTCCGCAAGGCCGGCATCGAGACCTTCCTGGTCGGGGAAAGCCTGATGCGGCAGGAGGACGTCGCCGCCGCCACCCGCGCCCTGCTCGGGCTGGATGCGGCGCTGCCGGTCGGGGAATAGCACCATGACGACACTCACCCATCTCGGCAAGGCCGGCGAGGCCAGCATGGTCGACGTCGGCGAAAAGAACGAAACCGAACGCACGGCGATCGCCGAGGGCGCGGTGTCCATGAAGCCCGAGACGCTGGCCCTCATCATGGCGGGAAACGCCAAGAAGGGCGACGTGATCGGCGCGGCGCGGATCGCCGGGATCATGGCGGCCAAGCGCACGCACGAGCTGATCCCGCTCTGCCACCCCCTGCTCCTGACGAAGGTGTCGGTGGACATCGAGCCGGACGAGGCCCTGCCCGGCCTGCGCATCACGGCGCTCGCCCGCGTCACCGGCAGGACCGGCGTCGAGATGGAGGCGCTGACGGCCGCGTCCGTCGCCTGCCTGACGATCTACGACATGGCCAAGGCCGTGGACCGGGAGATGACCATCACCGACATCAGGCTCGCCGAGAAGACCGGAGGCAAGTCGGGCGACTATCGCCGGTCGGGCGGGTAGGATGGCCGGCCTTCTTCCCGTCGACGAGGCGCTGGCGCGGGTTCTCGACGGCGTCGGCCCCCTGCCCGCGGAAACCGTCGACATGAGGGAGGCAGCCGGCCGCGTGCTTGCGGCCGATATCGTGGCGCGCCGCGCGCAACCCCCGTTCAACACAACCGCCATGGACGGCTATGCCGTGCGCGCGGCCGACATTGCGACCGTGCCTGTGCAGCTTTCCGTCATCGGCGAATCCGCAGCCGGAAAGCGGTTTGCGGGTGTCGTCGGCGCCGGCGAGGCGGTGCGCATCTTCACCGGCGCGCCGCTTCCCGAGGGTGCGGACACCATCCTCATCCAGGAAAACGCCATCGATTGCGGCGACCGCCTGATCGAAGCGCAAGAAAGCGCCGCGCCGGGCAAGCACATCCGCCGCGCCGGTCTCGATTTCGAGGCCGGAGACGTGCTTTTGCCCGCGGGACGTGCGCTCGATCCGGCGGCGCTGTCGCTGGCGGCCGCGGCGAACCATCCCCGCCTCGCGGTGGTACGCAGGCCGCTGGTCGCCATTCTCGCCACCGGCGGCGAGCTGGTCGCGCCCGGCGCCGAGCCGGCGGCCGACCAGATCGTGGCGTCGAGCGGCTTCGGCATCGCGGCGCTGGTGCGCGAGGCCGGAGGAACGGTCCTCGACCTCGGGATCGAGCCCGACGACCTGCCGAGGATCGGGGCGGCCATTCGCCGCGCCCGCGAGGCGCGGGCCGACGTCATCGTGACGCTGGGCGGTGCCTCGGTCGGCGATCACGACCTCGTCGGCAAGGCGCTCGCGGACGAGGGCATGACGCCCGGCTTCTGGAAGGTGGCGATGCGGCCCGGCAAGCCGCTGATGTCCGGCCGCTTCGGCGAGACGCGCGTCCTCGGCCTGCCGGGCAATCCGGTGTCGAGCCTGGTCTGCGGCCATCTGTTCCTCAAGCCGCTGGTGGCCGCACTGGCGGGGAAGCCTTCTGCCGCCGACCTGCGCGAAGCGGTGCTCGGCGCGGCGATGAACGCCAACGACCACCGGCAGGACTATGTCCGCGCCGTTGCCGAGCAGCGCGAGGACGGGCTGGTGGCGACGCCGTTCCCCGTGCAGGACTCGTCCATGCTGCGCACGCTGACCGCCGCGAATGCCCTGATCGTGCGGCCTCCGCATGCGCCGCCGGCCGCGGCCGGGGAGCGCTGCCGCGTGATGATGCTGCGCTAGAAAAGGCGCGGATTCACGGCGATTCCATCCTCGACATATCCCGCGATTGTCGGGGGCGAGCGGCGCCTGCGGCATCTGGCGCGGGCGGACATTTTTGGGAACAAATTCCCGTGGATTGCATTATAGTTCGCAATGAAGGGCGAATTGACGGACCATCAGGAGGTCACGATGTTGAAGATCGTTTCCAGCGTGTGTGCGGCAGCCATGATGCTGACGCTGCCGCTGACGACACCGGGTTTTGCGATG
>JALHFU010000238.1:0-4082 GCA_022838525.1 Hyphomicrobiales bacterium | reverse complement strand
CCTCCGGCCAGGGAGGGGCAACGCGGGCCGTGTTGTAGGAGACGATTTCCTCCCAGGCCTGTTCGCGCGGCACATGGCCTTCGCGGGCGCGGCGGATCCAGTAGCCCATCACCCGCGACAGCGCGTCGAAGCGCGTGGTACCGTCCACGCCACCTTCGCGGACCTGGCGTCCGAAAAGCTCGGTCACGCTACCGCGCTCGGGGGCCGCCATGTTGAAGTCGAGCCCGGCCTCGCCTTCGAGCGGCGGCATGGCGATGATCGCCTCGAGCAGTTCGCCCAGATCGTAGTCGCGGGGATCGTGGTGCAGGATCTCCACCAGCCGACGTCGGCCCTGTTTGGCGTGGATCGATCCCGCGACGCGGATCGGCTGGTGGGCGGACCGGAAGGACGGATCGCCGCCGACCTTGGCGGCGATCATGTGCCGGGCGCGGCAGACCGTGGCGATGTCGTCGCCTTCGGCAGGCTCGGTCAGACGCCAGTAGAGGTGCAGCTTGCGCTGGCCCTCGGCGGTGATGCCACCGGACGCGACCTCGAGTGTGGGACTTCCGATATGCTGCACAAGATGGTCGCGTTTCGCGCCAATGTCGCCATGGTCGAGATCGACGAGAACCACCTGCGTTTGCACGATGCTTTCCGCCCGGGCGTCGCCGGGAGCCACAACCGTACCGGGCGCCACGAACAAGGCCATGCCGGCGTCGCTCGCCCATGTCGCCTGAAGCGCCAGTTTCGCGGCGAGCGTGGCGTCCGCTTCGATGAAGGGGACATGCGGCGGGCCGTCGCCGGCACCTTTCTCGGCCAGCGCACGGACCGGAACCCAGCCGTCGCAGTAACCGAAGACGACGTCGGCATAGATCGCGATCATTTCCGCGTCGGGCGCGACGTCGTCGGGCGCGGTGGTATCGGACGACACGCTCATGCCCAGCACCGTTCCCGCCAGGCGCAGAACCGGCATTCGAAGTGTTCGGGGTCGGCGGTGTGGCGCGGCAGCAGTTCGCCGGCATCGCAGGCGCGCAGTATCGTCACCGCCTTGTCGCTGGCCGACTGGGCGAGTGCGGCATCGAACGGCACGGATTCGTGCCAGATCTCGCAGGTGTCCTTGTTGATCGCGGTGAACAGCGCGGGCGTCTCGGTCAGGCCGAGATAGGCTTGATAGAGCGCGATCTGGGCGGCGTAGACCGGCTTGGCTTTAGCGACGCCGCGCTTCGCGATCTCGCGCCAGTTCTTCGCGTTGGCCGACTTGCACTCCCAGAGCGCCGGGACCGCCATGCCGTTCGGCGCGGCGACCACCACGCCGTCGGCGTGCCCCTGGACCCGACCACCGACGACCGAGAAGCCGAACTGATCGCCATGGCGATTGCGCGTGCGCAGGTCGAAACCCGCCTTGCGCAGCCATTCGATGGCCAGATCTTCGAGGACGTGCCCGAGCGCGAAGATGCGCAGAGACTGGCCCGAGAATCCGGCGCCCGGGTCCTTCGGCGTCTTCAGGTATTCGTATTGCAGCCTGCGCTGGCAGATGTCGCCCAGCCGGCTGCCCCCAAGATAGTCCCGGGCGGGGCGTTCTGCCTGTTCCATGACAAGGGCGGTGTCGATGCAGGTGTTGACGGTATCCGCGAAACTCGGCGGCTTCTCCCGATGGTTGAAGTCGAAACCGGCGTCCATCAGAACGGCACCTCCGGATCGGGCCGGTGTGCGCTGGCCATCATCGCTTCCTGGAAGCCGTCGACCGCAGCGGTGGCGAGGGCGAGCGCCTGCGCCTCGCTGAGGTCGGCGAACCGCGCGGTCCAGCCGATCTCGGCCATCAGTTCGGCCATGTTCTTCAAGGCGGCGCGGAGCGCGGCCTGTTCACGTTCATCGGGATCGATCATGCGCAGCCCTCATGTGCCGGGGCCGCATGCGGGCATGGATGGATGTCAGCGCGGCGCGCGAAGGGGATTGTGGTCATGGGAGAGCTCCAGATGCTCTCCTCACCTACCGGCCGGCTGTCCTGACTGTCGGATGTGCGGTTCGGAACACTTCGGGAACATGGACTTGTGCGTTCACAACTCTGCCGATAGCCTGAACTTTCCCCGATTCACCCTGGAGCCGAGTCGCGCATGGCGTCATTCAACCCGAGAAGCTTCACCAACCCTGATCGCCTCAAGAGCATTTCGCCGAAGCACCTTCTGAAGTTCTTCGCGACGTGGGCGGAATATTTTTCGGCGCGGGGTTTTGAACTTCCGGTCGAAGCGGATGAGGATTTTCCCTACGACGATCTTGCTGCAGTGTTGATGAAGCCCGACGAAAACGTGCCGCCCGAAATGGTCGACGCCCTTTTCTACGTGCACGAGACCGCGACCAAGGAAACCGCCGAGGAGCTGATCGAGGCGGCAGGACGGGCTGGCCTCACGATCGAGGCCGGTGAGGAACCATCCGATGCGGACATCGCCCTGCAGATCTGGCTCCAGAAACCTGATCTGCTGCGACGTCAGCATGCCGAGACCGTGGCATTCACACGTTCGCGTTTCATCTACTTCGCGGGCCACAGCGGCAAGCCGCGACCGGCTCCGGATCCGACCGTCGAACAGACCGCGATCATGCAGGAGCGGATGGACGAGTGGTTCGACCGCAAGCGCCGTGGCAAGGGCTCACGGGTATTCGCTTTTCCGCGCGGCACGAAGACATGGTTCATGGTCCGGCATGGCGAACCGATGCGGCGCGAGGGGCGACATCAGGATGATGGCGGATCGGGAATCGCCTACTACCGACCGCAGAAGCACGACGTCGTCATCTATGACGGCGAGTCTGACGAACTTGCCGTCAATGCAGGGACGAAAGGCGAAACCGAGCTCTACCTGCGGACGTTCGGCGGGGTCATCTTCGGGGACGAGGAGTACTTCGATCGCTCGAACCGCTTCACCCTCGATCCGCTGCTGGAGAAGGGCGAGAAATCGCTCGACAACGACACTGTCTCCGAGATCGTCAAGGTGCGCCTGATCGAAATCGAACGCTTCTGGGGCGGAAAGGCCAAGGAGAAGGAGGTGCGCAAGGCGAACGACCTCTTCATGGCCTGGGACGACAATTGGGAGCGGCGCCTTGCGGGCGGTTCCATCGACCGGGCCGTTTTCAAGGTCAAGTTCGATGGGGATGGCAAGGAGCGGACGGTTGCCATTCTCCCGCCGAGCCTCGCGCGCTATGACCGTGATGCCGACAGCGATCTGATCGACCGCTGGCTCAAGGATCAGGGATTTTGCCGCCCCAACGTCGGAGATGAGGACGATGACGTCGGCGTTCTGGAGGACGATTGAGCGCGTTCCCGGTCACGCGACCGACACGCGCGACTGGAAGGTGGACCTGACGGATTGCTGGACCCAGGTCGAACGCTACCTTCCGGAGACCTCCAAGTACGCAGAACGTATCGACTGTCCCTGGCCCGGAGGGGAACATTGCCCGCGCCATGTCGTGCGACATGCCGGCGGCTCGGTCCGTGCCGTCTGCAGCGATCCGGGGCGACTCTGCGAAACCCTCGACATCAATTCCGACGATATCCGCATCCGTGAACTCGACCGCCGCAGACTATTCGCCGACATTGCCACGGCGCTTGGCCTTGTCGTTCCCACCGCGCCTTCGCGCGGGGCGGCCCTTCTGCACATCGGCGATCATGCCATTGCCGCCGGCCGGAGTTTTCCGGTGTTCGCTGCGCTCACAAGCCCGCGCGCGCCGCTCAGCCGGGCAGACGTCCTCGACATCGATCGCCGCAATCTACCATTCGTCCTGCTGGTGACATCGCTCGGCGCGATTGACCCGGACGTTTCGGCCTTTCTTGCGGCACGGCAAGGGCGTGTTCTGACGTGGGCCGAATGCCTCCACTTCGCCCTCGCACCGCGCAAGGGATTCGTCGCTGCCATGCCACTTGTCGATCTCTTCGCGCCCGAGATCGCGGCGCTGACGGACGCAGGTGACGTCGTCCGGCGTCCGGTGATGACTCTGCCTGCAAATGCCCGCTGGTCCGATCTGCGCTTCGCGTTTCGCGAGGAGGCCGTGCTCAACGTCAGCTATCTTGGGCAGGCTCCGGCGCGCCTTGAACCGGACCAGATCGGCATGCG
>JALHFU010000237.1:0-4113 GCA_022838525.1 Hyphomicrobiales bacterium | reverse complement strand
GCACCAGACCCAGACGCGCGATGTCGGCCGGCGACAGCGCCGTGATGTCCTCGCCCTTGTAGGTGATCCTCCCACGCGTCGGCGGAAGGAACTTGGTCAACAGGTTGAAGCACGTCGTCTTGCCCGCCCCGTTCGGACCGATCAGCGCATGGATCTGACCCCGCCGCACACGAAGCCCGACACCCTCGACCGCAAAGAAGCCCTTGAACTCCTTCGTCAGATCTTCTGCCGAAAGGATAATATCGTCACGATCCAACTCATGCCCTCCCGGATGGACCTCGATTGTCTTGTGCAACGGACCGATGGCTTATTCCCGGCCGTCTCCGCCTACTTCGGCCGGATTTCCAGCACCATGTCCTTTGCAGCATAGACGGTGCGGGCCATGGCGCCCGGCTCATAGGCATCGGTCAGTACGGCATCACATCCGCCGGCGTCCTGATCGTCGACCCATCCCAGTTCGCCGTCCTCGGGAAGCGGCTCCGTCCGGCCGATGACGAGCGCCCCGAAGCCGCTGAGGTCCAGCGCTTCGGCCGGCTCCATGCCGGTCTCGACCGCAGCGCCCCTGTTGGCGAGCAGCTTTCGGTTCATCAGGCGGAAACCCGGATGGGCGTCGAAACCGATGTCGCGGGCCGGCGAGCGCAGGACGACGCGATGCCCCCGATCCGCGAGCACCAAAGCCGCGTCCGTGCTCGCCAGATCGTCGCCGACGACGAGCACCCGATGAGGAAGACGTGGCGCCGAGCCGCGCAGAACGTCGAACACGGTGGCGGCCGCTCCCGCTCGGGCTGCGACGGGCTCCCACCGTCGGACGGCCCATCGCGCCGGCGCCCCGCCGGATGCCGGCTTGTCCGTGACGAAGGAGACACCGGCGCGACGGGCGCGATCGATGAGCGATGCGACGGCGTTCCTGTATTCCGCCTGCCCGGGAACCCTCATCCGCCAGCCCTGCATGCCGGCAAGATCCCGCTCCGGGGCGAAAATGCGCACCGTCGCCCCGCGAAGCGCCGCCAGCCATCCTGCGGTCAGCGCGGAAAAGCCGCCGCCGAGAATATCCAGTCGCCACGAAGCGTCCCGACGAAGTGCGCCCAGCGCAGCCTCGTCGCCGACAAACGGGTTGACCGGACAGATCATCTCCGGCGCCGCGCTGCGGCCGAGGCACAGATTGCAATATGTGCATGCAGCCACGAGCGGGCTCTCGCCGCGCCGGGCCCTCTCGGGAAGGTCGGGATCGGTTATCGAGGCGCGGCCGACCGCCATCAGATCGGCGCGTCCCTCGGCCAGCGCCGTTTCGGCAAGTTCCGGGCGCTTGATCCGCCCGACCGCCACCACCGGAATCCGGACCGCGTTGCGCACCTGCGAGACGCGCTCGAGCCAGGGGCCTTCAGCTTCGCCGGTGAGCATCATCAGGCGGCTGTAGGATTCGTACACGCCGACCGAGAGCGACAGCATGTCCACGCCCTGCGTCTCAAGACGGCCGGCGATCCTGGCCGCCTCCGTCGGGGTGATGCCCTGCGGGACGAACTCGTCGACGCTGAGGCGAACCGACAGAAGGAAGCCGGGTCCGGTTCGGTCGCGTATCCGCCCGACGATGCCGCTCAGAAACCGCATCCGGTTCTCGAGCGTGCCGCCATAGATGTCCTCGCGCTTGTTGGAATAGGCGGAAAGGAAGGAAGCGGCCAGATAGCCGTGTGCGGCATGTATCTCGACGCCGTCGAAACCCGCCTGCTCCAGCCGGCACGCCGCCGCGGCATAGGCGTCCTGAAGGGCCGCAATGTCCTCCGCCGAAAGCGCGCGCGGCATTTCCCGCATCAGGGGACAGGGAATGGCCGACGGAGCCACCAGTTCCCGTCCCGTTATCTTGCTGGAGGTCTGGCGTCCGCCGTGATTGATCTGGGCGAGGGCGATGCTTCCATGCCGCCTTATCGCCTGCGACAGGCGCGACAGACCCGGTATGTGACGGTCGCTGTCCGCCATCACCATCCGCTTCATGACGCGCCCGCCGGGATCGACGCCCATGTTCTCGGTGACGACGATCCCGAAGCCGCCTTGCGCGCGGGCGGCGAGATAGTCGCACAGGGCATCGGTCACCGCACCGTCCGGCGCGCCGAAATGGGTGGCCATGGCCGGCATCACCCAGCGATTGCGCACCTCCGTGCCGCGCAGGGTGATCGATGAAAAGAGCCTTGGAAATCTCTGGGATGACAGCATGGTCGAAACCGCCGGGAGCCGCCTGCCCCGGACGGGCGGGCGGCTCCCGGTTCGTGGCTCAGTTCTGGGAGACGAGCGGGCAACCGCCCTTGTCGAGCGGGCGGAACGCGTCTTCGCCCTTGATGGTGGCGACGACCTCGAGGAGGTCCCACTCGTGGGTCGATTCAGCAGGCGTCTTCACCCGGACGAGATAGAGATCGCGTATGACCCGGCCATCCTCGCGGATGCGTCCGTCCTTGGTCATGAAATCGTTGATCGGCATCGATTTCATCGCCTCCAGCACCTTGTCGGTCTCGTCGGTGCCGGCAGCTTCGACAGCCTTCAGATAGTGGTTGACGGCGCTGTAGGCGCTGGCCTGCATCTGCGTCGGCGGCTTGCCATGGATCGCACGGAACCGCTCGGCGAAAGCCCGGGTCTCGTCGTTGAGATCCCAGTAGAAGGCCTCGGTGTACATGAGGCCCTGCGCCGCCTCCAGACCCAGGCTATGGATGTCGGTGAGGTTCACCAGCAGGCCGATGATGCGCTGGCCGCCCTCGACGATGCCGAACTCGGACATCTGCTTGAGGGTGTTGACTAGGTCGGTTCCGGCGTTGGCCAGACCGATGACCTTGGCGCCCGAACCCTGCGCCTGCAGGATGAAGCTGGCGAAGTCCGTCCCGTTGAGGGGAGCGCGCACCGCGCCCAGGACGTTGCCGCCATTCTCCTCGACCAGCGCGCGCGTGCTCTCCTCGAGCGAGTGGCCGAAGGCGTAGTCGGCGGTGATGAAATACCAGGAGTCGCCTCCCTCCTTCAGCGTCGCGAGCGCCGTGGCCCGGGGCGTGGCGTAGTTGTCGTAGGTCCAGTGGAAGCCGTTGGGCGAGCAGCTTTCCCCGGTCAGCGCCGGCGTGCCGGCGGAAATCGTGACATTGATGCGGTTCCGCTCGCGGGCGATTTCCTGAACCGCAAGCGCGACCGCGGAGTGCCCGACGTCGAAGATGGCATCGACCTTCTCGGTGTCGTACCAGAGGCGGGCGACCGCGGCGCCGACATCGACCTTGTTCTGCAGGTCGCCGGCCACGAGCTCGATCGGCTTGCTGAGAATGGTGCCGCCGAAATCGTCGATGGCCATCTGCGCAGCCACCGCGCTGCCCTGTCCCTGCAGATCGGAGTAGGGGCCGGACATGTCGTTGAGAACGCCCACCTTGACCACGTCGTCGGTGACCTGGGCGCTGGACATGCCGGCGGACCATGTGAAGGCCGTGGCTGCGAGCAGCGCGGCGCAAGTGGATTTAAGCGTATTCCTCATTTCAACTCCTCCCATAGAGCTTGGCTGGTTCATTGAGATCGTTTCGCCGCCGGCAGGCCGGGGGCCTCGCGATCCGCGACGGGATCGCGATAGTCTTCGACGAGCGGCAGCGGCAGCGCGGGTATGCGCACCCCGCCGGCGTCGACGGTGCGCCGGAACAGTCCTCTGGCGACGACATGCGGGTCCTGAACCGCAGCGCGCACATCTTCGACGATCGAGCAGCAGACATCCTCGCCGGCGAAGATGACCTGCCACTCGGCCGCGGTCTTGCCGGCTATGGCCGTTGCGACGGCCTCCGCATCGGCGGTCTCGTCCACACCGATCAGGTGACAGAAACGGGACCAGAACCGCTCCTCGATGGGCGCGGCCGCGAGATGGCGGCCGTCGGATGTGCGGTAAATCCGGTAGCGCGGCCCTCCGCCCGTCACCAGATCGGCGCTGGCGCCCGGCCAGCGACCGCTGAAGCCGGAACCCAGCGCCCAGTAGAGGAGCGGGAAAAGATTGTCGGCCATCGCGACGTCGAGATGGCGCCCCTTGCCCGTGCGCGCCCGCTCGGCCAGCGCCATCAGGATATTGATGACCGCGGGATAGGCGCCGCCGGCGAGATCGGCGATCGGCGT
>JALHFU010000473.1:0-1234 GCA_022838525.1 Hyphomicrobiales bacterium | reverse complement strand
TGTCACCCGAGAAGTTGTACTGGATCAGGTGGGTCTGGTGGTAGCCGTAGAAGAAGCCGTTGTCGGAGTGCGAACCACCGGCAGCGGAGCCGCCCTGCGGGGTCGAGACCCACGCCGAGTCCGTCCAACCGGCGCGGAAGCCGCCGAGCGACAGCCAGGCGTGGTTCAGGTTCGAGTCGTCCGTACCACGGGTGCGGCGGGCGTCATAGCGGACGTAGCCGCGCAGCAGGCCGTACTCGGTCTCCGAACGCGCATCGAGGAAGATGCGGGCGCGGCTGTGCGAGTTCCAGGTCTCCGGCACGAAGGAGTTGTAGTTGGCGTTGCCGATGTCGTTCTCGCCGGACGTGCCGACCTGGTAACGAATCTCGGCGCCGATGCGCAGGCAGGTTTCGGTGCCCGGGATGTAGAAGAAGCCGGCGCCGTAGACGTCGCAGACGCGGACGTATTCGACGGGCTCCGGCTCGGCGATGACGATGGCGTCGGCCGCCTGCGATGGCGTCGGCCGCCTGGGCGCCGGTGGCGGCGAGGGCCGCGGTGGCGGAGCCGAGGATAAGGCTCTTGATGTTCATTTCTGACCTCCAGTCAAAACCGGAGGTCAGAAATGAACATTCACGCAGTCCGGGAAACCGGCGGCTGCCGTTTCTGCTCGCGTTCGAGCACCGGCAGGCATGCGTCGAGGTCGCGCGTCGCCAGGTGGGCATAGCGCATCGTCATCTGCAGCGTCTGGTGGCCCAGCCACATCTGGACGCGCCTCAGGTCGATCCCGCCGCGCACCAGCCGCGAGGCGCAGGTGTGCCGCAGGATGTGCGGCACCACGTCCGCATCGGCGCCGAGCCCGCAATCCTCCTTGGCTGCATGCCAGACGGCCCGGAACTTCTGCTGCTTTATATGGATGAAGGGCCCGCCCCGTGCCGGCTTGGCCGCGCGAAGCGCCTTCTCGGCGCGCTTGGTCAGGGGGATGGTCCGGCTTTTCCCGGACTTAGTGATCCAGAACGTGACCTGGTTGCGGCCGATGTCGTTCCAGTGCAGCCCGATGGCTTCGCCGAGGCGCGCCCCGGTATCGACCAGGAAGACGGCGAGACGATAATACTCCTCGGACCGGCTGCGAATCGCCCCGAACAGGGCATCCTCCTCGTCCTGTTCGAGGAACCTCAATCTGCCCGCGCGCTCCTTGAGGCGGATGAATTCGGGGAGGCTCTTTATCTCCCCCATCCTGTGCGCCTTCTTGAGCAGC
>JALHFU010000037.1:2311-39480 GCA_022838525.1 Hyphomicrobiales bacterium | reverse complement strand
AGTTGCTCAGGATGGTGATGTCGTTCTCGGACAAGGGCTCGCCACCCTGGGGCATGCGGGGTTGGAGCTCTCCGGTCACGTATTGGATCAGCGGGCTCTTCCCGGGCTGGCCCGCACGCACCGACGGTCCGGTTTTCTTGCCGCCGACGAGCATCGCATCGATGGTCTCGAGATTCAGACCGCTCGGGTGAAGGCTATCCGCCGTGTCTTGCGTGAGGCTGTCTTGATCGAGCCGAAGCGAAACCGGTGGGCAGGCATCCGCGCATGTCCGGCCGGATGCGGTGGCCGCCATCAGGCGACCAGCCGGTAGCCGAGGAACCTCTTGGAATCGATCGGGTCGAAGCCGAGCCGCTCGCGCAGCTTGCGGCGCAGCTTGCTAATGTGGCTTTCGACGACGTTCTCCTCGACGTCTTCGTCGAAGATGCCGTAGATCGCGTTGAACACCTGGGTCTTGGTGACGCGGCGGCCGGCATTGCTGGCCAGGAATTCGAGGATGCGGCGCTCGCGGCGGGGCAGCGGCAGCGGCGTGCCGTCGATCTCGGGGTCGCGGCCGTCCATGAAGATGCGCAGCGCGCCGAACTCGGAGAAGGGCTTCTCGTCCTGCGCCCGCCGGCTGATGGCGGAGATGCGCGCCAGGATCTCGCGGATGTGGACGGGCTTGCGCACCACGTCGTCGACGCCGGACTCGAAGAGCCTGAGCGTGTGCTCCAGCGAGGGCTGCTCGCTGAGCGCGATCACCGGCGCGGAGCTGCGGTCCCTGATGCGGCGCGGGCAGACGATGTCGCTCTTGCACTCGCCGATGAGGAAGGCGCGCACGGCCTTGAGGTCGTCTTCGGGAGCTGTGGAAACCCACTCGCCGAAATCGCTCGAGCCGAAGCCGGCGCTGGCGACGCCCTCGCGGCCGAAAAGCGAATGGTATCCGTCTTTTACGAGCTCACGCTCGTCCACTATCACTATCATCGGCCCGCCCTCCGAATCAGTTGATCTGACTTGTGGATAAAGGGGTACTCGTAGGGGGGAATCTCCGACAACCACGAATTCTTGTGGCTGGTTTTTTGGGATTCCCGCGGAAGGCCCGCCGGCGGGGTGCGTACGGTGCCGTGCAATCAGGAGTGGCAGAAGGCGCGGGCCTGCGGCGTCCACTGGCCGAAGCCGGTGGCGGCCAGATTGGCGATCACCCGGCAGACATAGCGTTTCTGGGCCGGATCGTTGTCCGGCCCGGCGTGATAACGCGCCACCGCCATCGACCAGGTGCCGTGCCGCTGCTTCAGCCGGGCGAGAAACCGCGCCGCGTAGTCGACGTTCGCGCGCGGGTCGAGCATGTGGCCGAGCGTGGCGAATTGCGCGGAATGGTAGTGGTGGTTGATCTGCATGCAGCCGAGGTCGATCAGCTTGACGCCCCTGCTGCGCGCCTTGCGGAACTCGCTCTCGGCCTCGCGCGCCGAGCCGGCGAACACGGCCTTGCCCTCGATGTTGAGCGCGTAGGGATGGAGGCTGCCCTTGCGGCCGGTCTCGGCGAGGCCGACCGCGTAGAGGATACCGGCAGGAACGTCGTAGCGCTCGGCGGCCCGCAGGATCTCGGCCTCGCAGGCGTTCTGCCCGGCCGCTGCCGCGGCTGTGGCGAGGCCGGAGACGAAGCCAGATATGACGAGGCTAGATATAAAGGCCGCCAGCGCGCTCCGCAGCCGTTTCCGTGGCGTTGCGGCCCGTTGCGCGCTCGCCGCCCTCGCTGCCCTGTCCATTGCGACCTCTGGCGTTGTCGTCGGCGTGCTGCTGCCCTTGCAGGAAGGAATCCCGCCCGCTGCCGCCGCCCTGCTGCTGGGCCGCGCCGCCGCTCTGCGGCGCCTGCTGGATGGTCACCCTGTCGACGTCGTACCCGACCGCGCGCAACGCCTTCAGGATGGCGTCGCTGTCGTTGGCGAGCCGCTGGCGGGCGTCGTTGGACTCGACCCTGATTTCTATCTCAAGTTGCGAGCCGGTCGCCGTCAGCCGCGCCGTGACCATGCCGAGCTCGGCCGGATGGAGCTGGATGCGCAGCGTCGAGACGGTGCCCGGCGCCTGGCCGCGCTGGCCGGTGGCCGCGGCCGCTTCGGCAGCGGCGGCGCGCCAAGCCGGCTCGGCCTCGATCGTCGCCACGAGGCCGGCGGCCGTCGGGCCGAGCGGGGCCGGCGCGGCGGGCGCCACGGCGGTGCTGAAGCCGAGAACGTTGACGCGCGGCTGTGCGCCGTCGGCCGCCTGCTGGGCAAGGGGCTGCGCCCTGCTGTCGGCAGCGCGGCCGGTATCCGGTTGGGCGGCGGCCGGCCGCTGCGGCCGCTCGGCCGCGGCGTCGCCGGTCCGGGCGGGCGTGGCGACCTGCCTGTCCGCGGCCGTCTCCGCTTCGCCGGACGGCCGTGCCGGAGTAGCCGCCTGCTGGCTTGCCGTCGCCGCACCGTGCGGCTTCGCGGCGGTGTCGCGGGCGGCCGTGGCGGCGGGGCGCTCCGCGCCGTCGCCGTCGCCCGCCTCGCTGTCGCCGTTCGCCACCAGCGCCGGCTCGGCCGTGCGCTCCTTGTCGCCTCGCTGGCCCGGCGTCTGCGAGGCTGCGGCCGCCGCGGCGGGAACGGTCGCGTTGCGCGGCCCTGCGGCGTCTTCCGTGGCGTCCGGGGCGGGCAGCGTCGCGAACGCCGCCTCGACGGCGTCCGTGCCGTCGTCCGGCGTCTCGGGCGTTGCCGCGGGCAGCGCATCCTCGGGAGTGGCGGCGGTGCGGTCGATGCGCGGCATCGCCATGGCGAGGCGCGCGTCGTAGCCGCCGATGCGCCACTGCGCCGGCGCCTCCTCCGCGTCCTTGCCGCGCGCATCCTTCGGCATGCGCTTGTCCGCCTTGCCGGCGAGCACCTCGCCGAACCCGGACGCATCGGCACTGGCGCCCTTGCCGCCGCGCTCGCCGCCCTTGGAGGGGACGCCTGAAACAAGGCTCATGGCGACGTCCATGGTCATTGCTCGCTCTCCTCAAGCATCCTGTCGATCTCCTTCAGCCGCGCGCGGGCCGAAACCACGAGCGGGTCGATCTGGCCGGCGTCGGGGGCCGGTTCCGCGGGCGCGGCCGCCCGGACCGGGCCCGCCGCCTCCTCGTCCGCCGCGGGCGCGTTCTCGGGGCGCGCGAGCCTGACCGGGGCGACGACCTCCGTCGCGATGGCGCGCGCGGCATCGAGCAGCGCCCGGTCCGACGCCGACAGCTTCGAGGCGTCGAGCTCGATCAGGCGCGACAGGACCTCGTCCACGGTCTCCGAGGTCACCGAGGAGATGCTGGAATAGAGCTCGCTGCGCGGATCGAGGCCGTCGGGCGCAGCCTGCGCATCCTCGACCGCCCGCTGCGAGGCGAAGGCGAGGAGCGTTGCGTCGCCGTCGATGGCGGCGCGGCGGGCGAGCCGCAGATAGACCGTCTTCGCCTGCTCCTGGCTCATCCACGAGACGACCGCCTCGACGCGGGCGAGATCGAGCTCGTCCTTGAGCGTGAGGATGCCGGACACGAAGGTCTCGGCGAACTGGGCCGCATAGGGCGAGCGCAGGAAGCGCCGGGCATACTGCTCCGACGCGCGCAGGAACCGTTCGGGGTCGGTGGCCATGACCGCGAGCGAGAGCGTACGGCGCAGCGCCGCCTCCTCGACCAGCGAGCCGGGCGCGAGCAGCCGGGCGTGGTCGAGAAGGGCCATGCCGGCGCGGGCGTTCTCGCCCGCCACCACGGAACCCTTGACCAGCGCCAGGAAGGCCGCGACCTCGGGCGTGTGCGCCGAAGGCTCGACCCTTGCCATGGCGTCGCGCGCGCCGGCGACGTCGCCGCCGAGATAGCCCAGCACGCCTGCGGTCGCCGCCCGGTCGGCCTCGTCGAGCGACAGCCCGCCCAGGCTCGCGGCCACCGTCGTCGGGTTGCCGCCACTCATGGCGTAGATCATCAGCGCATCGAAGTTGCGCCGCTCGGAGAACTCCGTGCTGCTGGCGCTGCGGAAGCGCGCGTCGATCAGCTCCAGCAGCTTCTTCTGCATCGGCAGGGCGGCGTGGTCGCCGCCGGCGATGCGGTCCTGTACCAGCTCCAGCGAGCGCACCATCTGGTAGGGCTGCAACCCGGCCGGCACGCTGTCGAGGTCCTCGGCATGCGCGCCGAAGACCCCGAGCATGGCGACGGCCACGCCGCGCAGCGCGATGCCGCCGGGCGTTTTCATCCGCCCGTCTCCAGGAATATCTCGATGCGGCGGTTGGCGTCGGCGAAGGGATCGTCGGCCACCTTCAGCTCGCGATCGGCGAAGCCGGCCACTTCCTTGACGCGCGTCTCGTCCAGCCCGGCCCTCACCAGCATGTAATAGGCCGAGTGGGCGCGTGCGGTGGAAAGGCGCCAGTTGTCGTAATTGGCGTTGCGGAACGGGCGGGCGTCGGTGTGGCCGTTGATCCTGATCCTGCCGGTGTGCTCGTTGAGGGTGCGGCTGATCTTCTCCATCGCCAGCACCAGCTCGCCGCGCGGAACGGCCGAGCCGACCTCGAACATGCCGAAATTGAGCTCGTCGGTGACGGAGATCAGCACCCCGTCGAGGCGCGTCGTGACGCTGACGGCGCGGTTGAGCTCGGAATCGCGGCCGAAGGCTTCGGCGATCTCCGCGCGGATCGCCTCGGCGATCTGCTGCGTGCGCGCCGAGACCGCGCCTTCCTCCGCCGTCTCGGCGTCGGCTTCCTCCGTTTCCGCTACGGCGGACTGCTTGCGCCCGGCGGCCGGGGAGGCGTCCTCGGCCGTCCCTTCCTCGGCCGTCTCCTCGACGGCCGCGTCCTGCCGCTGCGGCTGCCGGAAGACGTTGAGCTCGGAATCGTCCTCCGCGCCCGCGACCTCCTGCGACCAGAAGTCCGGCGCGAAGGGATCGCGATAGGATTCGCCGCCCTGGGCGCCGGTGGCCGGGCCCGAGGTCTGCGCGCCGCCGTCGCCCTTGTCGGAGACGTTCTGGAGCGTCGACGTCTGCGCCGCGATCTCGGCGAGCACCGCATAGGGATCGGCGAACAGGTGCTGGTCGGAGGTCTTGCGCGTGTCGTCGTGGTCGGCGGAGCGGTAGAACTGGCTCGCGCCGCTGTCCGTCTCCTCCTGCGACGTCCTTTCCGCGCCGCTGTCGGGTGCCTTCTCGGAGGGGACGGCTTCGCCGGGATCGTCCAGGCCCTTCTGGCTCGGGGCCGCGTCCACCAGCGTCATCGGGTTGAAGTAGCTGGCGATAGCCGCCTTGGTCTGCTCGTTGGTGGCGCTGATCAGCCACATCACGAGGAAGAAGCACATCATCGCCGTCATGAAGTCGGCGAAGGCGATCTTCCAGACGCCGCCGTGGTGCCCGTCCTCGTGGTCGCCGCCGCCGCGCTTGACGATGATGATCTCGCGCTTGCCTTCGTCGGTATCGAATGCGCTCATGCCAGAGTCTCCGAGAGCGCGAGCGACCATTCGGCGAGACGGGTCTCATAGACGCTGTCGTCGATGGAGACCGAAAGGTCGAAGTCGGGGCTTTCCATGAAATCGAGCTGGTTGGCGTGCTCGGGCAGCTTTTCCTTGAGTGTCTCGAACAGCGGCAGGCTGCCGCGCACGCGGATGCGCACCGCGTCGGTGTCGCGCAGCGCCTCGCGGATCAGCGCGGCGAGCCGCTCGATGGAGCGGTCGCGGATGTCGTCGGTGAGCACGGTGCCGAGGATGCGCGCGGCGACGGCGCAGGTCAGGTCCACGAGGCGCCCCTCCATCTCCCGGAAGCGGGCGAGGACCTTCTTCGCGGCCTCGTCGGCGAGGCGCTTCTGAAGCTCGCCCATCTCCTCGGCATGGCGCTTCTGCTCGAGGCGCAGCGCCTCGGCATGTTCGGCGGCGAGGCGTTCGGCAAGCGCCTCCTCGGCCTGCGCGACCGCGCCCGCCACGGCTTCCGCGACGAGGGCGTCGACGTCGACCGGCTCGGCGGCGGGTAGCGGCGGGAAGGCGGGAAGATCAACCTGCGGCAGCGCGAGGCCCGCAGGCGCAGGAAAGGCTTCGGCGGGGCCCGCAGGTCCGCCGCCGAAATCCTTGAGCGCGTTGGCCAGCGACAGGCTCGGCATCAGGCGGCGACCTCATGAACCTCGTCGGGCTTGGCCCACTTGCGCAGGATCATCGCCGTGCGCTCCTCGTTCAGGTCGACCATCTGCGCCAGGCGATCCTGCGGCGCCGGCTTGATCTTGAAGCGGATGTCGTCGGCCATGTGGTCGGGGAACGGCCCGCCGAACGCGCTCATGGCGTCGCCGTCGCCGGAAAGCGGGTCGGGAAGCTGCATGGCGTCGAGCGGGTTCGGCAGCGACAGCTGGATGTCGCCGAAGTTCATGTCGTCGGCGGCCTCGCCCTTGCCGCCGATGGCGGCCACCATGGGCCGCAGGCCGAACCACGTGACGAGGAAGACGACGACGATGAACGCCAGCGCGTTGATCATGGTGCCGGTGTGGCGGCCGGCGGATTCGAGGAAACCGGGGCCGGCCATCTCGACGCCGCCGAGGCCGTCGATGAACTCGACCGACGAGACGTTGATGACGTCGCCGCGGGCGGTGTCGAAGCCGGCGGCCGAGGAGGCCAGCTTCTCGATCTCCGCGATCCGCTCTGCCATCTGCTCCGGCGTCGCGTCGGCGCCCAGCACCGCGGCCAGCCGCTCGCGGTTGACGACGACGGCGATGGACAGGCGCGACACCGAATAGCCGTTCGAGACGGTGGCGATGCGCTTGGTGTTCAGCTCGTAGTTGGTGGTCTCCTCGCGGCGCTCGCGCTGCTCGGACGAGGCCGGGCCTTCGCCGGCGGCGACTTCTTCCTCGGGCAGGTTCTGCTGCACCGTGGTCGGCGGCGCGGCCTGGCGCTGGCTGGCCTGGTCGTTGGCGCGCACCACCTGCACCGAGCGCTCGACGCGGGATTCGGGATCGAAGATCGTCTCCTCGGTCTGCCGCATGTCGGTGTTGACCTCGGCCTTCACGCTGGTGCGGAAGTTTTCGTGGCCGAGATAGGGCGCGAGCGCCCGGCGGATGTTGTCCTCGATCTGGCTTTCCACCGTGCGCTCGATGGTGATGGAGCGGGCGGCGCTGTTGTTGTTGGGGTCGTCGCCGGCGGCGAGCAGCTCGCCCGAGGCGTCGAGAACGGTGACCTTGTCCGGGTCGAGGCGCGGCACGGCGGCGGCGACGAGGTGGCGGATGGCGAGCGCGGCCTTGGCGCCGTCGGTGCCGGCGGCGCGCACCACCACCGAGGCGGTCGGCGCCTGCTCCTCGCGGCGGAACGAGGCGCGCTCGGGCATGACGATGTGCACGCGCGCCGACTTGATGCCGGCGATCGACTGGATGGTGCGGGCGATCTCGCCTTCGAGCGCGCGCACCCGCGTCACCTCCTGCATGAAGGAGGTGAGGCCGAAGGAGCCGACATTGTCGAACAGCTCGTAGCCGGCATTGCTCGAGGTCGGCAGGCCGCGCTCGGCCAGAAGCATGCGCGCCTGGCCCGTGCGCCCGGTCGGCACCATGACGGCGGTGCCGTCGCTCGACACGTCGTAGCGGATGCCGGATTCGGAGAGCACCATACCGATCTGCCCGACGTCGTTGCGGTCGAGGCCGACATAGAGCGTCTCGTAGGCGGGGCGGTTCAACCAGACCGACGCCGTCAGGATGACGGCAATCACGATGGCGGCGGCCCCGCCGAGCATGGCGAGACGTTTGGGGCCGAGGCTGCGGAGATTGTCGAGGACGGACTTGATCTGCTCAGGCAAAGCTTCATGCTCCGGGTATAGCGGCACCCAGAATAGGCTGCGAAGCTTGCGCGAAAATGGCATCGGGCCGCTGCGGCGGGAAGCGGCCCGATGCGGATGCGTCCGCAGCTGCGGCGAAGGCTAGCCCTGGAACAGGAGGAGGATGTTCTGGGCGTTGGAATTGGCGATGGACAACGACTGGATGCCGAGCTGCTGCTGCACCTGAAGCGCCTGCAGCCGCGTGGACTCGCGGTTCATGTCGGCATCGACGAGCTGGCCGACGCCGCGGTCGATCGAGTCCATCAGCTTCGAGGTGTATTCCTTCTGGATGTCGATGCGCCGCTTGATGGCGCCGATCGCGGTCGCGGCCTCGGTCATCTCCGCCAGCGTGATGTCCACCACCGTCAGCATCTGCCGGATCTGGTCGTCGCTGAAGCCGACGACGTCGAGCGTGTCGACGGCGTAGCCGTCGGTCGCGGCCACCGTGCCGGGGGTGGGGTCGGTGGCGCTGTTGTTGCGCTCGCCCGTGGTGCCGAGGCGCAGCCCCTCCAGTATGCCCATCGTCGTGTTGGTGGTCGCGGCCTCGTCGTAGAGCTTGATGGCGTCGACGTCGATGTCGATGGAGCCGAGCAGGATCGCGCCGGTCTGGTCGCGGGTGAAGGCGGAGATGATCTTGTCCTGCGACAGGCCATCGACATAGAGCCAGTTCACGCCGGAGAAGTTGGCGGTGCGCGCGGTGGAGCGCAGCTGCGACTGGTAGGCGCTGATCTCGGCCTGGATCTTCTCCTTGTTGTCCTCGCTCATGCCGATGGCGGCGAGCACCTTCTGCTTGATCTCGTCGACCAGGGTGAGGGCATTCTCCATCGAGGTGTAGGCGGTGTCGATGCGGCTGGCGCCGAGGCCGAGCGAATCCTGGACGGTGGAGAGGATCTTGTTGTCCGACCGCATCGTCGTGGCGATCGACCAGTAGGCGGCGTTGTCCTTGGCCTCGCCGACGCGGAAGCCGGTCGAGATGCGCTGCTGCACCACGGCGAGGTTCCGGTTGGTCGCCGCCAGCGCCTGAAGAGCGGTCATCGCGGATGGGTTGGTGTTGATGCTCGACACGAGGAAGCCTCTTCCGATTGACTGCCGTAACCAAGGGTTAACCATGACTAGAAGTTTATGGTTAACCGGCGGTTAAGCGGTCGCCGGAGCATCAACGGGAAACGCCGCGCCCCTCGCGGGGCGCGGTGCTCGATGTATCGGTTTTCAGGCTGAAGCTGTTAGCTGCGGAACAGCGACAGGATGTTCTGGGTGTTGGAGTTGGCGATGGACAGGGCCTGGATGCCGAGCTGCTGCTGGACCTGGAGGGCCGACAGGCGCGACGATTCCTTGTTCATGTCGGCATCGACCAGCTGGCCGATGCCGCGGTCGATGGCGTCCTGCAGCTTGGAGACGAAGTCCTTCTGCATGTCGACGCGGCTCTTGGCGGCGCCGATGGTCGCGGCGGCGGCCATCGCGGCGAGCGCGGTCTCGACATTGTCGAGATGCGCCTGGATCGCGGCGTTGTCTTCCGTGCCGTCGAGTTCGATCTGCATCACGTCGTCGAGGATGCCGCCGCCGGTGCCGGTCTCGTCGAGGAGCTGCGTGCCGCTGAGGTCGAGCTTGATCGTGTTGACCGTCACGGAGCCGTCGGAAGAGCGGTCGTAAGAGGAAACGATCTCCAGTTCGGTCAGGGTTCCGTCGTGGGCGATGACGTTCGAGCCGGCGTAGTTGGCCGACAGGCCGATGCCGGTGAGCTGGCCCTGGAGCTCCTTGATCTCGGTCTGGATCTTGAGCTTGTCCTCTTCGGAGGCGCTCATGGCCGAGACCAGCTTCTGCTTGATCAGGTCGACCGCGGTGATCGCGGATTCCATTGCCGTGTAGGCGACGTCGAGGCGGCCGGCACCGAGGCCGAGCGCGTCCTGAACGGCGGAGAACGCCTTGTTGTCCGAACGCATGGTCGTGGCGATCGACCAGTAAGCGGCGTTGTCCTTGGCTTCGTTGACGCGGAAGCCCGTCGAGATGCGGCTCTGGGTGGTGGCGAGGTTCTTGTTGGTGGCGGCGAGGGTCTGCAGCGCCGTCATCGCCGACGCGTTGGTGTTCAGGCTGGACATATGAATACGCCTTGTACTTGTACTTTAACTGACGACATGCCGGCAGGGCCGGCGACACGGCGCGGCTTCATGCCGCCAGAACGAGGGCAACGGGGCCGTTCGTCGTGATCCAATTTATGAACGAGAATGGTTAGCGAATGACCAAGAAGTATGGTTAATGATTGGTATATATGGAAAATCTGCGATTTTCGGCTCGTCCGGAAGAACAGCCGGTCTCTGTTCTTCCCTTGGTCCAGCCAAAGCAAAAGGCCGCGCTCCGAAGAGCGCGGCCTTTCATGAAAAGCCCCCCGGTGAGGGCGGCGGGGCCGCCCTCACGTCGCGTTCCTTAGCGGAACAGCGACAGGATGTTCTGGGTATTGGAGTTGGCGATCGACAGCGCCTGGATGCCGAGCTGCTGCTGGACCTGCAGGGCCGACAGACGTGCCGATTCCTTGTTCATGTCGGCGTCGACCAACTGGCCCACGCCGCGGTCGATGGCGTCCTGCAGCTTGGAGACGAAGTCCTTCTGCATGTCGACGCGGCTCTTGGCGGCGCCGATGGTCGAGGCGGCAGTGGCCATCTCGGCCAGCGCGGTCTCGATGTTGTCGAGGTGCGCCTGGATCGCGGCGTTGTCTTCCGTGCCGTCGAGCGTGATCTGCATCACCTCGTCGAGGATGCCGCCGGCCGTGCCGGTCTCGTCGAGGAGCTGCGTGCCGCTCAGGTCGAGGTTGATCGTGTTGACCTTCACGGTGCCGTCCGACGCACGGTCGTAGGAGGAGACGACCTCGAGCGTCGTGCTCGTCTGGTCGTTGGCGATCAGGTTCGAACCGGCGTAGTTCGCCGCCAGGCCGATGCTGGTGAGCTGGCCCTGGAGCTCCGCGATCTCGGTCTGGATCTTGAGCTTGTCCTCGGTGGAGGCGCTCATGGCCGAGACCAGCTTCTGCTTGATCTTGTCGACCGCGGTGATCGCGGAGTCGACCGCGGTGTAGGCGACGTCGAGACGGCCGGCACCGAGGCCGAGCGCGTCCTGAACCGACGAGAAAGCCTTGTTGTCCGAACGCATGGTCGTGGCGATCGACCAGTAAGCGGCGTTGTCGGCAGCTTCGGCGACCCGGAAGCCGGTGGCGATGCGGCCCTGCGTCGTGGCCATGTTCTTGTTGGTGGCGGAGAGCGTCTGCAGCGCCGTCATCGCGGACGCGTTGGTGTTCAAGCTGGACATTTTTGTACGCCTTGTAACTCGATACTCGAACAACATGCCGGACTTGCTACCGGCGAAGCGGCGCGGCTTCATGCCCGATCAGCTTGGATTTGCCCCATACCGCCGATCTGCCCCTTGGGACACAGCTATAAGGATCAAAGCCTACAGAACGGCTAAGCGGTATGGTTAATACCGAGAAAAATCATATGGTTAACGATCGGTGTGCGCCCGGCGGCGCGGGATGGCCGGCCATCGGTACGGGCATGCCGGCCTGGCGCCCGGCCTTTGCAAACAAAGGGATAGGCGACGGCAAGGGGGTCGTTCGCGGGGAAGCCGGCGGCCGAAAGACCTCAGGTGAACGAGCGCACCAGCGAGCCGACCAGCAGATTCCAGCCGTCGATCAGCACGAAAAACAGGATCTTGAACGGCAGAGAGACCACCACCGGCGGCAGCATCATCATGCCCATCGACATGGTAATGGTCGCCACGATCAGGTCGATGACGAGGAAGGGCAGCACGATCAGGAAGCCGATCTCGAAGCCGCGCCTGATCTCCGAGATCATGAAGGCCGGGACGAGGATGCGGAAGTCGGCGTTCTCGACCGAGACGTCCGCCTGGCCGCGCTCGCGCGCGAGGTCGGCGAACAGGTCGAAGTCCTTGTCGCGGACATTGGCGACCATGAAGTCGCGGAACGGGTCGGAAATCCGCTCGAAGGCCTCGGCCTCGGTGATCTCGCTGTTGACGAGCGGCTGCACGCCCTCGTTCCAGGCGCGGTCGAAGGTCGGCCCCATGACGTAGAAGGTCATGAACAGCGACAGGCTGACGAGGATCAGGTTGGCCGGCGTGGTCGCCAGGCCCAGCCCCGAGCGCAGGATCGAGAACACGATGATGAAGCGCGTGAAGCTCGTCACCATGATGAGGATGCCGGGCGCCAGCGACAGGATCGTCAGCAGGCCGAAGAGCTGGACGATGGTGCCCACCGTCTGGCCCTGCAGCTGGCCGGTGATGTCGCCGAGGTCGATGCCCTGCGCCGCCGCGGGCGCGACCGAGGCCGCCAGCAGCGCCAGGAATGCGGCGAGGGTGGCGCGGATGCGGATCATTCGAACAGCAGGGTGCGGATGAGGACGCCCTTGACCTTGCCTTCGCTGCGGATGGCGGCGCGCTCCTCGATGTCGGATTTCAGGTGCTGGAAGCCGCTCGGCCCGTCGATCTGGTGGAACTTGACCGTGCGCAGATAGGCGAGGACGTCCTGCTGCACGGTCTGGGCGATGACGAGGTCGCCCTTCTCCGCGAAGACGAGCGCCAGCTCGAGCCGCACCCAGGTTTCCGTCGGGCCGGCGAGGTTGGTGGTGATCGGTTCGAGATAGACGACCCCGAGCTTCTCCGCCGCTTCGACGAGCCGGGTCTCGTCGGCCTTGACCACCCGGACCTCGGCCGGCTTCTCCACCGCCGTGTGCTTGCCGGACAGGTAGAGGCCGGAAATCCAGCCGATGGCGATGGCGATCACCGTCAGGCCGATGAGCACGGCGATCTGAACCATCATCGAGGGCTGGCTGGGGGGCGGGGCTGTGTCGTCGACGATGGCCATGACTTCTTCCCGGTCAGAACGGCAGGATGTTGTCGACGATCTGGTGGCCCCAGCCGGGCTGCTGCACCTCGGTCAGCCGGCCGCGGCCGCCATAGGAGATGCGCGCCTCGGCGATGCGCTCGTAGGACACGGTGTTGGCCGCGCCGATGTCGGACGGGCGCACGATGCCGGTGATGGTCAGGACGCGCAGCTCGGCGTTGACGAGAACCTCCTGCGAGCCGGAGATGACGAGGTTGCCGTTGGGCAGCACGTCCGTCACCACCGCGGCGACCGACAGCTTGATGTCCTCCGACCGGACGGTCTCGCCCTTGCCCTTGCTGGCGGTGTCGGAATCGAAGCCGGCGGTCGCATTGCCCGCCGTTCCGAGGCCGAGCCAGGTGAAGTCGGCGCCGAGGCCGATGCCGCGGCTCGACGTGCGCGACCGGTCGGATTCGTTGCGGAAGCGGGCGCGGTCGTTGATCTGGATGTCGACCGTCAGGATGTCGCCGGCCTGGAGGGCGCGCGCGTCGGTGAAGAACTTCGACTGGCGGTCGTCCCACAGCGAATATTTCTTCGTCGCCTGCGCCGGCGGGGTCGGGTAGCTGTAGACGGTCTTCGGGTCCATGCCGACGCCGTAGCCGACCGGCGACAGCGCCGGCGGCCTGTTGACCTCTTCCATCGGAGGCGTGGCGCAGCCGGCGAGCGCGAGCGCGGCGATGATGATGAGCGGCCTCGCGTTCATGTCGGGTCCTGCCTGCGGGCCGCGCTCGCCATGATGCTCGTGAGCGTGGCGGCCGCCTTGCTGTCCATTTCGTTGAGGATGATGCCCGCCTGCCGCGCCTGAAGCTTCATCAGGATGCCGGCGGCAAGCTCCGCGTTCACCTCCGCCAGCCGCTCGGCGGCGGCGTCGGGGCGCATGCGGGAATAGATGTCGACCAGGTTGCCCTCGGCCTTGGCGAGGAAGTCGTTGCGGCGGGCAAGCCACTCCTCGTATTCGGCACGCTTCTCCTCCAGCGCGGCGATGCGCTGGTCGATGTCCTTCTGCAGGTTCTCGAGCTCGGCCTGCTGCAGCGCATAGCGGCGGTCGCGCGCGGCGTCGGCGATGTTGGAGCAGAAGCGGCGGATGTCGTCGTCGACCTGGCCGATCCGCTCCGTCACGGCGTCGATGGCCTGCGTGGCGGCCGGCGTGCCGCCGAAGACGAGGGCGCCGAGAAGGATGCCAGCACCTGCGGCGAGGGCGGCACGGCGGTTGGCGGCGGCGGTTTCGTGGGTCATCGCGGTCGTCCTATTGCAGCACGAGTTCGGCCTGAAGCGCGCCCGCCGACTTGATGCCCTGCAGGATGGCGATGATGCCGTCCGGCTTGACGCCGAGCCGGTTGAGGCCGGAGACCAGTGTCTCGAGATCGGGACCGTCGAGCATGGCGACCCGGCCGTCGGGCCGGTCGGCCTCGATGGTGGTGAACGGCTCGACGGCGGTCTCGCCGCGCGAGAACGGTTCGGGCTGCACCACCTTGGGCATCTCGGTGATGCGCACGGTCAGCGCGCCGTGGCTGATGGCGACGCGCGAGATGCGCACCTGCTGGCCGATGACGATGGTGCCCGTCCGCTCGTCGACGACGACGCGGGCCGGCGCGTCGGATTCGATGACGATGTTCTCCAGCTCGGCATAGAAGCGGGCGGCGGTGATGTCCTTCGGCCGCTGGATCATCACAGTGCGGGCGTCCTGCTCCTGCGCGACGCGGCGGCCGAAGCGGTGGCTGGCATAGTCGTTGATCGCGTCGGCGATGCGTACGGCGGTCGAGAAGTCGGGGTTGCGGAGCTGGAGCGTCATCATGGTGTCGGCGCTGAAGGTGGCTGGCACCTGCCGCTCGACGATGCCGCCGTTCGGCACCCGGCCGCTGGTCGGCACGCCCTGCGTCAGGGTCTCGGCCTGTCCCTGCGCCGAGAAGCCGGCGACGATGACCGAGCCTTGCGCCACCGCGTAGATCTCGCCGTCGGGCGCGCGCAGCGGCGTCATCACCAGCGTGCCGCCGGCAAGCGAGGTGGCGTCGCCCATGGACGAGACGTTGACGTCGATCCGCGCGCCGGACTGCACGAAGGGCGGCAGGTTGGCGGTGACGATCACCGCCGCGATGTTCTTGGCCCGCGACTGGCCGCCCCGCGTCGAGACGCCGAGGTTCTCCAGCATGGCCCGCATCGACTGCTCGGTGAAGGGCGAGGAGCGCAGGCTGTCGCCGGTGCCCTGCAGGCCGATCACGAGGCCATAGCCGACGAGCTGGTTGTCGCGCGCGCTCTGGAGGACCGCGACGTCCTTGATGCGCGCCCGGGTGAAGCCGTGGCCGGACAGCCGGTCGTTGCGCCAGACGCCGCCATAGGCTGCGCCGCCGTGAAGCTCCTCGCCCTGCGCTGCGCCGCTGCCGCCGCCATTGGCGCCGGCGCCGGGCCGCGGCTCGTCGGCGGCGGCCGGGCCGCCCAGGACGAGGCCGACGACGAGGCTGAGGAGAAGGCGGCGGATCATGATGCAGCCACCCTGACGGTGCCGTCGGCCATGACGATGCCGGAGAAGACGGTTCCCGAATCGACGTTGCGCAGGCGCACCATGTCGCCGGCGGCGCCCGCCTGGAGCGCGACCGCCGAGACCGCGATCTGCAGCCCGCCGTGCACGAACAGCGCCTGAACCGGCTTGCCCGGCTCGACGATCCACGCCTCGCGCACCGAGCCCGTCGGGATCATGCGGCCGGGAAGCAGCGTGCGCCGCGCGACCTTGCCGTCCAGCGCCCGCCAGTCGCGCTCGACCGCGGCGGGGTTGCGCAGCTGCCGGCGCAGCGGCACCTCTTGCAGCAGGTCCGCGGTGACGGTCTCGCCGGGATAGATGACGCGGGTCGGAACGATGACCGTCTCCTGCGCGCGCGCCGGCAGCGCCGCGCCCGCCGCGAGAGCGAGGAGAACGGCCGGAAGAAGGACGCGCAGGCGGCGGATCATGGCTCTTATCTCATGCCCTGGGTGATGACGGCGGCCATCTCGTCGGCGGCCTTGATGACCTTCGAGTTCATCTCGTAGGCGCGCTGGGCCGAGATCAGCTCGGTGATCTCCTTGACCGGATCGACGTTGGAGGATTCGAGGTAGAACTGCTCGGTCGTGGCGTAGCCCGGATCGCCCGGCACGCCGATGACGGCGGGGCCGGAGGCTGCGGTCTCCTGGAAGAGGTTGTCGCCCAGCGGCGTCAGCCCGGCCTCGTTGGAGAAGTTGGCGAGCGTGAGCTGGCCCAGCTCCTCCAGATCGACCTGGTCGTCGTAGCGGGCGAAGAACTGGCCGGACTTGTTGACGATGATCTCGACGGCGTTGTCGGGGATGACGATGCCGCCGGCGACCAGATAGCCGTCCACGGTGACGAGCTGGCCTTCGCCGTTGGTGTTGAAGGAGCCGGCGCGGGTGTAGAGCTGCTCGCCGTTGACGCCCTCGATCTGGAACCAGCCCTGTCCGGCCAGCGCGATGTCGAGCCGGTTGCCGGTGTTGACCAGGTTGCCCTGGACATGGACGTTGCGGATGGCGCTGGTCTTGACGCCGAGGCCGATGTGCGAGCCCTCCGGCACGATGTTCTGGTTGGCGCGGTTCGGCACGCCCTGCACCCGCTCGGCCTGATAGAGCAGGTCGGAGAACTCGGCGCGGGCCCGCTTGAAGCCGGTGGTGTTGATGTTGGCGATGTTGTTGGCGATGACCTCGAGATTGGTCTGCTGGGCGTTCATGCCGGTCGCGGCGATGGCGAGTGCTTTCATCGGTCCTGTTCCTCAGATCGCCATGCGGCTGACTTCGAGATAGGCGCTCACGATCTTGTCGCGGATGGCGATCGCAGCCTGCAGCGTCTGCTCGGCGGTCATCACGGCGTCGACCACCTCGCGGGTCTCGGTCTCGCCCTGGAGCGCCTTGAGCGACAGGCCCTCGGCGTTGCGCAGGGTCGTCACCGCGTCCTGCGACACGGCGGAGAGCGCGGCGGCGAAGGAGGTCTCGGCCGTCACGTTGGCGGGCTTCATGGCGGGGCCCGGCACGGAGGCGAGGCCGTCGAGCATGGCGGCGGGCGCCGTGGTCCTGCCGAGGGCGGCGAGGCTGTCGATCATTACTGGCTCCTCAACAGGTCGATGGTCATGGAGATGAGTTCGCGGGCCTGCTTGATGGCCTGCAGGTTGGCCTCGTAGCTGCGGTTGGCCTCGCGCATGTCGGCCATCTCGACGAGGATGTTGACGTTCGGCATCTTGACGTAGCCGAGCTCGTCCGCCGCCTCGTGGCCGGGCTGGAATTCGACCGGGAACGCGGTCTTGTCGTTGGAGATCGCCGACACCTCGACCATGCGCGCGCCGCTCAGCCGGTCGAGCTCGGCCGTGAAGGTGATGGTCTTGCGCTGGTAGGGATCGGCGCCCGGGAAATTGCCGGTGGACTGGGCGTTGGCGAGGTTCTCCGACACCACGCGCAGGCGCTCCGACTGGGCGCCGAGGCCGGATGCGGCCACCTTCAGGGACGAAATCAGCGGGTCCACGGGCCTAGCTCCTGGTCGTCATCATCAGCATGCGGTGGAAGGCCTTGACGATGGCAGTGTTCATCTCCATCGACCGGCGCACCTCGCCGGACTTCATCAGCTCCTGCTCCAGCACCACCGTGTTGCCGGAGGGCATGAGGGGCTTGCTGTCGTCGACCTGCCGGACGGCGAGCGCGTCGGCGGTGGCGCCGACGGCGATGTGCTTCGGATGGGTGGCCTGCATGGCCACCCGCGTCTGGTTCAGCACCGCCTCGAACGGCTCCACGTCCACCACGCCGTAGCCGGGCGTGTTGGCGTTGGCGATGTTGCTGGACACGGCGGTCTGGCGCACCGACAGCCATCGGGCCTGCTGCGAAGCCAGGGCGAACAGGTTGACAGGTTGCATCGCTACTCCTTGAGGGTAACGATACTTTAAGAAATCGGCCTTGCGCGGACCTTGCGCGGGTCCGCAAGCTTCGGCCCGGGATTCAGTCGGAGAGTTCGACGACCTTGTCGTGCGTGGTGACGAGCACCCAGCGGCCGTCGCGCTGCTCGATCGCGGCGACGCGGCTGGCGTCGGGAAGCTGCGAGCCGCGCTGGACGACCCACAGGCCGTCGCTGTCCTCGATCATGGCGCGGCCGTTGGCGACGTGGACGAGGCGGAAGTTGACCCGGTCGGACGGGAAGGGCTGCTCGGAGGCGGGCAGGGCGCGCGGGCGCTCCTGATCCGACGGCAGGGTCGCGGTCGGGAAGAAGTCGAGCTCCATCTTCGGCATCTCGGAGCGCGCGAAGGGCTTGCCGACGGGCTGCGGCACATAGGCCATGCTGGGCGTGGCGCGCCCCGAATTGCCGCCGCTGAAGGTGAATTCGCGGACGCCGAACTTCTCCTGATTGAAGAAGATGTACCAGGGGAAGAGGGCGCAGGTCAGGCCGAGCGTGACGCCGAGCGCGGCGAGGGTCACGTCGCCGCGGTCCATCTTCTTCCTTTTCCTGGTCGCGACGGGCGCCGGCGCCTTCGACACGGTCTTTGCCACGACGGGGGCGGGCGCTCTCGCCGTCGCGACGGGGGCCGGCTTCCGCGGCGGGATGGGTTCGGGCGTGCCGAACAGGTTCTCCAGCATCTCGTCGTCGCTGGGCTTCCTCGATGCAGGCTGCGCGCGCGACGGGGCGGGCTTCTGCGGCATGCCGGGCAGAGCGGCGGCTGCCCGCCGGGCCGGGGCGGGGGCAGAGCCGGGCAGGGTGCCGGCGGGCGACGGTGCCGGGGCCTTGATTTCGGGCGCCTGCTGCGGCGCGGTCGCCGGTGCCGCCGGGCGCTCCGCGACGTCGGCCTGCGGGGCTTCGGCCTTGCGGTCCCCGGCCTTCTTCTTCGGCTTACTGGGCGGATAGGGCGTGCCGACGATCTTCGTGCGCGTGTAGTCCGGCTCTCCCGCGGCGGCATGGCCCCCGAGGCCCAGCCTCGCCAGCCATCCGCGCGACGGACGCGCCGATGCGTCGCCGTCCGCCTTGCGATCGCTCCGGCCATCGCTTCGGCCGCGGCGCAGGTCGGCGCCGAAATAGCGCTTCCTGATCTCCGGGGCCTTCGCCAGCTGCGGCTGGTGGTTCCGATGTGCCGCATCGGTGAGATAGATGGCTTCGTCGCTGCTCACGCGCCCGTCGTCGCCGGCGAGGATGCGTCCGGCCAGATGGCGCAGCCTATTCCACGGGCTCATCCGCCGGTTTCTCCTTGGCTCTCAGGTGGCGGGCGAGATCCGAGAACGGATCGGGCGATGCCGGGTCGTGCGGCGTCTGGGTCAGCGCCTCGTAGATCAGCGGGACCTGCCGCACGGCAAGGTCGAGCTCGGCGTCGGCGCCGGGCTGGTAGGCGCCGAGCAGGCGGATGTCGCGCGTGTCCTCGAAGCGGGCGATCATGCTGCGCAGCCGCGTCACCAGCACGCGCTGCTCCTTCGTCCATGCCTTCGGCGCGAGGCGCGAGATCGAGGCCAGCGGATCGACCGGGGGATAGCGGCCCTGCTCGGCGATGGTGCGGGAAAGCACGACATGGCCGTCGAGGATGCCGCGGATCGAGTCGGCGACCGGGTCGTTGTGGTCGTCGCCGTCCACCAGCACGGAGAGGATGGCGGTGATGGAGCCGGCGCCGTCGGTGCCGGGACCGGCGCGCTCGAGAAGCTTCGGCAGGTCGGTGAACACGGAGGCCGGGTAGCCGCGCGCCACCGGCGGCTCGCCGACGCCGATCGCCACCTCGCGCAGCGCATGGGCGAAGCGGGTGATGGAATCGAGCACCAGAAGCACGCGGTGGCCCTCGTCGCGAAAATGCTCGGCCGCCCGCATCGCCATGTCGGGCGCGCGGCGGCGCATCATCGCGCTCTCGTCGCTGGTGGCGACGACGGCCACGGTCTTGGCCAGGCATTCGGCGCCGATGGTGTCCTCGAGGAACTCGCGCACCTCGCGGCCGCGCTCGCCGACCAGCGCGACGACGACGGTGTCGAAGGCCTCGGCGCTGGCGAGCATGGCGAGAAGCGTCGACTTGCCGACGCCGGAACCGGCGAAGATGCCGAGGCGCTGGCCGAAGCAGATGGGGGTGAAGATGTCGATGACGCGCACCCCGGTCATGAAGCCGGTGGCGACGCGCTGGCGTGCCATGGCCGCGGGCGCGGCGGCGGGCTCGGTCTCCTGCCCGACCGCGAGCGGCCCCTTGCCGTCGACGGCCCGGCCGAGCGCGTCGATGACGCGGCCGCGCCATGAGGCATGCGGCGCGGCGCCGCGCCCGGTGCGGATGAAGACCGCGTCGCCGATGCCGGCATCGGGGTTGCGGTCGTAGGGGGCGACCAGCGTCTCGTCCGGGCCGATGCGGACGATCTCGCCCGTGCGCAGGCCGGACGACGAGCGGTGCTCGACCACGTCGCCGAGGCGCGCGCTGGTCGAGATGCCGCGCACGCGGTAGTGGCTGGGCGACACCTCGTCGATGCGCCCGCCGCTGCGCAGGAGCGTGCGGTCGTTGCCGAAGCGCGACAGGATGCGCTCGATCGCGTGAAGCGGCGTGTCGGTCGCACCCTGCATGGACTATCGCGGTCCCAGCGTCGAGATGGCCTGGTCGAGCGCCTGCTCGCTGTCGCGGATCAGCGCCGAGACGTGCTCGAAGGCGCGCTGGACCTGGATCAGCCGCGTGATCTCGAGGACGGGATTGACGTTGGAATCCTCGACGAAACCCTGGACGACGCCGGCGTCGAGGCGGTCGACCACCGGCTCGGGCGCCCCGAAGGGCACGATGCCGGAATTGCCGTAGCGGGTGAAATTGACGCCGGGCTGGAACTCGAACAGGCCGACGGCCGCCACGAGCCGGCCGTTCTGGTGCAGCGTGCCGTCGACGCCGGCCTCCGGCGGTCCGGCCTGCGGGTCGAGCTGGATCGGCGCGCCGCCGGCGTCGAGGACCGGATAGCCCTCGACCGAGACGAGGTCGCCGGTGTCGAGCATGGTGAAGCGGCCGTCGCGGGTCATCACCGGGCCCTGCGGCGTCTCGATCGCGAACCAGGCGTCGCCGCGGATGGCGAAGTCGAACGGATTGCCCGTTTCGCGCAGCGGGCCGGTGTGGGTCGAAAGATAGGTGTCGCCGGCCGAGGCGAAGGAGACCGACTTGTCGCCCAGCCCGCTCACGATGTCCTCGAACTTCACGCCCGTCGCGCGGAAGCCGACCGTGCCGGTGTTGGCGACGTTGTCGGCGATGGTCGTCAGGCGCTTGTCGAGCGCCATCTGCGAGGACAGCGCGACGTAGATTCCAGACTGCAAGGCTTGCTTCCTATCGTTTCAGGGTTGCGATCGCCATCAGCGAGTCGACGGAGATGCCGTACTCGACGGGCTGGAACAGGGCGAGGACCGGCGACTGCGACGCCGAGGAATTGTTGACGTCCCACATCGCGGTGAAGCGGGTGATGAACTTCTCGACCTTGGCCGGGTCCTGGAGATCCTCGAGGTTCAGGCGGTCCTCGATCAGCTTCGCCTGCTTGTCCACGTCCATCTGCGCGATGGCGTCGGGCAGGCCGAGATAGGTGCGCACCACCTCCGCCAGCGCCTTGTCGGCGAGGATCTCGTAGGCGTTGGTAATGGTCCCCGCCTTGCGCTGGAAGTAGAGCGCGAGGCGCACGCCTTCGCTCTGCTGGCCGGTGTCTTCCTCCAGCTTCTGGCGCACATATTTGTCGACCGAGGGCCGCAGCGCCCGGTTGTAGGTGGTCGCTTCCTCGCCGAGCCCGGCGAAGTCGAAGCTCTTGACGAACTGCGCCCAGCTCTCGTTCTCGTGCTTGTTGGCGGGGCTGTCCGGGTCTTCGGTGCCGCCTTCCAGCATCTTCGTCAGCAGCTCCTTGTCGCCGAAGGACGCTTCCAGCCCGAACGCCTGGAGCGCATAGAGGAGCAGCCGCTCGTTGTCCTTGTGCAGGAACTGGTCGATCGTCTTGATGTGGCCGATGTTGTCGGAGTAGTAGGCGGTCTCCTTGACATAGGCTTCCGCGGGCGTGCCGCCGGGCGGCGTGGCGCGCGTCAGATAGCGCTCGGCGACGCCGTGATTGGCGGGAACCCAGGTCGTGGCTTCCTCGCCCAGCGCCTCGAAGTTGAAGCTGCGCACGAACTCGGCATAGCGCTTGTCCGTCAGCTTGTTGGCGAAGCTGTCGGTCTCCTGGATGCCTTCCTTCAGCGCCTTGAGCATGAAGGCCTTGGCATAGGCCATGTCCTCGAGGCCGTGGGCCTTCATGGCGTAGCTGAACAGCCGGTAGTCGTTGACGAACTCCTCGGCCGATTTCACCTTGCCGATATTGGCGAGATAATATTCCGTCTCGCGCTTGACCGCGACCTGATCTTCCACGCGCCCCAGCGACTTGCCGAGATCGCGGGTAACGAGCTGGTAACTCAGATAGGTACTAAGCACGCGCGCCTCCATTGCGCAGGACGGACCCCGCAAGGATAGTCGCAAATGCTTGCGTGAAGCTGAACGCCGCCGCCGCGCAGCCGTTCAAGCCTCGCGCAAGCCATGCACGCTACGCAGAGGGTAACGGCGCATAGGAAGGTGACTCCGTGGGCATTCTGATTGGATTCGTGGTTATTCTGGGGTGCGTGCTCGGCGGCTACATGGCCATGGGCGGGCATCTCGAGGTTCTGATGCAGCCGTGGGAGCTGGTCATCATCGGCGGCGCGGGCGTGGGCGCGTTCCTGATCGCCAACCCGGTCTCGACGGTGAAAGACACCGGCAAGGCGATCATGGAGGCCTTCCGCCATCAGGTGCCGACCGAGCAGGACTATCTGGAGACGCTGGGCGTCCTGCACAGCCTGATGCGCGAACTGCGCACCAAGTCGCGCAACGAGGTCGAGGCCCACATCGACAATCCCGACGAATCGCCGGTGTTCCAGGCCTTCCCGAGCGTGCTCAAGAACCGGGACCTGACCAACTTCATCTGCGACTACTGCCGCATCATCATCATCGGCAATACCCGGCCGTTCGAGATCGAGGCGCTGATGGACGAGGAAATCCACACCATCAAGCACGACAAGCTGAAGTCGTACCACGCGCTGACGGTGCTGGCCGACGCCTTCCCCGCGCTCGGCATCTGCGCCGCGGTGCTCGGCGTCATCAAGGCGATGGGCGCCATCGACCAGTCGCCGGAAATCCTCGGCGGCCTCGTCGGCGCGGCGCTGGTCGGCACCTTCCTCGGCATCTTCCTCAACTATGCGGTGGTCGGCCCCATCGCGCAGAAGGTCAAGATCGTGCGCGACAAGAAGAACCGCCTCTACATCATCGTCAAGCAGACGCTCCTCGCCTACATGAACGGCTCGCTGCCGCAGGTGGCGCTGGAGTTCGGCCGCAAGACCATCTCGGCCTATGACCGGCCCTCCATCGACGCCGTCGAGCAGAGCACGCTCCACGGCGGCGAAGCCCGCAAGGTGGCGTGATGAGCGGGGCGGCGGCGCAGCGGGATTTCGGCGCGGCGGGCGATCAGCCGCTGCCGCGCAATCCGATTGTCGAACGGCTCCTCGGCGACACCGGCGAGCCCGAGCACATCCTGCGCGCGGCGCGCTCGCTCGGCCTCAGGGCGCTTCCGGCCATCCGCGACAGCCTGAACGAGCAGGTCTCCTATCCCATCGAGATCGAGCTGGAGAGCGTGGCGCTGGCGCGCCTGGCGGAGGCCCGCCGGCCCGAGGCGGAGAACGACGCGCTGGTCGTCGCCGCCTCGGCGACCTCGCCGGACGCGCTGATGCTGATCGCGGATTCGCATGCGATCTCGCTTCTGGTCAGCGCGCTGTTCGGCGGCGACCCGGACATCCGCGTGACGCCGATCCTGCGTCCCCTGACCATGATCGAGCTGGAGCTGGCGTCCGTCGTCTTCGAGGCGACGGCGAAGGCGCTGAACGGCTCGGGCGTGCGGGCGCTGTCGATCAAGTTCCCGATGCCGTCCGCCATATCGGGGCAGGACCTGAGGAAGCTCGTCATCCGCGACGGTCCGGCCGTGCGCATGTCGTTCAAGCTCATCGCGCCGTCCGGCGAGGGCAGCTTCACCGTGATGATGCCGCAGCGTGTGCTGCTGCTCCACCGGGGCGACGGCTCGCTCGATGCGGACGAGGGCACGCAGAAGGAGCGCTGGCACGCCCGCTTCAGCGAGGAGGTGATGCGCTCGGCGGTGAAGCTCGAGGCGACGGTGCCGCTGTCGCGCATGACGCTGGGCGAGCTGTCGCAGCTCGTCGTCGGTCAGGTGATCGAGATGCCGGAGGCCGCGCCGACCTCGACGCTCCTGTCGGCGCACCGCACGCCGCTCTTCACCTGCGAGTTCGGCAAGCTGGGCCAGAACTTCACCGTTCGCATCACCGAGCCCTTCGACCAGGGCAAGGATTTCATCGACGGGCTGATGCCGGGCTGAATGCCGGCGGCACCGGGCCTCAAGGAGACGATAATGAACCCACCTCTTCCCGATCTGGAGAACCTCGGCGGTCTCGACGGCACCGACAGCCCGAGCGACTTCGGAGACTTCTCCAATCCGCTGGACCTCGGCGGCATGCCCTCGGGGCTGGGCGAGGACCCGCAGGAGGCGGAGCTGAACAAGGCGATCGAGGAGCTGCGCGGCGTCCTGCACGAGGACAGGGCCGCGGACGCGCAGAGCCTCGCCGCCGCGCAGCCGGCGGCGGGCGCGCCGCGCGCGGCGCCCAACGCCGACATCATCATGAACATTCCTGTGGACGTCCAGATCGTGCTCGGCTCGACGGAAATGGCGGTCGCGGAGCTGATGGCGCTGCAGAAGGGCTCCACGGTCGCCCTCAACCGGCGCATCGGCGAGCCGGTCGACGTCATCGTCAACGGAAGGAAGATCGCCTGCGGCGAGATCACGGTGCTGGAGCACGATCCCTCGCGCTTCGGCATAAAGCTGACGCAGATCATCGATGCTGCCAAGCCGGGCTAGGCTGTATATCCTGTTGCGTAGCGAATCGGGGACAGGGGCGTAATGAGCCTGGAAGGCAAGCTGACGAAGGCTCAGAAAGCGGCTGCCATTCTGGTTGCCATGGGCAAGCCTTCGGCTGGCCGGCTCTTGCGTTTCTTCAAGCATGAGGAGCTGAAGGCCCTCATCGAGGCTGCGCGCATGCTGCGCACCATTCCCCAGAGCGAGCTGGAGAACATCGTCGCCGAGTTCGAGGACGAGTTCACCGAAGGCGCGGGCCTGCTCGATTCCGGCGACCAGATGGACACGATCCTCAACGAGTCGCTGTCGCCCGAGGAAATCAGCCTGCTGATGGGCTGGAGCAAGCCGTCGCTGATGAGCGACGAGGCGCCGCCGATCTGGCCCGAGCTTGCGGAGCTGGAGCCCGCGCGGCTCGGCGCGCTTCTCATGAACGAGCATCCGCAGACCATCGCCATGGTGTTCTCGAACCTCGAATCGCAGCCGGCGGCCAACGCGCTGCTGACCTTCGACAAGACGCTGCGCAGCGAGGTGCTGAAGCGCATGCTGTCGATGACCACGGTGCAGCCCGCCGCCAAGCAGCTCGTGGAGAACCAGCTGCGCAAGCGGCTGACCATGGACGCGACGGGCAAGGACGCCTCCGCCAGCCAGACCCGCGTCGCGAGCCTCCTGAACGAACTGGACAAGGAGGTTCTGGACGAGCTCGTCTCCGACCTCGAGGCGAGCGGCGCCGAGGGCATCGAGCAGGTCAAGGCGCGGCTGTTCAGCTTCGACGACATCGTGCTCCTCGACCAGAAGGCGCGCGTGACGCTGTTCGACGGCCTGTCGACCGAGCTGGTGACGCTGGCGTTGCGGGGCGCCGAGCCCGACCTCGCCGAAGCCGTGCTTTCGGCCATCGGCGCGCGCTCGCGCCGCATGATCGAATCCGAGCTGACGATCCCCTCCGACGCCGCCACGCCGGCGGAAATCGCCAAGGCGCGCAAGCGCATCGCCGCAACGGCGATCGGCCTCGCCGCGACCGGCGCGCTCGTGCTTCCCTCCATGCAGAACGCCGCCTAGGCGTTCTGAGCGGCGCGCGCCATGGCCGACGAATCGGACAAGGAAAGCAAGACAGAGGAAGCCACAGAGAAGAAGATCCGCGACTCCATCGACAAGGGCCAGGTGCCCTTCGCCAAGGAAGTCACGGTCGTCGGCTCCTTTCTCGCCATCCTCGTCTTCATGGTGTTCCTCGCCGAGCCGCGCGCGGTCGAGCTGGCCGGCTTCCTGTCGATGTTCCTCGAACGGCCGGAGGCGTGGTCGCTCGCGACCGAGCACGACGCGGTGCTGCTCTACCGGCAGGTCTTCCTCGAGATCGCGAAGCCGCTCGCCGGCCTGATGGCGCTGCTGATCGGCGCCGGCGTCGCCGCCTCCGTGTTCCAGAACATGCCGCGCATGGTGGGCGAGCGCGTGCAGCCGAAGCTCTCCCGCGTCTCCCCGAAGGAGGGATGGAAGCGCCTGTTCGGCCAGAAGGGGCTGGCCGAGTTCGCCAAGTCGCTGGGCAAGCTCGTCCTTGCCGGCGTGGTGCTGACCTTTGCCATGCGCGGCGCGCAGACCGAGCTCCTGGCCGGCATGATCACCCAGCCGGAGGCGTTCGGCACGGTCATCCGCGATATGGCCGTCGAGATCGTGGTGGCGATCACCGCGATCATGGTGATCATCGCGGTGATCGACCTCCTGTGGTCGCGCTTCCACTGGCGCCAGGACCTGCGCATGACCAAGCAGGAGGTCAAGGACGAGATGAAGCAGGCCGAGGGCGACCCGATCATGAAGTCGAGGCTGCGCTCGCTCCAGCGCGACCGCGCCCGCCGGCGCATGATGGCGGCGGTGCCGCAGGCGACGCTGGTGATCGCCAACCCGACGCACTACGCCATCGCGCTGCGCTACGTGCGCGAGGAGACCGCCGCGCCGCTCGTCGTCGCCAAGGGGCAGGATCTGGTGGCGCTCAAGATCAGGGAAATCGCCGAGGCGCACGAGATCCCGGTCTTCGAAGATGTCGCGCTCGCGCGCTCCATGTACAGTCAAGTTTCGGTGGATAGTATGATTCCACCTCAGTTCTATCAGGCCGTGGCCGAACTGGTTCGGGTTCTTTACTCAGGCAAGAAAACGCCCTCTGCGGGCAAGGTGACGTCATGAACCGCCAGCCGCACTCTTCGACCCGCGAGGTCATCGTCGCGAACGCGATCCGGGAGGTCGTCAGCGACCTGCGCCTGGTCGATGTCGGCGACTACATCGCCTATATCCGCCTCGAACGCCTCGCGAGCATCGCCGACCTCGTGGACACCGCGGCCGAGCTCTACTTCCAGCCCGGCACGCTGCGTCTGGGCCATGGCGGCGAGGCGCATGTGTCGTGGGACGACGCGCCGCGCATCGTGCTCGATCTCGAATTGCGGCCGGCCGGCGTCACCGTCTATTTCGCGCTGACCCTTGCGGCGCGCCAGGCTTCCGTCGAGGTCAACTACGTCGCCTTCGACAAGCCCGCGGCCGATCCGGCGCAGAACGACGCCTTCCTCGAAAGGGCGCTGGAGCATGCCCGCATCCGCCGCAGCGAGCCGATGATCGCGGCCGGAGGATAGCGCTGCGGCCGCCGCGGCCCGCGAGCGCGAAGGAGGCGTCGAGAGGTTCCCGTCAGTCGATCAGGCCGGCGCGCAGCGCCTTCGCCACCGCATGGATGCGGTTGACGGCGTTGAGCTTGTGCGCCGAGCTGGTCAGGTACTGGTTGGCGGTGTGGACCGACAGGCCGAGCGCGCCGGCGATCTCGTCGCTGGTGAAGCCGTTGGCGGTCAGCCGCAGGCATTCGATCTCGCGCTTCGACATGGCGGGCAGCCGGCCGCCGTCCAGCGGACGCTGCCGCGCCACCTCGGCGAAGAGCGCGTAGCAGCGGGCATGGGTCTCGCACAGCGCGTCCTCGCCCAGAAGCATGTCCGGGCCGAAGAAGGCGACGGCGCCCGAGCGCCCGTTCTCCTGCGCGACGGGAAAGAGGATGCCGGGCCGCTCGTCGGCGAGCGGCGAGGGGGCCGGGTTCTCGACCTCGGCCGCCCACAGCCGCGCGTCGCCGTGAAGGACCGGGCCGCCCCCGGCGCCCGCCCACCACAGGGGCTGGGCCGAGCCCGCGGCGCGGCGGGCGAGGCCGTCGGCCCCGCGTGCGGAAAGCGTGCGCGAGGCGGGCGAGACGCCGGGAAAGGCGCTGTCGAAGACGGGCACGAGCCGCCGCGCCTCACCCTCGGAGGCCATGAAGAACAGGCCGAAGCCGTCCGCGCCGATGGCGTCGGCAAGGTCGCGGCAGCGCCGCACCGCGTCGGGCATGGTCGCCGCCGGCTGCGGGGCCGCCCATTCGAGGGCGGGAGACCAGGTGTGGAGTGCCTGTTCCTCATACATGTCCGTGCCTTCCCCGTGTGGTTCGCGCAGCATCAGATGATCCCGCTCCTGATCGCGGTGGCGATGGCCATGGCGCGGTTGCTGGCGCCGAACTTCTGGATCGCGTGCGCGACGTAGCTGTTGACCGTGTTGGAGGAGACGCCGAGGATCAGCGCCACCTCGTCGGTGGTCTTTCCTTCCGAAACCCATTTGAGGCATTCGCGCTCGCGGTCGGAAAGCGCGCCGGCAAGGGAAGAGCCTTCGGCGGTCGCGCCGAGATATGCGTCGAGCGCGTAGAGGCATGTCATGTGGGCGCGCGCCAGCATGGCCGGGTCGATGCTGCCCGTGGGCGACGCCGAGAACAGGGCGAAGGCGGTGCGGCCGCGCAGCGCGAGCCGCTGGATGAAGATTTCGGCATGGCCGTGCTCGCGCAGCGCCAGCCGCTCGCGCGCGGACAGGAAGGGTGCCGCGGCGGGCATCGCCCGCGGCGCTTCGCCCGCGCCGGCGGCGTGGCCGCTCTCGATGATCGAGAAGATGCCTTCGCCGCCCAGCTCCTCGAGCGCGTCGTAGATCCAGTTGGAGGCGACGATGCGCACGGCCTTGGGTCCGCGCTCGGCCATGGGCTCGACCAGCAGGTAGCAGTCGGCGCCGATGTCGCCGCAGATGCGCCGCATCAGTCCGGAAAGGCCGGTGCGCGAGCCGATCCTTGCGGCTGCGTCCTGTCGGTCCTGGGTCGATGCGAGGTGTATCATCGGTCCGTGGTCTGCCGGGCGGGTCGCCCGGCCATTGCATCATTGGCTGCCCGCGCGCTGCCGCGCCGGCGGATGGAAGAAAACGCGGCACACGAATCGCTCGACGCCCGCGCGAACGCAGGCGACCTCATTGGACGCGATCAGGGACAGTTACTTGGAAACTGACGGAAACGGTTCCGTCGAGCCGCCTTCGGCGAGGAAAGCTACAGGCAGGAGAAAGGGTGAGAACAACTTCCGGACCAAGCGCTGCCGCACCCGCCCGGACCCCGAATCACCCTCCTCAACTCAAGTCCGCCTGCATTTGAATTGATATGTATCCAATTGATTCGCGTCAAGATTCCGCGGAATCATCCGTATAAAAAATCTTAAGGCCCGGACATTCACGTCCGCAGACGGGCGTCAATGTCCGGGATCGCGGCAAAAGCGCTCAGGCGTGCAGCGCCTGGCCCAGCGCCTTGAGGGCGGCTTCCTGGAAGCCCTCGCTCTGCGTCGGATGGGCGTGGATCGTGCCGGCGACGTCCTCCAGCCGCGCGCCCATCTCGATGGCGAGCGAGAAGGCGGCCGAAAGCTCGGACACGCCGGAGCCGACGGCCTGGATGCCCAGCACCAGATGGTTGTCGGCGCGCGCCACCACCCGCACGAAGCCGGCCTCGCCCTGCAAGGTCATGGCGCGGCCGTTGGCCGAGAACGGGAACTGGCCGATCTTCACCTCGACGCGGGTCTCACGCGCCTCGTCGGGCGACAGGCCGACCGAGACCACTTCCGGGTCGGTGAAGCAGACGGCCGGGATCGCGCGCTTGTCCCAGCTCCGCCGGTGGCCGGCGACGATCTCGGCCACCATCTCGCCCTGCGCCATGGCGCGGTGCGCCAGCATCGGCTCGCCGGTGACGTCGCCGATGGCGTAGATGCCGCGCATCGAGGTGTGGCAGCGCTCGTCGACGCGGATGAAGGGACCGGTGCGGTCGAGGTCGATCTCCTCCAGCCCCCAGCCCTCGGTCGCGGGCTTCCGGCCCACCGTGACGAGCACGTGGTCGGCGGGGATGTCCTGCGGCTTGCCGTTCGCCTCGACGACGAGCGCGTCGCCCGAGAGCGACAGGCCCTTGGCCTTCGCGCCCGTCAGCACCGTGACGCCGAGCTCGGACAGCCGCCTGGCGACCGGCTTGGTGAGATCGGCATCGTCGGCATCGTAGAGCGGCAGGATGCGCGACAGCGCCTCCACCACCGTCACCTTCGTGCCGAGCTTGGCGAAGGCGGTGCCGAGCTCCAGCCCGATATAGCCGCCGCCGACGACGGCGAGCGTGGACGGCACCTTCCTGAGCGACAGCGCCTCGGTGGACGAGATCACGCGTCCGCCGAAGGGCAGGAACGGCAGCTCCACCGGCACGGAGCCGGTGGCGATGACGATCGCCTCGGCGCGGACGACTTGGCGGCCGGTCTCGGTCTCGACCTCCACGGTCTTGCCGTCGCGGAAGCGTGCCCAGCCCTCGATGGACTTGACCTTCGCCTTCTTGAGCAGGCCGGCGACGCCGGTGTTCAGCCGGCCGACGATGCGGTCCTTCCAGGCGACGGTCTTCGCCATGTCGATAGCGGGGGAGGCAAGCGCGATGCCGAGCGGGTCGCGGCCCTCCGCCATCTCGCGGACCTTGAAGAACTCGTCGGCGGCGTGGATCAGCGCCTTGGACGGGATGCAGCCGACGTTAAGGCAGGTGCCGCCCGGCTTCCCCGCCTCGACGATCACCGTGTCGATGCCGAGCTGGCCGGCGCGGATGGCGCAGACATAGCCGCCGGGGCCGGCGCCGATGACGAGGAGCTTGCAGGAGATTTCCTTCATCAGTGGTCTCTTTCCTGAGCCATGATCCTGTCCGAAAGCCGGCATCCACTTTTCGGGATCATGGTTAGTCCCCCACGAAGATCAGGGCCGGCGTTTCGAGCAGCGTCTTCAGCCGCTGCACGAACACGGCGGCGTCCCAGCCGTCGACCACGCGATGGTCGAAGGAGGAGGACAGGTTCATCATCTTGCGCGGCACGAAGCCGGTGCCGTCCCACATGGGGCGCACCATCATCTTGTTGACGCCGACGATGGCCACCTCCGGGTGGTTGATGACCGGCGTGGTGGCGACGCCGCCGAGCGCGCCGAGCGAGGTGATGGTGATGGTGGAGCCGGAAAGCTCCTCGCGCGTCGCCGTGCCCGAGCGCGCGGCGTCGGCCAGCCGGCCGATCTCGGCGGCGCAGTCCCACAGGTCGCGGGCCTCGGCATGGCGCAGCACCGGCACGACGAGGCCGGCCGGCGTCTGCGCCGCGATGCCGACATGGACGCCGCCATGGCGGTGGACGATGCCGGCCTCGTCGTCGAAGAGCGCGTTGATCTGCGGCTGCTCGGCCACCGCCTTGACGATGGCGCGGACGAGGAAGGGCAGGATCGTCAGCTTCGGCCGCTCGGCCGCGCCGGCCGGCCGCTGCTCGCCGTTCAGCCTGGTGCGCAGCTCCTCGAGCGCGGTGACGTCCACCTCCTCGACATAGGTGATGTGCGGGATGCGCGCCTTGGCCAGCGCCATCTTCTCGGCGATGCGGCGGCGCAGGCCGACGACCTTGACCTCCTCGATCGCCGTGTTCGGCCGCAGGCCCGTCGCGACCGGCGCGGTGCCGCGGGCGATGAAGCCGTCGAGGTCGTCATGGGTGATGCGGCCGGCCGGCCCCGTGCCCGGCACCTGCCGGAGATCGATGCCGGCCTCGCGGGCGCGCAGCCGCACGGCCGGAGAGGCGAGGGGGCGCTCGCCCTCCGGCCGTGGCGCGCCGGCGAAGGCGGCGGCCGCCGGAAGCGGCTGCCGCGCCGGTGCGGGTTTCTGCTCTGCCTTCGCGGTCTCCTCTGGCTTCGGGGCGGCGGGGATCGGCTCGGCCTTTTCCGCCTCTTCGACAGGGGCGGGCGGTGTCTGTTCCGGCGCCGGGGCGGCGGCTTCGTCCGCCGTGTCGGACGCCGCGTCGCCCGCGATCTCGATCTTCACCAGCGCCGAGCCGACGGCGACCGTGTCGCCGATCTCCGCGCCGAGCCATGCGACCTTGCCCTCGACCGGGGAGGGGATCTCGACGGTCGCCTTGTCGGTCATGACCGCGGCGAGGATGGCGTCCTCGCGGACGAGGTCGCCGACCTTGACGTGCCACTCGACAAGCTCGGCCTCGGCGACGCCTTCGCCGACATCGGGCATCTTGATGACGTGCTCGGCCATGGCTCAGCCCTCCATCACTTCGGCGAGCGCCTCGCCGACGCGCCTGGGGCCGGGGAAGTAGTCCCACTCCTGCGCGTGCGGATAGGGCGTGTCCCAGCCCGTGACGCGGATCACCGGCGCTTCGAGGTGGTAGAAGCAGTGCTCCTGCACCAGCGCGGCGAGCTCGGCGCCGAAGCCGGAGGTCAGCGTCGCCTCGTGCACGACCACGCAGCGGCCGGTCTTCTTCACCGAGGCGACGATGGTGTTGAGGTCGAGCGGCAGCAGCGTCCTCAGGTCGATGACCTCGGCGTCGATGCCGGTGTCCTCGGCCGCGGCCTTGGCGACATAGACCATGGTGCCGTAGGCGAGCACGGTGACGGCCTTGCCCTGCCGCCGCACCTCGGCCTTGCCGAGCGGCACGGTGTAGTGGCCCTCCGGCGTCTCCGACATCGGATGCTTCGACCACGCCGTCACCGGCCGGTCGTGATGGCCGTCGAACGGGCCGTTATAGAGCCGCTTCGGCTCGAGGAAGATCACCGGGTCGGGGTCCTCGATCGCCGAGATCAGCAGGCCCTTGGCGTCGTAGGGGCTGGACGGCACCACCACCTTGAGGCCGGACACGTGGGTGAACAGCGCCTCCGGGCTCTGGCTGTGGGTCTGGCCGCCGAAGATGCCGCCGCCGGTCGGCATGCGGATGACGATCGGGCAGGTGAACTGGCCGTTGGAGCGGTAGCGCAGCCGCGCCGCCTCCGACACGATCTGGTCGTAAGCCGGATAGACATAGTCGGCGAACTGCACCTCGACGCAGGGGCGAAGGCCGTAGGCGGCCATGCCGATGGCCGTGCCGACGATGCCGAGCTCCGAGATCGGCGCGTCGAAGCAGCGGCTCTTGCCGTATTTCTGCTGCAGGCCGGCGGTGCAGCGGAAGACGCCGCCGAAATAGCCGACATCCTCGCCGAAGACGACGACGTTGTCGTCGCGCCCCATCGACACGTCGATGGCCGAGCGGATCGCCTCGATCATGGTCATGCGCGGCATGGCCTACACCCCCGCCTTCTGGCGCTGGCGCCGCAGGTGCGGCGGCATGGTCTCGTAGACGCCCTCGAACATGTCGCGCACCGAGGGCTTGCCGCCCGAATGCAGCGTGCCGTGCTTCTCGGCCTCCTTCTGCGCGGCGATCACCGTGTCGAGGATTTCGGCTTCCGCCTGCCTGTGGCGTTCCTCCGACCACACGCCCCTGACGATCAGGTGGTTCTTCAGGCGGATCACCGGGTCGCCGAGCGGCCAGGCGTCGGACTCGGTCTTGGGCCGGTAGGCGGAGGGGTCGTCCGAGGTCGAGTGCGCGCCGACGCGGTAAGTGACGTATTCGACGAGCGTCGGCCCGAGATTCCGCCGCGCCCGCTCCACCGCCCATTTGGCCACCGCATGGACGGCGAGATAGTCGTTGCCGTCGACGCGCAGCGCCGGCAGGCCGAAGCCGAGGCCGCGCGCGGCGAAGGTGCCGGAGCCGCCGCGGGCTATCCCTTGAAAGGTCGAGATCGCCCACTGGTTGTTGACGATGTTGAGCACGACCGGCGCACGGTAGGTCGAGGCGAAGACGAGGGCGGCGTGGAAGTCGCTCTCGGCGGTCGAGCCGTCGCCGATCCAGCCGGCGGCGATCTTCGTGTCCTGCTTGATGGCGGACGCCATGGCCCAGCCCACGGCCTGGATGAACTGGGTGCCGAGATTGCCGGAGATCGAGAAGAAGCCGTGCTCCTTCGAGGAATACATCACCGGGAGCTGGCGGCCCCGGATCGGATCGGCCTCGTTGGAGAAGATCTGGTTCATCATGTCGACCATCGGGTAGCCGCCCGCGATGAGCAGGCCGGCCTGACGATAGGTCGGGAAGTTCATGTCGCCGGGCGACAGCGCCTTGCGGAAGGCGCAGCTGACCGCCTCCTCGCCCATGTGCTGCATGTAGAACGAGGTCTTGCCCTGCCGCTGCGCCATCAGCATGCGCGCGTCGAAGGTGCGCAGCGTCATCATGTGGCGCAGGCCCTCCAGCAGCTCCTCGTCGGTCAGCGTGCCGGCCCACGGGCCGACCGCCTCGCCGTCGCGGTTGAGCACGCGGATGATGGAATAGGCGAGGTCGCGAATCTCGCGCGGGTCGACATCGACCGGAGGGCGCTCGACCGTGCCGGCGCGCGGAATCTTCACGTTGGAGAAATCTGGTGTGTCGCCCGGGCGTACCTCGGGCTCCGGCACATGCAGGCTGAGCCTTCCTGCTTCGGCCATCTGCGCGTCCTCCCTGACCAAGCTTTCATTCAGCTAAGGGCAAGAAATAGCGCTTGTCTACGGGGGGACCAGCGGCCGGACACGCCGCGAAAGGCGGCCGCGGGCGCGCCTTTGCTGTCATCTTGCGTTTCGTTGCTTGGGCCGTCGCCGCCGATTTCCGATTGTTGCCGGCAATGCCGGAACCGCGAACGGATCATGCCGCCGCGCGCCGGCAAAAAATTTTCGGGAAATTTGCGCGGGAGGTCGATCCATCCCTTTGCTTTTCCGCAGTTCCGGGCGGAAAATCGCTTCGCACTTTTCCTGAACTGCTCTAGCCGGTCAGCGCGCCTTCGTTGGCGGGGCGGGCGAGGGCGGAGAACTTGGCAAGTACGCCGCGCCTGTAGCGCGGCTCCGGCTGCTTCCAGGCGGCGCGGCGGCGGGCGAGCTCGGCCTCGTCCACCTCGAGCTGGAGAAGCAGCCTGTGGGCGTCGATGGTGATGGTGTCACCTTCCTCGACCAGCGCGATCAAGCCGCCGACATAGGCCTCGGGCGCGACATGGCCGACCACCAGCCCCCACGTGCCGCCGGAAAAGCGGCCGTCGGTGATCAGCCCGACGCTTTCGCCGAGGCCCCGGCCGATGATGGCGGAGGTGGGCGCCAGCATCTCCGGCATGCCCGGCCCGCCCTTGGGGCCGAGATAGCGCAGCACCACCACGTCGCCCGGCCGGATGCGGTCGGAAAGGATGGCGTCCATGGCCGACTGCTCGTCGTCGAAGACGCGGGCGGGGCCGGAAATCTGCGGGCTCTTCAGCCCGGTGATCTTGGCGACGGCGCCGTCCTCGGCGAGGTTGCCCTTGAGGATCGCAAGGTGCCCCTCGCGATAGAGCGCCCTGTCCATCGGCATGATGACGTCCTGATCGGCGCGCGGCGCGTCCGGCACGTGCGCCAGCTCCTCGGCGAGCGTGCGGCCGGTGATCGTCAGGCAGTCGCCGTGGATCAGCCCGGCCCCGAGCAGGATCTTCAGCACCTGCGGCACGCCGCCGGCCGCGTGCAGGTCGACGGCCATATACTTCCCGGACGGCTTCAGGTCGCACAGCACCGGCACCTTGCGGCGCACGCGCTCGAAATCGTCGAGCGTCCACTCGATCTCGGCGGCGTTGGCGATGGCGAGGTAGTGCAGCACGGCATTGGTCGAGCCGCCCAGCGCCATGATGAGCGCCACGGCGTTCTCGATCGACCGGCGGGTGATGATGTCGCGCGGGGTGATGTTCCTCTTCACCGCCTCGACCAGCACACGGCCGGATTCGGCGGCGCTGTCGATCTTCTCCCGGTCGGGACTGGCCATGGTCGAGGAATAGAGCAGCGACATGCCGAGCGCCTCGAAGGACGAGCTCATGGTGTTGGCGGTATACATGCCGCCGCACGAGCCGGTGGTGGGGCAGGCATTGCGCTCGATGCCCTCGAAATCCTCCTCGCTCATCTCGCCGGCCATGAAGGCGCCGACCGCCTCGAAGGACGAGACGATGGACAGGTCCTGATCCTTCCAGCGGCCGGGCCGGATGGTGCCGCCATAGACGTAGATCGCGGGCGCGTTGGCGCGCAGGATGCCGATCATGCCGCCGGGCATGTTCTTGTCGCAGCCGCCCAGCACCAGCACGCCGTCCATCCACTGGCCCTGCACCGAGGTCTCGACGCAGTCGGCGATGACCTCGCGCGAGACGAGCGAGTATTTCATGCCCTCCGTGCCCATCGACATGCCGTCGGAGATGGTCGGCGTGCCGAACATCTGCGGGTTGGCGCCCGCTTCCCTGATCGCGGCTGCGGCGGCATCGGCCAAGGGCTGCAGGCCGGCATTGCACGGGGTGATGGTGGAATGGCCGTTGGCGATGCCGATCATCGGCTTGTCGAAATCGGCCTTCTCGTAGCCGAGCGCATAATACATGGCCCGGTTCGGCGAGCGGGCGACGCCCTGCGTGATGTGCTTCGAGCGTTCGTTGAAGGGCATGGCAGGGGTCCTCGTTCGGTCGGCCGGCGGCCATCATAGGTGCGGCAGGCGCCCGCGCGCAACCGAGGCGCGCTGAATTGCGGCGGATAATAGGAATATTGAAGATATATCTATTGCAAACGGCTTCCGCCGACGTCACCGTACGGCGACTTGAGGGCGCGGCCGCAACGGGCCTCGGCCGACCCATGCCGGCGGATCGCTGGCTGGAAATGACTCCCAGGAGGCTTCGGTGACTTCGTCCCAAGGGAGATCGTCGGGGCTTGCCGCCGGCGTGGGGCGTGTGTCGCGGATCGGGCGTTTGCGGATCATGCTTGCCGCCTTTCGGGTCAAAAAGATATATTAAAAATGTATCATAATACGAATGCGCAACAACCGCAATGACCCGGTGCGCCGCGGCGGGGCCAGACGGCGCGGGCGCAGCCGCAGGAGCGCGTGGCGAGCGGGCGAGGGGCGGGCCCGCCCGCGACATTTCGTTCCCCCTGTCCATCGGCGCGTCCTGCACGGTTGACTGACAACATATGAACATATATTCAGATGTTGTCAGTCATACCGTTGCGAGCCTGTCATGTCTCATGCCCACGACGCCCATCACGACCACTCCCACGCGCCCGCCGTGACCGGCGACAACGAGCGCAAGGTGCTGGTCGCGTTCTTCGTCATCTTCTCGTTCATGATCGTCGAGGCGGTAGGCAGCATCCTGTCGGGCTCGCTCGCGCTTCTGGCCGATGCCGGCCACATGCTCACCGATGCGGCGGCGCTCGCGCTCGCCTATGCCGCGTTCCGCTTCGGGCGGCGCGCGGCCGATGCCCGGCGCACCTTCGGCTACGCCCGCTTCGAGGTGGTCGCCGGCTTCATCAACGCGGTGACGCTGTTCGCCATCGTCGTCTGGATCGTCTACGAGGCGGTCCAGCGCTTCCTGCGGCCGATCGAGATCCTGTCGGGACCGATGCTCGCGGTGGCGGTCGTCGGCCTTCTGGTCAACGTCTTCGTGCTGTGGTTCCTGACGCGCGGCGACACCGAGCACGT
>JALHFU010000037.1:0-2224 GCA_022838525.1 Hyphomicrobiales bacterium | reverse complement strand
GACCTCCTCGGCTCGGTCGGCGCCATCGCCGCCGCGCTGGTCATCCGCTTCACCGGCTGGACGCCGATCGACCCCATCCTGTCGGTGCTGGTCTCCGTGCTGATCCTGCGCAGCGCCTGGAAGCTCCTGGCGCGTTCGCTGCACATCCTGCTCGAAGGCGCGCCGGACAACGCCACCCCGGACGCCATCGCCCGGCATCTGGTCGAGAACGTCGAGGGCGTCGCCGCGGTGAGCCACGTCCATGTCTGGCTCATCACCTCCGGCCGCGCGCTCGCCACGCTGCACGTCCGGCCGGTGGCGGGCGCCGATCCGCGCGCCGTGGTGCAGGCGGTCGAGCGCGAGCTGATGGCGCGCTTCGAGATCGGCCACGCCACGGTCGCCATCGACTGGGCGGAGGAGGCGGGCGGCGCGTGCAGCCTGTCGCAACAGGCCGGCGGCGACGGCCATCGGCACGATCACGACCATGGGCACGACCACGATCATGGCCATGCCGCGGCAGGGAAGGAGGCGCGGTGATGGCGGCGCCGGCGCTGACGCCGCACGAGACGGCAATCCTCGCCGAGACGTTCCGCCTGCTGGGCGACCCGACGCGTCTCAGGATCCTGCTCTACTGCCTGTCCGGGCCGCAGCCGGTCGGCAGCATCGCCGAGGGGCTCGACCTGTCGCCGTCGCTCGTCAGCCATCATCTTCGGCTGCTGCGCGGCGCGCGGCTGGTCAGGGGCGAGCGGCGGTCGAAGCAGGTGTTCTACGCCCTTGCCGACAGCCATGTCAGCGACATGCTGATGGACATGGCGGTCCACGTCGCCGAGGACCACGCCGACGACTGACGCCGGCCCTCCCGAAGCGCCGCGCAGCCGGCGCGTCCGGCCAGCGGGTGAACGAAGCGTGGCGTGCGGGCTGCAAAACCCGCCGAAGCCATTAATTCAAATTTAAAGGCTGTGGCATAGATTTGGTCTTGGTTGCGGGCATTCTACGAAAGGACACGCTTCCCGGTACTCCGGCCGACACATCGGCGAAGCGCGTTGTCAGTCAAGAACGTTCAAGACCATGGCGTAGGGATCGGGGTCGCATCGCGGGTCCGACAGCATGATGCACTTCCTATGCGCTGGATCGTTCGAGCCATGTTCCGTGTGACATCGTTTTCGTCCGGGTGGTCGTCGCCTGTTCTGGTCGCCGACTGACGGGCAACTCTGCCGGCAGGCGCAGAAATGCGGCGGGTCGCTGCGATGGAGGCTGGGGTTAGCCTTCGCGCGCGGTCGACGGCGGGGATGTTGCGTTTGTGCCAGTAGCTCCAGGGGGCGCGTTCATGACCTCAATAGTATCTTCGCTGACGATCAATCAGATCCGGTCGCTTTCCACCACCGCCATCGCCAACTTCACCTCCGACGACGTCGCCGCGCTCAGCAGCGCCCAGATCAAGGCGCTCAGCTCGTCCCAGATCGCCGCATTCGAGACGGAAGACCTCACCGCCTTCAGCTCCGACCAGATCGCGGCCGTGTCGATCGGCTCGATCGTCGGCCTGAACGCGACGCAGCTCGCCGTCCTCACCTCCTCCCATATCGCCGGGCTTTCGGCCAAGCATGTCTCCGCGCTGAGCACCGACCAGATCGCTGCGCTCGGTTCCGAGCAGGTCGAGGCGCTGAACGCGACGCAGATCGCGGCGCTGAGCGGCGCGGCTCTCTCGACCATGACGTCGGACGAGGTCGCGACCTTCAGCACCGACGAGATCGCAGCGATCAGCGCCAAGGTGGTGTCGGCGCTGTCGACCGACTTCATCGCGGCGCTGTCCTCCGACCAGCTCGGCGCGCTCGACGCCAAGCAGGTCGCCGCGCTGACGTCCGACCAGCTCGGCGCGCTTACCAGCGATCAGATCGCGGCGCTCGGCAGCGACCAGATCGCGGCCCTGACCGCCAAGCAGCTCGGCCAGCTGACGACCGATCAGGTCGGCGCGCTGACGTCCGACCAGATCGGCATGCTGAATGCCAAGCAGGTTGCGGCGCTCACCACCGACCAGGTTGCGGCTCTGACCTCGGACCAGGTCGGGGCGCTCGACAGCACCCAGATCGCGGCGCTGAGCGCCAAGCAGCTCGCCGTCCTCAGCACCGACCAGATCGGCGCGCTGACGACGGACCAGGTCGCAGCGCTGAGCGCCAAGCAGATCGCCGCGCTCACCAGCGATCAGGTCGAGGCCCTGAGCTCGGATCAGGCCCAGGCCCTGACGGCC
>JALHFU010000036.1:0-22180 GCA_022838525.1 Hyphomicrobiales bacterium | reverse complement strand
AGCCGCTCGAACGCGGCGATGGGCGTGCCGGCCGCGACGCTGACATAGGTGGCGCTGCCCTTGAAGCGGGCATAGGGCGGGATCACGTCGAGGATGACCTGCGGCTTGACCGCGAAGACGACGAGCCGCGGCGCGACGTCCGCGCCGATCTCGCCCGCATCCGTCAGCGCCGCCGCGCCCAGCGCCGCCGCGCGCGCGCGCAGCGCGTCGGTGGGCTCCACCACCAGCGCCTGCCCGGGCTTCAGCTTGCCCGAGGCGAGCCATCCTTCAAGCATGGCGCGGCCCATATTGCCGCATCCGACGAGCACGACCGGTCCTGTCATCGCTGGGTCTCCCTTGTCGCCTGCCGTGATGCCACCCTGCGGCGGCCGCGTCCAGTGGCCACATGCGGCTTGCACGCGAGGCGTCGGAATGCGATGGCGTCCTTCCAGCGCGACGGAGGGAATCATGACCCGGATTATCGACGGCAAGGCGGTCGCCGAGGATGTGGTGGCGACGGTGAAGCGCGAGGCGGCGGCGCTCGCCGCGCGCGCGGGCACGGTCCCCGGCCTCGCCGTGGTGCTGGTCGGCGAGGACCCCGCGAGCCAGGTCTATGTCGCCTCGAAGTCGAAGCGCGCGAAGGAGTGCGGCTTCCATTCCGAGCAGCACACGCTGCCGGCGGAGACGTCCGAGGCCGGGCTGCTGGCGCTCGTCGGGCAGCTCAACGCCGACCCGGCCATCCACGGCATCCTCGTCCAGCTTCCGCTGCCCGGCCATATCGATGCCGGCGCCGTCATCCAGGCGATCGCGCCGGACAAGGACGTCGACGGCTTCACCTTCGTCAATGTCGGCCGGCTCGGCACCGGCGAGATCGGCAGCGCCTTCGTGCCGTGCACGCCCGCGGGCTCGATGCTGCTGATCGAGCGGGTGCACGGACGCGATCTTTCCGGCCTGAACGCCGTCGTCGTCGGCCGCTCCAACATCGTCGGCAAGCCGATGGCGAGCCTGCTGCTCGCCGCCAACGCCACCGTCACCGTCGCGCATTCGCGCACCAGGGACCTGCCCGCGCTCTGCCGCACCGCCGACATCCTCGTCGCCGCGGTCGGCCGGCCCGAGATGATCCGCGGCGACTGGGTGAAGGAAGGCGCGACCGTCATCGACGTCGGCATCAACCGCATTCCCGCCCCCGAGAAGGGCGAGGACAAGACGCGGCTGGTCGGCGACGTCGCCTTCGCCGAGGCGTCCGCGCGCGCCGGCGCCATCACGCCCGTGCCCGGCGGCGTCGGCCCGATGACCATCGCCATGCTGATGGCCAACACGCTGGTCGCCGCCTGCCGCGCCGCGGAGCGCCCGCCCGTGGCCTTGCGCGTCCGGGCCGGCGCGGTTCATGCTGGAAGCGTGTTCCCGGGCGCGAGGCTGGCGGTCAACCGCGGGAGAAGCCGATGAGCGAAGTCCTCTATACCTTCATGGAAAGCCCGATAGGGCGCCTGCTGCTGGCCGGCGACGGGCGGCGCCTGTCCCGCGTCGGCTTTCCTGCCGGGAAGGGCGTCGTCGCGCCGCGACCGGAATGGCGCCGCGACGACGACGCCTTCGGCCGCGCGAAGGATCAGTTGCGGGAATATTTCGACGGGACGCGGCGGGAATTCGACCTGCCGCTCGATCTGCAGGGCACCGGCTTCCAGCTCGCGGTGTGGCGCGAGCTGGCGCGAATCCCGTTCGGCGAGACGATCAGCTATGGCGAGCTCGCCCGCCGCATCGGCCGGCCGACGGCGAGCCGGGCGGTCGGGGCCGCGAACGGAGCCAACCCGATCCCCATCATTATCCCGTGCCACCGGGTCATCGGAACGAACGGCAGCCTGACCGGCTTCGGCGGCGGCATCGAGACCAAGATACGCCTTCTCGCGCTGGAGCGGCCCGACGCGGTCGACGATCAGCCCCGGCTGTTCTGATCGCCGGGAACGCCGCTAGCCGAACACGGCCGCGCCCATGTCGGCGCGGGCGGCGAGCGCCCGGAAGCCGGCAAACAATTCCCGCCCCATGCCGAAACCGTTGGCCGAAAGATCGGGCGCGGCGGCGGGGCGGGCGGCGAGCGTCGCGTCGTCCACCAGGACCTCCAGCGTCCCGGCCTCGGCGTCGAGGCGGATCACGTCGCCGTCCTCGATCCGCGCGATCGTGCCGCCGTCGAGCGCTTCCGGCGTGACGTGGATCGCCGCCGGCACCTTGCCGGATGCGCCCGACATGCGCCCGTCCGTCACCAGCGCCACCTTGCGGCCGCGGTCCTGCAGCACGCCGAGCACGGTCGTCAGCCGGTGCAGCTCGGGCATGCCGTTGGCCTTCGGCCCCTGGAAGCGGACCACGGCGACGAAGTCGCGGTCGAGCAGCCCGGCCTTGAAGGCGGCGTTGAGCGCATCCTGGCTGTGGAAGACGAGGGCGGGCGCCTCGACGATGCGCTTCTCCGGCTTCACCGCCGAGGTCTTGACGATGGCGCGACCGAGATTGCCGGTCAGCACCTTCAGCCCGCCGGTCGGCTGGAACGGCCTTGCCGCCGTGGTCAGTACCTTGTCGTCGCCGCTCCTCTCCGGCGCCGGCGGCCGCGCGACCGTGCCGTCGGGCGCCAGCCTCGGCTCGATGGCATAGGGGCGCAGCCCCTCGCCCCAGACGGTGCGCACGTCCTCGTGCAGATAGCCGGCGTCGATCAGCTCGCGGATCAGGAAGCCCATGCCGCCGGCGGCGTGGAAATGGTTCACGTCGGCGAGCCCGTTGGGATAGACGCGCGCCAGGAGCGGCACGATGTCGGAGAGGTCCGAGATGTCCTGCCAGGTCAGCGAGATGCCCGCCGCAGCGGCCATGGCGATCAGGTGGATGGTGTGGTTGGTCGAGCCGCCGGTGGCGTGGAGCCCGACCACGCCGTTGACCACCGAGCGCTCGTCGAACATGCGCCCGACCGGCGTGAACTCGTTGCCGAGCGCGGTGATGGCGAGCGCCCGCTTCGCCGCTTCCTTGGTCAGCGCCTCGCGCAGCGGCGTGTTCGGGTTGACGAAGGAGGCGCCGGGCGTATGCAGGCCCATGATCTCCATCAGCATCTGGTTGGAGTTGGCCGTGCCGTAGAAGGTGCAGGTGCCCGGCCCGTGATAGGACTTCGATTCCGCCTCCAGCAGCTCGGCGCGGCCGACCTTGCCCTCGGCATAGAGCTGGCGGATGCGCGCCTTCTCGTCATTCGGAAGACCGGACGTCATCGGCCCGGCGGGGATGAACACCGCCGGCAGGTGGCCGAAGGTCAGCGCCGCGATGAGCAATCCCGGCACGATCTTGTCGCAGACGCCGAGGAAGACCGCGGCGTCGAACATGTTGTGCGACAGGCCGACGGCCGCCGCCATGGCGATGACGTCGCGCGAGAACAGCGACAGCTCCATGCCGGGCATTCCTTGCGTGACGCCGTCGCACATCGCCGGCACGCCGCCCGCCACCTGCGCCACGCCGCCCGCCTCGCGCGCCGCCTCGCGGATGAGCGCCGGGAAGGTCTCGAACGGCTGGTGCGCCGACAGCATGTCGTTATAGGCGGTGACGATGCCGAGGTTCGGCACCCGGTCGGCGGCGAGCGCGGCCTTGTCGGAGGGCGCGCAGGCGGCGAAGCCGTGGGCGAGGTTGCCGCAGGAAAGCACGGTGCGGTGCGGCCCCGCGGAGATCGCCGCCTCCACGCGTTCGAGATAGGCCTGCCGCGCCGGCTTCGAGCGCTCGGCGATGCGGGCGGTGATGGCTTCGATCTCGCGTCTGGCTGTCATGGCTCGTCGGTCTTTCAGTTCGTCCAGTAGACGGGCACCGGCCTTCGCGCATGGGCGAAGACGGCGCTGACGGGCTTGTCCCCGCCGGGGCGAAGCGCGGCTTCGAGAACGGCGCGCTTTTCGCTCCCCTCTATGTGGAGCGCGAGCGTCCCGGCTTCCAGCAGCCGCGCGAGCGGCAGCGTCAGCCGCGGCTCGCCCGCGCTTGCCGCGCGGACCGGCAGCACGAAGGCGCCGGTCGCCGGATCGAGGAGCGCGTCGAGGTTCGCCGCGTCGGGGAAGAACGAGGCGGTGTGGCCGTCCGTCCCCATGCCGAGGATCGCCACGTCGAGCGGCCACGGCAGGGCAGCGAGCCAGGCATTCGCCTCGTCCGCCACCTGCCCGACGCTCGCGGCCGGCCGGTAGAGCGGCGCGAAGCGCGCGGCCGCGGCCTTGCCCGCGAGCAGCGTCGCGCGCACCAGCGCCGCGTTGGAGCGCGGCGAATCCTCCGGCACGAAGCGCTCGTCCACCAGCGTCACCGTCACCTTCGGCCACGCCAGCGCCTGCGCCGACAGCGCCCGGAAGAAACGCGTCGGTGTGGTGCCGCCCGACACGGCGAGGAACGCCTGCCCGCGCCGCTCGATGGCGTCAGCCAAGGCCTGCGCCACCGTCTCCGCAAGCGCGGCGGCCAGCGCCTCGGGCGAGGGAAAGATCCGCCAGTCGGGCAGGGCGTTCATGGCGCTCACCCGCTCTCGTGCCACGTGCGGCCGTCGCGCTCGATCAGGGCGATGGAGCCGGAGGGGCCCCAGGTGCCGGCGGTGTAGCCCTGCACCGGCTGGCGGTTGTCGGCCCATGCCGCCTGGATCGGGTCGATCCACGCCCATGCCGCCTCGACCTCGTCGCGGCGCATGAACAGGGTCTGGTTGCCGCGCACCACGTCCATGATCAGCCGTTCGTAGGCGTCGGGGTTGCGCACGGCGAAGGCGTCGGCGAAGCTCATGTCGAGCGGCACGTGGCGCAGGCGCATGCCGCCGGGGCCGGGGTCCTTGATCATCAGCCACTGCTTGACGCCCTCGTCGGGCTGGAGACGGATGACGAGCTGGTTGGCCGCGACGGCGCCGGCGCTGTCGGCGAAGATCGAATGCGGCACCGGCTTGAACTGGATGCAGATTTCCGAGACGCGCGCGGCGAGCCGCTTGCCGGTGCGCAGATAGAACGGCACGCCGGCCCAGCGCCAGTTGGCGATCTCGGCCTTGAGCGCGACGAAGGTTTCGGTGTCGCTGTCCCTGCCCAGCTCCTGCGTGTAGCCCTTGACCGCGCCGCCGTCCGACGCGCCCGCACGGTACTGGCCGCGCACGGTCAGCTTCTGCGCCTCTGCACCCTTGATGCGCCGGAGCGAGCGCAGGATCTTCAGCTTCTCGTCGCGCACCGCGTCGGCGTCCATCGACGACGGCGGCTCCATCGCGGTGAGGCACAGGAGCTGCAGCATGTGGTTCTGCACCATGTCGCGCAGCGCGCCGGCGGTGTCGTAGTAGGAGACCCGGTCCTCGAGCCCCACCGTCTCGGCGACGGTGATCTGCACGTGGTCGATATGGGCCGAGTTCCACAACGGCTCGTAGAGCGCATTGGCGAAGCGCAGCACCATCAGGTTCTGCACCGTCTCCTTGCCGAGATAGTGGTCGATGCGGAAGATCTGGTGCTCGTCGAAGACGCGGCCGATGGCGTCGTTGAGCGCCCGCGCGCCGGCGAGGTCGCGGCCGATCGGCTTCTCGACCACGATGCGCGCGTCGCCGCCGGCGAGGCCGTGGGCGTCGAGATTGCCGGCGATGTCGCCGAACAGCGACGGCGCCACGGCGAGGTAGAAGACGCGCACCGCCCGGCTCCCCTCCGTCGCCTGCCTCAGCCGCTCGAAGCCGTCGCCGCTTTGCGCGTCGACCTGCACGTAGGACAGCCGCGCCAGGAACCGCTTCAGCTCCTCCTCGTCGATCTCCTCGGCCTTGACGTGCTCGCGGATCGCCCTGGCCGCGAAGTCGCGGTAGCCGTCGTCGGAAACGGCCGAGCGCGAGGCGGCGAGGATGCGCGTCGGCTCGGTGAACTGGCCGTCCTTCTGCCGCTGGTAGAGCGCCGGCAGCAGCTTGCGCTCGGAAAGGTCGCCTGTGCCGCCGAAGACGACGAGATCGAAGGGGTCGACGGGGATGATCTGGCTGGTCATGACGGTTCGCGAAGCTTGCGGTCTCACTGCCTGCTGCCTATAGTCTAATCGATTTAAAAAAGCCAATGGAAATGCCGTGGGGAATGCCGGCGGCAACGCCGGCTGAAAATGCGCGCGACGCGGCGGCGGGGAATCAGGCGCGGCATCCTTTCATGCTATCCTTTTCGGGCGCCAAGGGCAGCGCCGCGTCCCGGCTACGGCCTTTTTCCTTGACAGGATGGACCCCGCTGGTTTTGTCAGCGCCATCGAACTGGTCCATCGCGTTGCGCCACGGCAGGCGCTAGGACGGGCCATTCCCTGACATGGAGCGATCACCATGGGCACCCCTCTCATCCTTTCGGTCGCCGAAGGCGCGGCCTTCATGAACCTCATCGACGGCAGGCCGGCCGACGCGCTGTCGGGCGCGCGCATCGACGTCGCCTCCCCCTCCGACGGCAAGGTCTTCGCCTCCATTCCCGCCTCCGGCGCGGCCGATGTCGATCTCGCGGTCAGGTCGGCCTACAGGGCGTTCCACGAGGGCCCGTGGAGCCGCACGCCGGCGGTGGAGCGCGGCCGCTGCCTGACGCGCCTGTTCCATCTGGTCGAGAAGCACGGCGAGGAGCTGGCGGCGCTCGAATCGCGCGACACCGGCAAGCCGGCCCGCCAGGGCAAGGCCGACGTCACCTCGACCATGCGCTACTACGAGTTCTACGGCGGCGCGGCCGACAAGATCCACGGCGACACCATCCCCTTCCTCGATGGCTATACGGCGCTCACCCTGCGCGAGCCGCACGGCGTCGTCGCCGGCATCATCCCGTGGAACTACCCGATGCAGATCCTCGCCCGCGTCGCCGGTGCCGCGCTTGCGATGGGCAACACGCTGGTCGTCAAGCCGGCCGAGGACGCCTCGCTGACGACGATCCGCATCGCCCAGCTCGCGCTCGAGGCCGGCGTGCCCGAGGGCGTGTTCAACGTCGTCACCGGCTACGGCCGCGACGCGGGCGCAGCACTTTCGTCGCATCCGCTCGTCGACTACGTCACCTTCACCGGCTCGCCGCTGACCGGCACCGCGATCCAGCAGGCCGCCGCGATCAACAACCGCGGCGTCACCATGGAGCTCGGCGGCAAGTCGCCGCAGATCGTCTTCGCCGACGCCGACCTCGACGCGGCCGTTCCCGTCCTCGTCAACGCCATCATCCAGAACGGCGGCCAGACCTGCTCGGCCGGCAGCCGCGTGCTGATCGAAAGGCCGGTCTACGAGCGCGTCGCGGCCGAGCTGGCCGCGCGCTTCTCGAAGCTGGTCGCCGGCCCGCATCAGGCCGACCTCGACCTCGGCCCGCTCATCAACGAGAAGCAGCGCGACCGCGTCGCCGGCATGGTGGCGGCGGCGAGGGAGGCGGGCGTCTGCGTGCTCGCCGAAGGCTCCGTCCATGCCGACGCGCCGAAGGGCGGCTACTATCAGGCCCCGGTGCTGTTCGGCTCGGTCGATCCCGAGGCGGTGATCGCGCAGGAGGAGGTGTTCGGCCCGGTGCTGACGCTCTTCCCCTTCGAGGGCGAGGAGGAGGCGGTGCGGCTGGCCAACTCGACCGAGTTCGGCCTCGTCGCCTCGGTGTGGACGAAGGACGGCGCCCGCCAGCACCGCGTCGCCAAGCGCGTGCGCGCCGGCCAGGTCTTCGTCAACGGCTACGGCGCTGGCGGCGGCATCGAGCTGCCCTTCGGCGGCTTCAAGAAGTCCGGCCACGGCCGCGAGAAGGGCTTCGAGGCCCTCTACGACATGAGCGCGACCAAGACGGTCGTGTTCAACCACCAGTAATCCCGAAAAGAGGACATCATGGCACGTCTGGAAAACAAGGTCGCGATCGTCACCGGTGCCGCGTCCGGCTTCGGCGAGGGCATCGCCAAGCGCTTCGCCGAGGAGGGCGCCAGGGTCGTGGTCGCCGACCTCAACCTCAAGGGCGCGGAGCGCGTGGCCGGCGAGATCGGCGACGCCGCCGTCGCCGTCCAGGTCGACGTGTCGCAGCGCGCCGAGATCGAGCGCATGGTGGCGCTCGCCGTGGACGCCTTCGGCCGCATCGACACCATGGTCAACAATGCCGGCTACACCCATCGCAACGGCGACCTGCTCAAGGTCGAGGAGGAGACCTTCGACCTGATCACCGCCGTCAACATGAAGGCGATCTACTATTCGACGCTCGCCGTGGTGCCGATCATGGAAAGCCAGGGCGGCGGCTCGATCATCACCACCGCCTCGACCGCGGGCTTGAGGCCGCGCCCTGGCCTGACCTGGTACAACGCCTCCAAGGGCTGGGCGATCACCGCCACCAAGTCGATGGCGGTCGAGCTCGCGCCGAAGAACATCCGCGTCAACTGCCTGTGCCCGGTCGCGGGCGAGACCGGCATGCTCGCCCAGTTCATGGGCGAGGACACGCCGGAGCTGCGCGCCAAGTTCCGCGCCTCGATCCCGCTCGGCCGGCTGTCGACCCCGCTCGACATCGCCAACGCCGCGCTGTGGCTCGCCTCCGACGAGGCCGCCTTCATCACCGGCGTCGCGCTCGAGGTCGATGGCGGCCGCTGCATCTGAGGCGGAGCGAACGGTTCCCGACGGCGGCCGCGGTTTTCCCGGCCGCCGTTTTCATGGCGGCGTTCTGCCCGCTTTCCTCCGGCGTTTCCTCGTGTAAGAGAGAGTGAAGACAAGAACATAGACGGGAAACGCCATGCACAGGGTCGCGATCAGCGGAACCGGGCTCTTCACGCCCTCGGACGTCATCACCAATGCCGAGCTGGTGGCCTCCTACAACGCCTATGCCGAACGGCAGAACGCGCTGAACGCCGAGGCCATCGCCGCCGGCACGGCCGAGCCGATGCCCTTCTCCAGCGAGGAGTTCATCGTCAAGGCGTCCGGCATCGAGCGCCGCTACGTCATGGACAAGACGGGCGTGCTCGATCCCGACGTGATGCGCCCCATCCTGCGCGAGCGCTCCGACGACGAGCTGTCGATCATGGCCGAGATCGCCGTGGCCGCGGCGAAGGAGGCGATGGAGCGGGCCGGCCTCGCCGCCGCCGACATCGACGCCGTCATCTGCGCCGCCTCCAACCACGAGCGCGCCTATCCGGCCATCGCCATCGAGGTGCAGCAGGCGCTCGGCATCAGGGGCTTCGCCTTCGACATGAACGTCGCCTGCTCGTCGGCGACCTTCGGCATCCAGGCCGCCGCCGACATGATCCGCTCGGGCTCGGCCCGCGTCATCCTGATGGTCAACCCCGAGATCACCTCCGGCCACCACGAATGGCGCGACCGCGACTGCCACTTCATCTTCGGCGACGTCTGCACGGCGGTCGTCCTCCAGCGGGCGGACATGGTGACGTCGGACAATGCGTGGGAAATCCTCTCCACCCGCTGCATCACCGAATTCTCCAACAACATCCGCAACAACAACGGCTTCCTGCGCCGCACCCGCGAGGGCCATATGCAGGACCGCCGCGACATGCAGTTCCGGCAGGAAGGCCGCAAGGTGTTCAAGCAGGTGGTGCCGATGGTGACGGAGCTGATGCTGTCGCACCTCGCCGACGAGGGGGTCGCTCCCGCCGACCTCGACCGCATGTGGCTGCACCAGGCCAACAAGAGCATGAACGACCTGATCGGCGCCAAGGTGCTCGGCCGCGAGCCGACGCGTGCCGAGCAGCCCAACGTGCTGCAGGACTACGCCAACACCTCCTCGGCCGGCTCGATCATCGCCTTCCACAAATTCTCCGACGACCTCGCCGCCGGCAGCCTCGGCGTCATCTGCTCCTTCGGCGCCGGCTACTCCGCCGGCAGCGTCATCGTCAGGAAGATCGCAGCGGCCGCCTGAACGGGGTCAGAACCGGTCGCGCAGCGCGAACCAGTTGAGCGCGAGGAAGAGGAGCGGCGCGCGGAAGCGCCGGCCGCCGGGGAAGGGCGGTATCTTCAGCTCCTCGAACAGCTTCAGCCTGTCGGGGTTGCCGGCCACCGTCTCGGCATAGAGCTTGCCGACGAAGTTTGACAGCATGACGCCGTGGCCGGAATAGCCGCCGGCCGAGATGACGTTCGGCATCACCTCGCGCACGAAGGGCGTGCGCGGCAGCGTGATGCCGACATAGCCGCCCCAGGCATGGGTGATCTCGACGTCCTTCAGCGCCGGATAGATCTCGGCGATCTGCCGGCGGATGTGGACGGAAATGTCCTGCGGGTCGCCCGGCGCATAGATCTCGCGCCCGCCGAACAGGAGCCGCCCCTCCTTGTCGCGGCGGAAATAGCGCACCACGAAGCGCGAATCGTCGACCGATTCCAGGCCCGGCAGAACCGGGCTGTCGGGCCCGAGCGGCGGCGTCGCGCCGATGAACGAGCCGATCGGCATCACATGCGCCGCGCTGACGGGCTCCAGGTCGCCGCCATAGGCGTTGACCGCGACCAGCGCCTTGTCGGCGGTGACGGTGCCCGCGGGCGTCGTCACCGTCACCCTGCCGTTCGCCGCGGAGATGCCGGTGGCCTTGGTGTTCTCGAAGAGCTGTGCGCCCGCCGCCGCCGCGACCTTCGCCGTGCCGACCACCAGCTTCAGCGGGTTGATGTGGCCGGTGCCGGTGTCGCGGATGCCGCCGAAGAACCGCGTCGAGCCGACGCGCTCCGCCGTCTCCTTCGCATCCATGAACGAGATGTGCGGATAGCCGAAGCGGCCGGCCATCACCTCGGCATGGTTGCGGTAGTCCTTCACGTAGCGCGGCTTGTGCGCGACCGACATCTGGCCGGGCATGAACTCGATGTCGATGCCGTGCCCTTCGGCGAAGCCGAGGAGATGCGCCTTGGCCTCCTCCGCCAGATCGAACAGCGCCTTGGCGCGCGCGAAGCCCAGCTCCGCCTCGGTCTCTTCGGCCCAGGCGCGCTGGCCGGTGCCGAGCTGGCCGCCATTGCGCCCCGATGCCCCGTCGCCGAAGCGGTGCGCCTCGATCAGCACGACATCCACCCCCGCCTTCGCCAGATGCGCGGCCGCCGAAAGCCCCGTGAAGCCGCCGCCGATGACGACGACGTCCGCCCGCCGGTCGCCGTCGAGCGCCGCATATTCCGGCCGCTCCGCAAGCGACGCCTCGTACCAGGAGAGACCGGGGGAGATGGGGGATTGGTGGGGCATGGCGCTAAGGGAGTAGGGGATTAAGGGATTAAGGGAACTCAGGTTTAGGAGAGCTTTCTAATCAATAATCGCAGCAGTTTTCCGACACTCTCGGAACTCGCCAGGAGCGGCTCGGTGGTCCCGCCGGGTGCTATGCCTGCTCGCTCGGCAAGGAGGAGATGGGTTTCGAGTTCCTTCAGGGAGCCTTGGGCGATACGCAGAAATTGCTGATAGGAGCCTCGAACTTCACGGCCGTAGCCTTCAGCGATGTTGGCCGGAACTGAACCGGCGCAGCGCCTGACTTGGCTGGTAAGCCCGTACTGCTCCTCCCGAGGCCAAGACTTGGTGACGTCATAAACGGCGACCGCGAGGTCCATCGCTTGTTGCCAGACCAGCAGATCCCTGTACGAACCCTTTCCTTCAGACATCCCCCTACTCCCTTACTCCCCTCTTCCCCTACTCCCTTACCTCCTCACACATTCAGCAACAGATACTCCCGCTCCCACGGACTGATGACCTCCATGAAGGTCTCGAACTCGGCCTTCTTGATCGCGGCGTAGGTCGAGGCGAAGGAGACGCCGAGCATTTCGCGCAGCGCGTCGTCGCCCTCGAACAGCTCGACCGCCTCGAGCAGGCCGCGCGGCAGGTCGATGTCGTCCTCGTTGGCGGTGGTGCCGACCGGCGCGTCCGGCTCGATCTCGTTGATCATGCCGATCAGCCCGCAGGCGAGCGAGGCGGCGAGCGCCAGATACGGGTTGGCGTCGGAGGAGGGGATGCGGTTCTCGACGCGCCGCGCCGCCGGGTCCGAGCGCGGCACGCGGAAGGCGGTGGTGCGGTTGTCGTAGCCCCATTTGGTGTTGACCGGGGCGGAGGCCCCCTGCGTCAGCCGGCGGTAGGAATTGACGTAGGGCGCGAACATGACGAGCGCGTTGGGGATGTGGCGCTGCATGCCGCCGATGAAGTGGCGGAAGGCCGGCGTCTCGCCGCCCTCGGCGTCGCTGAAGATGTTGCGGCCGGTCTTCTTGTCGAGGATCGACTGGTGGATGTGCATGGCCGAGCCCGGCTGGCCCTGGATCGGCTTGGCCATGAAGGTGGCGTAGGTGTCGTGCTTGAGCGCTGCCTCGCGGATGGTGCGCTTGAACATGAACACCTGGTCGGCAAGTTCGACCGGGTCGCCGTGGCGCAGGTTGATCTCGAGCTGGCCCGCGCCCTCCTCGTGGATCAGCGTGTCGATCTCCAGCCCCTGCGCCTCGGAGAAGTGGTAGATGTCGTCGATCAGCTCGTCGAACTCGTTGACGCCGGCGATGGAGTAGCCCTGCCCGCCGCCGATGGCCCGTCCGGAGCGGCCGACCGGCGGGGTCAGCGGATAGTCGGGGTCGGGGTTCTTGTTGACGAGGTAGAACTCGATCTCGGGCGCCACGACCGGCCGGAGGCCGCGCCTGGCATAGGCGTAGACCACGCGGCGCAGCACGTTGCGCGGCGTGAACTCGACCGAGCGGCCGTCCTGATGCACGAGATCGCAGATCACCTGCGCCGTCGGGTCGCTCTCCCATGGCACGATCGACAGCGTCGACAGGTCGGGCTCGAGCTTCAGGTCGCCGTCGTCCTCCGGGTAGGAGAAGCCGTTGCCGTCCTCGGGATAGCCGCCGGAGATCGTCGCCATGAACACGGCCGAAGGCAGCGCCAGCGAGGTGTTGGAGGTGAACTTCTTCGACGGCATCATCTTGCCGCGCGCCACGCCGGCCTGGTCGGGCGTGATGCACTCGATGTCCTCGATGCCGCGCCATTCGAGCCAGGCGGTCGCCTCCTTCCAGTTCCTGACGCCGCGCAGCTTCTTGACGAATTCGGGCACGCGCATGCGCGTTCCGCGGCCGGCGGGGCGGATTTCCTTCTTCTGCACGGGAGGCATCAATCACCAGAAAGATCGTTCGGGATGGCGAAGTATAGCCGGCCGCCTCCGCGAATGGGAAGGGCCGGCGGCATCTTCGCACATTCCCGCCGCCCGGCAAGATGGATGCCGTCGAGGCGGGCCCGCCTGCCGGTCGCGCGGCCTACTCCTCGAAGCGGCTCGCGGCGTCGCGGTCGCGCTCGTAGCGTCTTTTGAGCGGAAACGGCGGCAGCCAGGATTCGCGGCGGACGGTCCAGAGCTCGTAGGTCGGCCTCAGCTGGTCGGGGGCATCGAGGGACCCGAGGTTGACCTCGATCTCGTCTGCGCTGCGCCCGAAGACGGTCGACCCGCAGCGGGGGCAGAAGAACCGCCCGGCATAGTCGCGCGTCTCGCCGGTGACCGTCACCGCATCCTGCGGGAACACCGCGGAAGCATGGAAAAGCGCCCCGTGATGCTTGCGGCAGTCGAGACAGTGGCAAAGGCCGACCCGGTACGGCCGCCCCGTCGCCACGATCCGGACGTTGCCGCACAGGCAGCCGCCGGTGAATCGGTCCATGCTCGCGTCTCCTTCACAATCGGGCGGACGGAAGGGCTGCAACGCGCCGCGCCGTCGCCGGATGCGAAAAGGGGCGGCCTCGCGACCGCCCCTGTTGCCGTTCATGCGGCCCGCAGGCCGCGCCTGCCCGTTACTCGCGGTTGCCGAGGAACTGCAGCAGGAACATGAACATGTTGATGAAGTCGAGGTAGAGGCGCAGGGCGCCCATGATCGCCTTGCGGCCGGCGACCAGCGCGCCGTCGCCCTCGTAGTACATCTCCTTGATCTGCTGGGTGTCGTAGGCGGTCAGGCCCGCGAACACCAGCACGCCGATCGCCGAGATGGCGAACTGGAGCGCCGACGACTGCAGGAAGATGTTGACCAGCATCGCCAGGATCAGGCCCCACACGCCCATGATCAGGAACGAGCCGAAGCCCGACAGATCGCGCCTGGTGGTGTAGCCGTAGAGCGACAGCGCCAGGAAGGCGGTGGCGGTGATGAAGAAGGTCTGCACGATGGACGCGCTGGTGAAGACCAGGAAGATCGACGACAGCGAGATGCCCATCACGGCGGCGAAGGCCCAGAAGGTGGTCTGTGCGGTGGAGACGCTCATCCTGTCGACGCGGAAGGACAGGAAGAACACCATCGCCAGCGGCGCAAGCATCACGACCCAGCGCAGCGGCGAGCCGTAGAGGGCCGCGCCCAGCCCCGTCAGCATCTTGCCGTTGCCGAGCGTGGCGACGGCGGCGGCCGGGTCGGTGGTGGTGGCAAGCATCACGGTGCCGAGGGCGGCGAAGCCGGTGATCGCAAGACCGAGCGCCATCAGGTTGTAGACCCTGATCATGTAGGCGCGCAGGCCCTCGTCGATTGCGGCATCGGCGCGCGCACCGGCGGTCGCGACGCGAGCCTGGTAGTTGCGAAGATCAGCCATTGGTTCCTCTTTTCTGCTCATGTTCCGTCGGGTGTCGGGCACGCGCCCAGGCGCCGCTGGCGGAACTCCAGCATGCCTGTGGGCAAATATGATGGTTCTTCGTGGCGACGACAAGGCCCGTTGCGTCCTGAAATGCGGCGTGATCGTCTCCGGCAGGCGCTTTTTCAGAGATTTCGCAGCACCGGCGCGGCCTTGTGGCCCAGGACCCGCCACGTGCCGACGAGGCCGAATCCAACCGTCAGCACCAGCGCCAGCGCCACGGTGAACAGCGCCACCTCCGGCAGGAAGGCCGACGGCAGCGACATGATGCGCGCCACCACGAACCATGCCGCCACCCCGCCCGCGGCCAGCGCGAACACCGCCGTCGCCAGCCCGATCAGCGCATATTCGAGCGAGAAGGCGCGGATCAGCATGCGCCGCGTCGCCCCCAGCGTCTTCAGCACCACGGCGTCGTGGATGCGGGCGCGGTTGCCGGCGGCGAGCGCCCCCGACAGCACCAGCACCGAGGCGACGAGCGCGATCGCCGCCGCGGCGCGGATCGCCGTGCCGAGCTGGGCGACGATGCCGTTGATGATGTCGAGCGCGTCCTTGACGCGCACGCTGGTGACGGCCGGGAAGGCGCGGGTGATGGCATTCAAGAGCTGCGCCTCCTCGGCCGGCGTCGCCTGCGGGTCGGACAGCGTCGCCAGCCACGAATGCGGCGCGCCGGCGAAGGTGTTGGGCGAGAACACCATCACGAAGTTGATGGCGAGCGATTCCCACTGCACCTCGCGGAAGCTCGCGATGCGCGCGGTGATGTTGCGGCCGAGCACGTTCACCGTCACCGTGTCGCCGAGCTTGAGGCCGAGCTCGCGGCCTTCCTGCGCGGCGAAGGAGACGAGCGGCTCGCCGTCGTAGCCGTCCGGCCACCATTCGCCCTGCGACAGCGTCGAGTTCTCCGGCACGTTGCGGGCATAGGTGATGCCGCGGTCGCCGCGCAGCACCCACGCCCCCTCCGGCGGCACCTGCAGCTCGCGCACGTCCACCCCGTTCAGCGCCATAACGCGGCCGCGCAGCATCGGCACCCGCACCAGCTTGCCGTCCGGCGCCTCCGCCGCGACGAGGGCGGCGAAGTCCTCGACCTCGCCGCTCTGGATGTCGACGAAGAAGAAGTTCGGCGCATGCGCCGGCAGGCTGCCGGTGATCTGGCGCCTGAGATTGCCGTCGATCAGCGCCAGCGTCACGAGGAGCGTCAGCCCGAGGCCGAGCGACAGCACCACCGACGGCGTCAGCGCGCCGGGGCGGTGGATGTTGCCGATGGCGAGCCTGAGCGCGGTCGAGCGCACGCGCGGGCTGCGGCGCGCCAGCCACTGAACGGCCACGCCGACCAGCCGCAGCACCACGAAGGCGCCGACGGCCGCGCCGACGAAGATGACGGCGATGCGCCGGTCGCCGGCCGTGAGGATGGCGAGCGCCGCGAGCACGGCGGCCAGCGCCGCCACGGCGACGAGATAGACCGGCCGCGGCAGGCCGCGCCCGTCGAAGCCCATCTCGCGGAACAGCGCCGTCGCCGGCACGTCGCGGGCGCGCCCGAGCGGCATCAGCGCGAAGGCGAGCGTCACCAGCACGCCGAACAGCGCGGCAAGGCCGAGCGCGCCGGCATGGATGCCGCCTTCCATCGGCACCGGGAACACGGCGGCGAGGAAGCTCTCCGCCGCCGGCGGCATCAGCGCCGCCAGCACCAGGCCGATGGCGATGCCGATGCCGGCGATCATCAGGATCTGCACCAGATAGACCATGAACACGAAGCGGCCCGACGCGCCGAGGCTCTTAAAGGTGGCGATGACGCCGCGCTTGCTCTCGAGATAGGCGCGCACCGCATTGGCCACGCCGACGCCGCCGACCACCAGCGCCGTCAGCCCGACCAGCGTCAGGAACTGCGAGAAGCGCTCGACATTGGCCGACAGCGACGGCGCGGCGCTGGTGCGGCCGCGGATGCTCCACCCCGCCTCGGGGAATTCGGCCGAGGCGCGCTCGCGGATCGCCTGAAGGCCGGCCTCGCTCGTGCCTTCCGGCAGGCGGATCTTGTAGGCGTGCTCGACCAGGCTTCCCGGCTGGATCAGGCCCGAGGCCGCGAGCGCGTCGAGCGAGATCATCAGCCGCGGCGCCAGCCCGAAGCCGTCGGAGATCGCGTCCGGCTCGCTGACGATCCGGGCGCGCAGCTCGTAGTCGGCGTCGCCGAGGCGGATGCGGTCGCCGATCTCGAGGCCGAGCCGCGAGAGCAGCATGTCGGCCGCCGCCGCACCGTGTACGCCGCCGCGCTCGGCGAAGATGTCGGCGAGCGGCAGGGCGGGCTCGGCCACGAACGTGCCGTAGAGCGGGTAGAGGCCGTCCACGGCCTTGACCTCGACCAGCGTCTGGTCCGAGCCGTCGGGCAGCCGCGCCATCGAGCGCATGTTGGCGCTGCGGGCGACGGTGCCGAGGCTTGCGATGAACGCGGCCTCGCGCGCGTCCGCCTCGCGGTGGATGAGCTGGAAGCGGATGTCGCCGCCGAGGAGGTCCCGCCCCTGCGCTTCGATGCCGGTCGAGATGGCGCGGGCGAGCGAGTTGACGCCGCCGATGGCGGCGACGCCGAGCGCGATGCAGGCGATGAAGATCAGGAATCCGGAAAGGCCGCCGCGCATCTCGCGCAGCGAGAAGCGGACGGCAAGCCGCAGCGAGCGGGCGAGGGTCATGGCCTATCCCCGCTCAGGCCGGGACGGCGGCGAGCGCCGGCGGCGTCTCGATGCGGCCGGAGCGCATGGCGACCTGCCGCGTGCAGCGCGCGGCGAGCGTCGTGTCGTGGGTGACGAGCACCAGCGTCATGCCGCGCTCCTCGGCCTTGGAGAAGATGAGGTCGGCGATCTGCCGGCCGGTCGCCTGGTCGAGATTGCCGGTCGGCTCGTCGGCGATCAGCAGCGCCGGCTCGGGCGCCAGCGCCCGGGCGATGGCCACGCGCTGCTGCTCGCCGCCGGAAAGCTCGCCCGGATAGTGCGTCAGCCGCTCGCCGAGGCCGACCGCCTCCAGCTCGCGCCGCGCGACGCCGAACGGATCGGGGTGGCCGGCAAGCTCCAGCGGCACGGCGACGTTCTCCAGCGCCGTCATGTTGGGGATCAGGTGGAACGACTGGAAGACGATGCCGACGGTGCGGCCGCGGAAGGCCGCGACCTCGTCCTCGCTGCGGCCGTCGATGCGCTCGCCGGCGATCCACACCTCGCCGGAATCGACCCGCTCCAGCCCGGCCAGAACCATCAGCAGCGTCGACTTGCCCGAGCCGGAGGGGCCGACGATGCCGGTCGCCTCGCCGCGCGCCACGTCGAGGCTCACGCCCTTGAGCACATGGACGGAGGAAGCGCCCTCGCCCAGCGTCAGGGAAACGTTCTTCATCCGGATTACGGCTTCTGTCACGGGCGGGTCTTCCTATATGAGTTCCTGGCGTCGGTCGGATATGGGTTGGATCGTATGGCTTTCAAACGCTTTCGTCGGCTTTTTCTCGCCGCGGCCATGGGCCTCGCCGCCATGACCGCATGGGCCGTGGCCGAGCCGGTGCGCATCGTCGGCTTCGGCGACAGCCTGATGGCCGGATACCAGCTTGCGCCGGGCGAGTCCTTCCCGGAGAAGCTCGAAACGGCGCTGAAGGCGCGCGGTCACGATGTTTTGATCGCCAATGCCGGGGTTTCCGGCGACACGTCGAGCGGCGGCCTGTCCCGCCTCGACTGGTCGGTGCCCGACGACACGCGGATCGTCATCCTCGAGCTCGGCGCCAACGACATGCTGCGCGGCATCCGCCCCGAGGTGACGGAGAAGAACCTCGTCGCGATGATCGAGCGCCTGCGCGAGCGCGGCATCGCGGTCGTGCTGGCCGGCATGCTCGCCGCGCCGAATCTCGGCGCTGATTATGCTGCGCAATTCAACCCGATCTATCCGCGCCTGGCCGAGACCTACGGCCTGCCGTTCTATCCGTTCTTCCTCGACGGCGTCGCCGCCGAGGCGGGCCTGCTCCTGCCCGACGGCATGCACCCCAACGCCGAGGGCGTCGACCGCATGGTGGAGGGCTTCCTGCCGGTGATCGAGGCGGTGCTGGCCGGCGAGGCCGCGCTGCCCAACGGCGGGTGAGGGCGGGCGCGATCCACAGGCCGCCGCCGCGGCCGTGCAAAACAGCTTGCCCGTTGCCTGGAACGATGATTCGCTTGGCAACAGCAGTCGATTCGAGGAGGCGTCTCCATGCCGCGACTTTTCACCGCCCTCGAAATTCCGCGCGACGCCGCCCTCTCGCTCTCGCTCCTGCGCGGCGGCCTGCCCGGCGCACGATGGATCGACGTCGAGAACTACCACATCACGCTGCGCTTCATCGGCGACGTCGAGGGCCATGTCGCCGACGAGATCGCCAACGCGCTCGACCGGGTGCGCCGGCCGGCCTTCACGCTGACGCTGTCCGGCGTCGGCGCCTTCGGCTCGAGAAAGCCGCATTCGGTCTATGCCGGCGTGTCGCCGTCGCCCGACCTCACCGCGCTCCAGGCCGAGATCGAGCGCATCTGCCAGCGCCTCGGCCTGCCGGCCGATCCGCGCAAGTTCGTGCCGCACGTCACGCTGGCGCGGCTGCGCAATGCCAGCGCCGGCGACGTCGCCCACTATCTGTCGGGCCGCGGCAACTTCGCGACCATGCCGTTCCGGGTCGGCCGCTTCGTGCTGATGTCCTCGCGCGAGTCGGTCGGCGGCGGCCCCTACATCGTCGAGGAGGCGTGGCCGCTTCTTGCCGCCGAGGCGGCGGGCAGCGCCGACGCCGCCGCGCGCCGGGTGCTGCGGCCGTGACCCGCGACCGGCTCGATGCGGAAGCGGTCGAGGCGGCGCTCGCCGCGCTCGACGGCTGGACCCTGGAGGAGGGCGGCGGCGCCATCCTCAGGCGCTTCGCCTTCAGCGATTTCAACGCCGCCTTCGGCTTCATGACGCGGGCGGCGCTCGTCGCCGAGAAGCTCGACCACCATCCCGAATGGTCGAACGTCTACAACCGGGTCGAGGTGCGGCTGACCACCCATTCCGCGCGCGGCCTGACCGCGCTCGATTTCGAGCTCGCCCGCCGCATGGACGCCATCGCCGCCGGCTGAGTCCCCTTTCCCCCGAGGCCGGTCGCTTCGCCGCTTCCGTGAAGCCGTGAGACGATCTACGCGGTTGCCGGCTCTCCGAGAACGAAGCGGTCGATCGTCTCGAACAGGACCGGCCACGCCTTCTCCTGCGGCAGCACCACGTGGTTGCGGCCTTCGAGCAGCAGGAATTCGGCGCCGGGAATCCGCGCGGCGAGCTGGCGGCCCTGGTCGAGCGGCTGCACGCCGTCGTCGCGGGAATGGATGACCAGCGTCGGCGCTTCGATCTCTTCGACGAGGTCGCTGACGTCGAAGCGGTCGATCGCCGCGCGCAGCGTCGCCGCGTTTTCCGGCGAGGTCGTCTGTCGCTGGAGCTCGACCAGCGAATCGATCTGCTCGCGGCTGCCGTCGGGCACGAACATCGTGGCGAACGCGTCGATGAAGGGGCTGCCGCGCCGCCCCCAGCCGTGGCGCAGCAGCGTCAGGATGGCGTCGCCCTCGGCGCGCTCCCTTTCGGAGGCGCGCACGAGGCGGCCTTTTTCATAGCCTCCGTGCAGGATGAGATGGCTCACCCGCCCGGGGTGGCGGTGGGCATAGGCGATCGCGATCGGTGCGCCCTGCGACGTTCCGTAGAGGGCGAAGCGGTCGAGCCCCGCCGCCTCGACCACCGCCTCGAGATCCTCGACGAAACGCTCCAAACCGAAATCAGCGACCTCCCAGTCCGAAAGCCCGTTGCCGCGCTGGTCGTAGCGGATCAGCCTGAACCGCCGCTCGAGCCGCTCCAGCAGCGGCCGCCAGAGCGGGCTCCGCCGGTCGTGCTCCAGATGCGTCAGCCAATGCCCGGCCTTGACCAGCGGATAGCCGGTTCCGCCGGTCGCGTAGGCGATGCGCGTTCCGTCGGCCGAGCGGCAGAAGGCGACGCGCTGGTGGTTCTCGGCGGCCGCAGGCGGGAGGGACCTTGCGGCTCCCGGCGCGTCCGCCTCCGCGACCGTGCCGACGAAGCGGAAGCCGCGCCGCGGCATCGTCCTGATCCATCGCTGCCGCGCGCCGTCGTCGCCGATCGCCGTGCGCGCCGCGCTGATGCGGGCGCTGACCGCCGAATCGGAGACGATCCGGCCGTTCCAGACGGCGCGGATCAGGTCGTCGCGCGACACGACCCGGTCGCGCTCGCGCAAGAGGAAGGCCAGCAGGTCGAAGACCTGCGGCTCGATCGGGCACGCTTGTCCGGCGGCCAGAAGCTCGCGGGTTTCCGGCACCAGTGCGTAGTCGCCGAAAAGATAGCGCATGTCCTTTTCTACCACGGCGCGGCCAAGCCCGGAACGGGAGCGCGGCGCTTGGGACGAAAGACAGGGCAAAAGACAGGAAGACCGCAGGGAAACGGCAAGGCCGCGGTCAAGCGGCGGCGCAGGCTGCCGGCTAGGGTTGCCTCGACACGGTGAAGGAGCCAGCCATGACCACGATCAGCGACCGTCGTCGGGATGCCGACATCCGCCGCAGGGAGGACGGATCGATCGACACGGACTTCTATGTGCGCCGCGCGATGACGCTGAGGGCGGCGGCATTCGGCGAGGGAAAGGCCGCGCTGGCCGGGCGGCTCCTCGCGCTGGCGACGCTCCTGCGGGGGCGGCCCCGCTTCGGCGGCCCGGCGCGCTGATCGGATCGCCATAATCTTGCATCGGCGGTTCTGCGCCCCCATCTTCCGTCGCAGAGACGGAGGCTTTCCTGCCATGAACGAGGCCAAGCTCGACGAGATCCTGAAGCCGGCCGGCGCCCGCGAGGATGCCCGCCGCGAGGCCGACGTGCGCGCGAAGTTCTGGCGCACGGCGAAGCGCGCCGCGCGGCAGGTTCCGTTCATGCCGGAGGTCGTCGCCGCCTACTACGCCGCGCTCGACCACCGCACGCCGCTCAGGGCGCGCGGCACGCTGCTCGCAGCGCTCGCCTATTTCGTCATGCCCGCCGACATGATCCCGGATTTCATCGCCGGCTTCGGCTTCACCGACGACGTCGCCGTGCTGACGGCGGCCATCGCCGCGATCCGCGCCCACATCACGCCCGCCCATCGCGAGATGGCTCGCGGGGCGCTGGAGGACGTCGACGCCTAGAGCAATTCGGGAAAAGTGCGAAGCGGTTTTCCGCCCGGAATTGCGGAAGGACAAAGGGATGGATCGCTTTACGGTTTCCATGAAACGGTGAAACGATCCAGCGCCGTCCCGGCCGCTTCCGGGCCGTCTTCTTCAGGTCAAACTCTCGCCGCTTTTGCCCTTTTCAACGCAGGGCAAGGGATGCGGCAGCCGACGTGCGATGCCAAAAAGGACACGCGCGGAGGCAGGGGTTGCGAAGCGGCGGGGCCTTCATGTGGTGCGGTTCACCCTTTCGTAACCCTGATTAATTCAAAATGATTAATACATCGAATTGCTCCGAAGTCCAAAAAAGGCCCGTCTAAATCCAATTGACTGAGGCTTTTTAGAGTTATTATAAGTTTATTCCGTCATAGACAATCAGGTGCGATCACTTACGATTCCAGTGGATCTGCTACTAAGCCTGCTTGTGCTAAATCCGCTGTACAGATGTTTGAGTGAAGCTATTGAAGGAGGATTTCTCCTGTTTCCTCGATAAGGTTCCGTATGGCGTCTTCTTCAGATTAGGTGTGGCAACTCCGGGAGAAGAAGAGATGCG
>JALHFU010000236.1:0-4202 GCA_022838525.1 Hyphomicrobiales bacterium | reverse complement strand
CGGATGGAGGTTTCGGTGGGCGCCAAGGCCGAGCTCGATTTCACCGAACTGCTGGACGATCTGCTCGCCGCCTCGGCCGAAGCCGAGGAGGGGGACGATGACGACCTTGCCGCCCCGTCGCTGCGGGTCGACATGCTGGCCCAGATCGAGCGCCTGCGGGCGCAGAACGCGCCCTGTTCCGCCGACCGGGTGATGCGCGAATACCGCGAGAACGCCGCCGGACCGGCGACGAACGGCCAAGCGATGAACGGACAGGCGACGAACGGACAGGCGTCGAAGGAGAAGCCGGCCGCGCAGGCCACGGCGCCGGACCTGCAGCCGGCGCTGGAGGATCTGTTCTTCCTCGACCCGCAGTCGATCTCGCGCGAGCTCGGGATCGACGCGAAGAGCAAGCCCGAGGACCTCGACCGCGCCCGGCGCGCCTTCGCCATGCGCTACCATCCCGACCGCATGCCCGAGGAGATGCGCGAGCGCGCGGCGCTGCGCATGCAGATCGCCAACATGCTGATCGACGAGGCGAAGCGCCGCAAGCGCTGACGGCAAGTGTTGACGGTGAGGGCCGGTCCGGTCCCGCCTACCAGCTTCCGGTGTTCGCCATGGAGGCCCACGGCTCGGCCTTCGCCTTGGGCGCGCCCTTCTGCAGCAGCTCGATGGAAATGCCGTCCGGCGACTTGATGAACGCCATGTTGCCGTCGCGCGGCGGGCGGTTGATGGTCACGCCGCAGTCCATCAGGCTCTGGCAGGTGGCGTAGATGTCGTCCACCTCATAGGCGAGGTGCCCGAAATTGCGCCCGCCGGTGTAGTCCTCCGGGTCCCAGTTGTAGGTGAGCTCCAGCAGCGGCGCGTGCCGCGCCACGCCCGTCTCCTCGTCCTGCGGCGCGGCGAGGAACACCAGCGTGAACCGGCCCTGCTCGTTCTCGACCCGCCGCACCTCCTTCATGCCGAGCTTGTTGCAGTAGAAGTCGAGCGAGTGGTCGAGATCCTTCACGCGGACCATGGTGTGCAGATAGCGCATCGGGGTCGATTTCCTCTGTTCCGGATTGTCCCCTGATATGGCGCGCGCAGACGCTTGCGGCAACTTGGAAAAGCTCGTCCAAAAGGCCTTTGCCGGCAGGAAATGTTGATAATTGGGGCATGGCACTTGCTAACCTACAAAGACGCAGTGTTATCCTGCACATCAGAATCATTCGGGTGGTTGCAGGGAAGGTGCGTCGGGATGGGGGACAAGGCCTCCTCGCAAGGGCGGTATGCGGCCAATGACGAAGCCTTGAATCCTGAGGACGGGAACGAGGCTGCGCTGACGGAGATTTCCGGCGCGATCAAGTGGTTCGACGTCGCCAAGGGCTACGGCTTCATCCTCCCCGACCAGCAGGGCATCGGCGACGTGCTGCTTCACGTCACCTGCCTGCGCAAGGACGGCTTCCAGACCGCGCTCGAAGGCGCGCGGGTCGTATGCCTGGTGCGGCGCGGCGAGCGCGGCCTGCAGGCGTTCAAGGTCGTGTCGATGGACAATTCCGGCGCGGTCCATCCGGCCGAGCAACCCATGCAGCGCACCCATGTGCAGGTCACTCCCGAGAGCGGCCTCGAGCGCGCGCTCGTCAAGTGGTTCAACCGCACCAAGGGGTTCGGCTTCCTGACGCGCGGCGAGGGCACCGAGGACATCTTCGTCCATATGGAGACGCTGCGCCGCTACGGCATTGCCGAGCTGCGCCCCGGCCAGGTGGTGCTGGTGCGTTTCGGCCGCGGCGAGAAGGGCCTTATGGCCGCCGAAATTCATCCGGACATTGGCACTCTGCCGGCTTCCCACTGATTGGCCATCCATCCCCGGCAGACAGGGTGACTTAATGGTGCGTTCCTTCGGGCTCGCCGCGCTCGCGCTGGCTTTCGCCGCGGTCCTGTCCGCCTTCTCGCCACCGGCGGGCGGCCTCGCCTTCGCCCAGCAAGGCGAGCCGATGATCCTGCCGGTCGATCCGGCGCCGCTCACCATCGAGACCGCCGGAGGCGAGCGCCGCTTCTCGATCGAGATCGCCGATGACGACCGCGAGCGCTCGGCCGGCCTGATGTTCCGCACCGAGATGCGCGACGACCACGGCATGCTGTTCGTGTTCGAGCAGACGCGCCGCTTGGCGTTCTGGATGAAGAACACGCCGATGCCGCTCGATCTCGTCTTCATCGGCGCCGATGGCCGGATCGTCGCCATCCTCAAGGGCGAGCCCTTCTCCATCGCGCCCATCGCTCCGGAGGCTCCGGCGCGTTTCGTGCTTGAACTCAAGGCCGGAACAGCCGAAAAGACCGGCATCGCCGATGGCGACCGTGTGCGCCATCCGCGCATCGACAGGGTCGCCGGCGCAGGCTGAGGGGTCGAAGGAAGGTACTGCCCGGGGGTCATGCACAGTTTCCATCACGACGGTTTCGAGATCGCCTATATCGACCGCGCACCGGGGAACGGCAGCGGCGAGCCGGTGCTGCTGATCCACGGCTTCGCGTCGTCCCATCACGTCAACTGGGTGGCGCCGGGCTGGGTCAAGACGCTGAGCGAGGCCGGCTACCGCACCATCGCGCTCGACAATCGCGGCCACGGACGCTCGACCCGGAGCTACGACCCCGCCGACTACATGCCGTCGCTGATGGCCGGCGACGCCGCGGCCCTGCTCGACCATCTCGGCATCGCGCGGGCGCATGTCTTCGGCTACTCGATGGGCGCGCGGGTCTCCGCCTTCCTGGCGCTCGCCCATCCTGGGAAGGTGGCGACGCTGGTCCTCGGCGGCCTCGGCTACGGCATCGTGGACGGCGTCGGCGACTGGGACCCGATCGCCGAGGCGCTGCTCGCGCCTGACCCGGCAACGATAGACCACCCGCGCGGAAAAGTGTTCCGCGCCTTCGCTGACCAGACGAAGAGCGACCGGCAGGCGCTCGCCGCCTGCATCGCCACCTCGCGCGAGCTCGTCACCGAGGACGACATGGCGCGCATCGCCTGCCCGACGCTGATCGGCGTGGGCACGAAGGACGACATCGCCGGCTCCGCGCAGCGTCTCGCCGCGCTGATGCCCGATGCCGAGGCTTTCGACATCGAGGGACGCGACCACATGCTGTCGGTCGGCGACCGGACGTGGAAGGCCAGGGTGCTGCAATTTCTCGAGGACCATCCGATCTCATGAAGCCGACATCGCTTGAATTCACCGGAGCCGAGGGCAACCGGATCGCCGCAGATGTGTGGGACGGCCGCGGCCATCCCGTCCTGTTCCTCCATGGCGGCGGCCAGACGCGCCGCGCCTGGGACATGACCGCGAAGCGCGTCGCCGACGCCGGCATGCGCGCCATCACCGTCGATCTGCGCGGCCATGGCGAAAGCGAATGGGTTTCGAGCGGCAACTACACCTTCGCCGACTACGGCGCCGACGCCGCGGCCGTCATCCGGCAGACGGCCGAGCGTTACCACGCCGCGCCGTCGGCCGTGGGCGCGTCGCTCGGCGGCCTGTCGTCGCTGATCGCCGAGCTCCATCACGGGCCGCTGCTCGATTCGCTCGTGCTGGTCGACATCACGCCGCGCATGGATGTCGGCGGCGTCGCCCGCATCCAGAGTTTCATGGGCGCGCAGATGGAGGAGGGGTTCGGCTCGCTGGAGGAGGCCGCCGACGCTATCGCCGCCTACATGCCCCACCGCAAGCGGCCGCGCTCGCTCGACGGCCTGCGCAAGAACCTGCGCCTCGATCCCGACGGCCGCTTCCGCTGGCACTGGGACCCGGCGTTCATGAAGAGCGAGCGCAACGTCAATTTCCGCGGTCGCGAGACGATGGAGGACCTGCTCGCCAAACTGCCGAACCTGCACCTGCCGGTGCTTCTGGTGCGCGGCGTGCAGTCGGAGCTGGTGCACGAGGACTATGTGAGGGAGTTCGTCGATCTGGCGCCCTCGGCGAGCTATGTCGACGTCGGCGGCGCCGGCCACATGGTCGCCGGCGACCGCAACGACGTCTTCTGCAGCGCCATCCTCGATTTCCTCACCGACCGGGAAGCGGCATAGCCGGCTGCCGAAGCCGATTCGCAGCAAAAGGATCGCGGGACGGGGAGGGCGGAACGCCCGGCCCGGCGCCGGACGCGGGCTGCTATCGTTCCTTGCCGCCCTCGAACACCACCAGATGCCGGATGCGCCGGCCGCCGTCCGGCTCGCCGTCGATCATCGCCCGCTGGCGCGGGGCGAGCGG
>JALHFU010000472.1:0-1123 GCA_022838525.1 Hyphomicrobiales bacterium | reverse complement strand
CGGCGAAGGCCGAGCGCGACAGGCCGACTTCGCGTGCGAGTTCCTCGGTCGTCCACGGGTGGGCGACGCGACGGTGCAGCAGTTGCAGGCGGAGCATCTGGCGGCACTCGATCCGCTCACCGGCCTGCGCAACCGGCGCGCCTTTGCCGAGCAGGCCGCACCGGTGTGGAGCACGGCGCGGCGCCACGGGCGTCCGCTGTCGGTCATCGTGCTCGATCTGGATCACTTCAAGCGCATCAACGACAGCCACGGCCATTCGATCGGCGACGCGGTGCTGGTGGCGGCGGCGCGGGCGATCGAGCGTGACTGCCGTGCCGGGGACATTGCGGCGCGTTGGGGCGGCGAGGAGTTCATCGTGCTGGTGCGGTCGATCGACCTCTCGCTCGGCGGCGAGCGCCTTGGGGTGTCGGCGAGCGTCGGCGTCGCCGAATGGCGCGGGCACGACGACCTCGAGGAGCTGATCCGCGAGGCTGATGCGTGGATGTATGCCTCGAAGCGCGCCGGGCGCGACCGCGTGTCGGGCAGTCCGCCGGCCGGGGACCGGGCCTTCGCCGGCTGACTCGCAGGCCGCTTCGGGCGCGATCGTCAGCCGCGACGGCTCTGGTGCCGCCAGGCGGCCGGTGTCATGCCGAAGGCGCGCTTGAAGGCGCGGCTGAAGGCGGCGTCGGACTCATAGCCCACCTCGAAGGCGATCTGCGCAGTCGCCGTCGGGCTGTCGCGCAGGCGTTGTGCCGCGAGTTGCAGGCGCCAGCTCGCCAGGTAGTGCATGGGCGGCGTGCCGAGCACGCTGGTGAAGCGTTCGGCGAAGGCCGAGCGCGACAGGCCGACTTCGCGTGCGAGTTCCTCGGTCGTCCACGGGTGGGCGACGCGACGGTGCAGCAGTGCCAGCGCGCGGCCCACCATGCGGTCCTGCAGACCGGCCAGCCAGCCGGTGTGGCTTGCCGGCAGGCTCGACAGGTAGCGCCGCACAGCCTCGACGAAGAGCAGTTCGGCCAGCTTGCCGAGCACGGCGGCCGAGCCCACGCCGCCCGCGGCGAACTCTTCCGCCGCCCGGCGGAAGGCGCTTTCGATCCACGCTCCGCCTGTGCTGTCGCGCACTTCGAGCCGCAGGACCGCCGGCAGC
>JALHFU010000235.1:0-4225 GCA_022838525.1 Hyphomicrobiales bacterium | reverse complement strand
CGGACGGACACAGCTCTTCCGCTTCGCCGGCTGACACGAATATAGGGCGCGCCGGCGACGATGGCAATCTCGACGCCGAGGCCGAGGCCCTGCTTGCCCGCGCTGCGGACGATCCCGGCGGCGTGTCGGACGATCTGATGGTCCCGACCGAAGACGGCCTGCGCAGCCTCGCCGAGCTGCGCGAGGAGATTGCGAAGGGCGAGACGATGGCGGCATTGGTGGAGGCCTGCAAGGCATGAGCGCGCGTTTCGACGAATGCATGGCCAATGCGGTCGCCGGCGGGGAAATCTCCCAGGGCGACGCGCGGCGACTGAAGGAGGAGTTCGAGCGGCTGCGCGAGGCCAAGGCGAACGGCTCATCGACGCGGGCCGACGAGGAGGCGAAGCGCGCGCTGGCCGAGCTGCTGAAAGCCGAGAACGAGCACGCGAAGCGGAAGGCGAAGCTGTCGCTGCGCTCCATCCGCGAGATCGACGCGCAGCTCCGCTCGTTCCGGACGGCCACGGACGAGGCCGACGTCGCGGCGGCCGCGCTGGCCAAGCTGGAGAATTTCGGCGAGGCGAAGGCCGGCACCGGCTTCTCCTCGGTCGACGGCCGCGCCAAGGCCATCACCGGCATGGCGCATGCGCGCATGGAGGCGGCGCTGCACCACTTCCGCCGCGGCGCCTTCGGCGGCGACAAGACGCGCTGGAACGCCGCGCAGCTCGACAACGTCGTGCGCGAGGCCTTCGGCGAGGACACCGGCGACGTCGCCGCCAAGGGCTTCGCGAAGACCTGGGAAGACACCGCCGAGTGGCTGCGCCAGCGCTTCAACGCCGCGGGCGGGGCGATCGGCAAGCTCGAGCGCTGGGGCCTGCCCCAGCACCACGACGCCCGGGCGCTCAAGAAGGCGGGCCTCGAGGTGTGGAAGGAATCGATCCGGCCCAAGCTCGACCTGGCGCGCATGCGTCATCCGCTGTCCGGCACGCCGGTGACGGAGCGCGAGCTCGACGCGCTGCTGACCGACATCTACTACAGCGTCACGACCGACGGCTGGATCGACCGGCAGCCCTCGCGCCAGCGCTTCGGCAAGGGCGCGCTCGCCAACCAGCGGGCAGAGCATCGCTTTCTGATCTTCCGCACGGCCGACGAGTGGATGGAATACCAGCGCGATTTCGGCGGCGGCGACGCCTTCGGCGCGATGATGGGCCACATCAACATGATGGCGCGCGACATCGCGGCGATGGAGGTGCTGGGCCCGAACCCGGCCGGCACCGTGGAATGGCTGAAGCAGGCTGTGCGGCGCGAGGCCGAGATGAAGGCCGTGGGCAAGCCCGCGAACTTCGCGGGCCGCGGCGACCCGCTCGACCGCGCCGCCCAGGTCGAGCGGCGCATCGACCGCGTGTGGCGCTCGCTGCGCGGCGACCTCAACACGCCGGTAAACACGAAGGCGGCCAACATGCTGGGCGCCGCGCGCTCCGTCATCACCGCCGGCGTGCTCGGCCAGGCGGCGCTGTCGGCCCTCTCCGACCTCGGATTCGCCGCGGCAGCGCGTCGCTTCGCCGGCCTGCCGGCCGAAACGGCGGTGCTGCCCGACCTGGTGCGGGCGATGGCGCCGGCGACCAGGCGCGAGGCGGTGGAAGCCGGCCTGATCCTCGACGCGGCGCAGCACGTGTTCGCGCAGCAGGCGCGCTATGTCGGCACGCTGCAGGGGCCGGAATGGGCCAACTATCTCGCCGACCGCGTGCTGACGTGGAGCGGCCTGACGCCGTGGACGCAGGCCGCGCGCCATGCCTTCGGCCTCGCCTTCCAGGTTGAGGCCGGCCGTCGCGTCGGCGACGCCTTCGACCAACTGCCCGAGGCGCTGCAGCGGACGTTCGGGCGCTACGGCATCTCGCCGCGCGAATGGGACCTGATCCGCAAGGCGCCGCTGCACAAGGCGGGCGGCGGCGCCATGCTGCGGCCGAACGAGATCGCGCAGCGGATCGACCCGAGGCTGGCGGAGCGCTATCTCGAGATGATGCTGCAGGAGACGGAATACGCGGTGCCGTCCGGCTCGCACCGCAGCCGGACGGCCCTGCTTTCCGACCAGCAACCCGGCACGTTCTGGGGCGAGATGCTGCGCAGCTTCGCGCAGTTCAAGAGCTTCGGCAGCGTGGTCATCCTGACCCACGGCGCGCGCATCCATGCCATGCTCGCCCGGCGCGAGAGCCGCATGGCGGGGGCGGCCTACGCCGGCAGCCTGCTGTTCACCACGGCGCTTCTGGGCGGGCTGTCGCTGCAGCTGAAGCAGATCGCCGCCGGCCGCGACCCGCGCGACATGGGCGGGCCGAGCGATCCGAAAACGGCCGCGTCGTTCTGGGGCGCGGCGATGCTGCAGGGCGGTGGCCTCGGCATCTATGGCGACTTCCTGTTCGCCGACCTCAACCGGTTCGGCGGCGGCTTCGCCACCACGCTGGCCGGCCCGCTCGTGGGCAAGGCGAACGACTTCTGGAACCTGACCGCCGGCAACGTCGCGCAGCTCGCAAGCGACGAGACCACGCATTTCGGCCGCGAGCTGGTGCGCTTCTCGAAGGGCCTGATCCCGGGAGGAAACATCTGGTACCTGAAGCTCGGCTTCGAGCGCGCGTTCCTCGACCAGCTGCAGTACCTGGTCGATCCCGAGGCGGCCGACGCCTTCCGCCGCCAGCAGAAGAACTGGGCGCGCAACACAGGTCAGGAGTTCTTCTGGCAGCCCGGCGCGGCAATGCCGACGCGCGCACCGGACCTCGGCGCGGCAATTCAGGGATAGACTTTTCAAGCCAATGGCAACATCGTTACCTTCTCGTGGGGGTGAGAAGAACATGAAACGACTTGGTGTACTTGGCGTCGTTGCGATTCTTGCAGCATGTGCCGCCCAACCTATAGCCGCACCGCCGACCCCCACCGTAACGCCGCCGGCACCTGCATCTCCGTCATTCGAGGAACTGACCGCGCGCCGCAAGGCGGCCGAACGGCAGAATCCCGGCCAGCACGCCCTTGCTGTACGGAGCGCATGCGAAAGTCGCGCATACACTGCCTGCCCCAGAGACAGCGTGTATTGCCGCGGCTATCGTCGTGAGTTCGTCCCCTCCTGCATGATCGGAGAGGGTGTGGCTCCTGAGTATGTTCTCACTCTGACGCGCTAACCCCTCCCCGCCGGCACACGATAGACGTATGCGTCGGTCACGCAACGGCGGGCGACTGCTAGCTTGTCGGCGATGACGAAGGAGACGGTGACGCCGATCTCGCGCAGCTCGTCGAGCTCGGCCGGGGTGGCCTCCTCCCACAGGCGGCGCAGGCAGGCGACCAGCGCCTCTATCTCGGCGAGCTCGGTATCGATGCGGTCCACGGCCAGGTTGTTGCGGCTCGGCTTCATGATTGCCCTCCCTGATGATCCCAGTCTGTTGGTGATCAGGAGAAAGGAGCACCGCCAATTGACGCGCGCAGGCGCGAGTCATGATGGCAGCCTCATTTCGAGGTGGCACGCATGGACGAGCAGCCCTTTCCCCTTCCCCGCGCGACGCGCGAGACGGAAATCCTCGACGGCGACGGCGGCGCGGTCTACGGCCCCTTCGGCTTCAAGATTTTCGACACGGAGGACGTGCGCGCCTACGTGCGCCACGCCGGCGAGGACTGGCAGACGGCAGCCGTCACCGCGCATAAGGTCGCGGGGCTGGAGTTCGACGACTTCACCGTGACGTTCGCCGAGGCGGTGCCGGCGACCAGCGATTACCTCGTGCAGGGTTCCCGGCTCCACGGGCGTCAGACCGCGGTGACTCGTGGCGGCGCCATTTCCGGCCGGGCGCTCGAGAAGGAGCTGTCGAAACAGGCCAGCGTGCTCGAGGAGCTGTGGCGCGATGTGACACGCGGCATCAGCGCGATCCCCGGCATGCCGGGCCAGACGCTGGTGTTCGGGCCTGACGGCAAGGTGCGGCCTGGTGTTGACCAGAGCGAGATTGCCAATGCGGCAGGCTACGCCAGCGCCGCAAACGAAGCGCGCGAGGGAGCGGAGGCCGCCGAGACCGCGGCCGAAGATGCGCAAGCGGCGGCAGAGGCCGCGGCGGCCGGCGTTAATCTGCCTTCGATTAATCCCGGTGACGCCGGAAAAGCGCTGATCGTCAAGCCCGATGAAAGCGGCTTCCTGCTGAGCGACAGCGGGGCAGTGCGGCCCGAATGGTTCGGGGCGGTTGGCGACGGCGGCGCGGTCTACGGCCCCTTCGGCTTCAAG
>JALHFU010000234.1:0-4227 GCA_022838525.1 Hyphomicrobiales bacterium | reverse complement strand
AGACCTCGGCGGCGATGGGACGCTCAGCGAGCACGATGTCGTCGGTGGCGTTGTAGACGACCGCGCCGTTCGAACAGACCGCCAGGTCGCGCAGTTGCGGCGGCAGCACCTTCGGCATGTCGACAACCGAGCGTCCGGTGGCGGCCACCACGAGAATCCCGGCATCCTGGGCGGCAGTGATGGCCCGGCGCGTACGCGGCGAGGTGGACAAGTCCGGAAGCAGTAGGGTGCCGTCGAGGTCAGTGACGATCATCCGGATGGTCATCGCGTCCGCACGCAGCCTTTCATTGCCGTCATCCCACGAGATGGTGTTCATAGGCGTAAATCACAGCATGGATGCGGTCGCGCAGGCCAAGCTTGGCAAGTACGTGACCGACATGGCTCTTCACGGTAGCCTCGCTGATGAAGAACTCGGCGGCGATCTCGGGATTGGATTTGCCCTGAGCGATGGCGATCAGCACCTCGTGTTCGCGTGCGCTGAGCGCCATGGCGGGGTCGTCCGCGGGAGTGCCGGCGGGAATCCGCGCCCCGAACAGGTCGAGCATCCGCCGCGTGATCCGCGGCGACATGACAGCCTCTCCCGCCGCGACGGCCCGGACGGAGTCGACCAGGCTCTCCGCCGTGGAGTCCTTGAGCATAAACCCGCTGGCCCCGGCGCGCAGTGCGGCGAAGGCGTACTCGTCGAGGTCGAAGGTGGTCAGGATGAGAACGCGGGTGTCCGGCAGGGCCTTGGTGATCGAGGCCGTCGCGACGATCCCGTCGACATGGGGCATGCGCACATCCATCAGTACGACATCGGGCCGGGTCCGCCGAGCCTGCTCGACAGCCTGTGCTCCGTCGGAGGCTTCGGCGACGACGCAGATGTCGTCCTGGGCCGCCAGGGCCATGCGGAAGCCGAGTCGGATCAACTCCTGATCGTCCGCGATGAGGACCTTGATCATGATCGGTTCACCTTCTCGCCGTCGTCCAGTGGGAGCGCTGCCTCGACTCGCCAGCCCCGGCCGTCCTCTTGCGGTCCCGCGGTCAGGGTACCCCCGAGTGCCGCGACGCGTTCTCGCAGTCCGAGTAGCCCTCGTCCGGTGCCGGCAGGTTCGGTGGGGAATCCCGGCAGACCGTTGTCGGTGACCGAGGCGATCAGTGCACCGTCTCCCAGCTCGATGCGGACGAGAACCCTGGTGGGCCCGTGGGAGTAGCGCAGCGTGTTGGTCAGCGCCTCCTGGACGAGGCGGTAGGTGGCCAGCTGCATCGCCGGGTCGACGGACTGCGATCCGGTGAGCTGGTAGGTTGCCGGCACGCCGAGCGACCGGAACTTGTCGATGAGCTCGGGCAATTCGCCGAAGCCCGGCTGAGGAGCGGTCTGTGCGGCAGCTTCGCCGCCGAGAAGACCGAGCATCCGTCTCATGTCGACCATCGCGGCCCGGCCGGTAGCGGCCGCCTTCCGCATGGCGTCGGCCGCATCCGGAGCGGCAGCTTCGGCGGCGACGGCGGAGCCTTCGGACAAGGCGATCATGACGGTCAGGCTGTGGGACACGATGTCATGCATTTCGCGGGCGATGCGGGCGCGTTCGGCTGCCGCGGCGATCTGGCCCTGCTGGTCGCGTTCGACAGCGAGTTGGCGCGCCCGGTCGATCAGCGCCGTGAGGTACCGGCGGCGATTGCCGACGTTGACGCCGATCAGCAACGCCAGGGCCAGGATCACACCGAACTGGACGGCGAAGCCGAGAAGGGACACGTAGTCCGGGGAGCCGGCGTTCTGCGCCGGATTGAACGGATGAAAGCCGCCGCTGGGCCGCGGGATCCCGCCGCCGAGCACGGCCGCGAGGACGGCCGCGGCCTCGAGGGCGATGGCGACCCGCCACCCAGCTCTGCCCGAACGGTAGACGGTCACCGAGTAGACAGCGAAGATCGCGGGGGCAAGCACGATGTCGTTCGGCGCCCAGATCGACGCGAGAATCGCTGCTCCGCTCAGCCCGGCGGTCAGCAACGGCCGGGTCCGGCGCCAGTAGAGCCCGGCGGCAGACACAGCGACCAGCAGGATCATGACGGCTACCAGCCATGAGTCCGCCGATACTGTGGTGTCTGTTCTGAGCGCTCCGGACAGAGCAAGTAGTCCCCACAGTGCGGCCAGCAGAGCGTCGGTCAGACGAGGGTGGACGACCCAGAACCGGCGGACGACGCCCGGCTGCCTGGGCAGAACTCGGTTCGGTGTGCAGAGGTCACGCGTCCCGGCGCTTCACCAAGATCAGGGCGGCGCTCAACACGATCGCATCCCAGGCCGCGAGTACGCCGAACCCGCTCCAGCCGTTCAGGGTCAGCCGGCCGGTGTCGGCGGTGGGTAGCGCAGCGGTTCCGGAGTAGGCGTAGAGGTGGCTGCCGGCGTTCTGGGGCAGTAGAGCGCTGATGTCGGTCAGCCAGCCGGCCTGGGTGAGCCCACTCAGCATCTGCAGGATCAGCGGTGCGACCATGATCAGGCCGAGTACGGTCGCCAGTGTCCCTGCGGTGCTGCGCAAGATCATGCCGAAGCCGAACGCGAGCAGGGCGATCATGGTCACGTAGACGGCGCCGCCCAGCAGCGGCAAGAACACCGAGGGATCGCTCAGCTGAACTTCGACGCCCCTGCCGGCCAGGATCGGCCAGGTTACCAGCGCGGTCAGCCAGATCGCGACGGAGGTGGCCACGAACGTGGTGGATGCGAGCACCAGCGCTTTCGCCGCGATGGCCCCCGTCCTGCGGGGTACCGCCGCGAAGGTCGAGCGGATCATCCCGGTGGCGTATTCGCCGGTGATGATGAGCGCGCCGAGCACGGCGACGATCAGCACCGCGACGTTGAGGCCACCGGTGCTGGCGGCCACCACGATCGAGCGCGCCGTGTCACCGGTGACATCCCCGCCACCGAAGTCGGCGAGGCACGAGATGAGAACTCCGATGCCGAGCATGAGCACGACGAGGATGCCGTAGCACCACATCGTCGAGCGCACGCTGCGCAGCTTGATCCACTCCGAGCGGACGATGCCAGCGGCACTGAGCCGGGGCTTGACCGACAGGGGCACGGGAAGGGTTGCGGTGGTCATCACGCCGCCACCTCCGCCCGGAATTCGACCTCGTCCTGAGTCAGTTCGAGGTAGGCCTGCTCCAAGCTTGCCCGCACCGGCGACAGCTCGTACAACGGCACCCCATTGCGGAATGCCGCGTCGCCGATCTGTTCCGCGGGCATGCCCGTCACCGACAAGAGGCCGTCAGGCATCTGGGTGACCGAGACGCCCGGCCCGGCGATCGCCTTGATGAGAGCGGTGGGCGCAGGTGTGCGGACCATGACCCGGGTGGTGCCCGCCTTACCGGTGAGCTCTTCGATCGATGAGTCGGCCAGCACCTTGCCACGGCCGAGCACCACGACACGGTCGGCGGTGAGCGCCATCTCGCTCATCAGGTGGCTGGACAGGAACACCGTGCGCCCCTGCGAGGCGAGGTAGCGGGTCAGCTGCCGCACCCACAGCACGCCGTCGGGGTCGAGGCCGTTCACCGGCTCGTCCAGGATCAGCGTCTGCGGGTCGCCCAGCAAGGCCGCCGCGATCCCGAGCCGCTGCCCCATGCCCATTGAGAAACCCCCGACGCGCTTGCCCGCGACGTTCTCGAGCCCGGTCATCTCGATCACCTGATGGACCCGGGACGTGGGGATCGAATGAGTTGCGGCCAGCGCCAGCAAGTGGTTGTACGCGCTGCGGCCGGTGTGCACAGCCTTGGCCTCCAGCAGCGCCCCGACCTCGTGTAGCGGGTCGCGGTGGTCCGCGTACAGCTTTCCGTTGACCTTCGCCTGGCCGGAGGTCGGCCGGTCCAACCCGACGATCATCCGCATGGTCGTGGACTTGCCGGCGCCGTTCGGGCCGAGGAAGCCGGTCACGACGCCCGGCCTCACCGTGAACGAGATGTCGTCCACGGCCTGCTTGGGGCCGTATCTCTTGCTGAGATTCTCGATTTCGATCATGCATTCGAGCCTAGAGACCGCTTGGCATCCAGACATCATGCGCAGGGTTGGTTTCAGCGCATCCGCCGGCTCGACCCTGGTATCAGCCGATCGTCGCGGACCCCGAGTTATCCACAGTTTCGAATTCCGCTGACCGATCGGGGTGGCGGCTTACCAATACTGTGGGCATGTCGGCACCCCTGATAGTTTCCCGTGACGCTGCCGTGATCGAGGCCATCATGGCAGCGGCCGCCGCTGTTCAAGTC
>JALHFU010000233.1:0-4228 GCA_022838525.1 Hyphomicrobiales bacterium | reverse complement strand
GGCTCGCGCGGCGGCACGGGCACGATCTCGGTCAGCGGCAGCACCACCGGGGCGAACCCCTTTGCAGCGAGGCGCACCGCCGTCGCGCTCGCGCCCGGCTCCGGGCGGGTGACGAGGACGCGCCGCATCAGCTCCAGCCGGCGAAGAAGCCCGGCCCCGCCTTGTCGCGGATGCGCTGGCCGGCCTCCGCGCCGATCCGCGCGGCGTCGGCGGCCCTGCCATCCGCCTCGATCTCGTGCACCTCGCGCCCGTCGGGCGTCAGGATCATGCCTGAAAAGGCGAGCCGGTCGCCGTCGATGCGGGCGAGGCCGGCGATCGGCGTGCGGCAGGAGCCGTCGAGCGCGGCGAGGAAGGCGCGCTCGCAGGCGAGCGCCTGCGCCGTGGCCTCATGGCCGATGGCGGCGAGAAGGGCGAGCGTGCGGGCGTCGCCGATGCGGCTTTCGATGCAGATCGCGCCCTGCCCCGGCGCGGGCGGGAACGTCTCCAGCGGCAGCAGCTCGGTGACGATGCCGGCGAGGCCGAGCCGGCGCAGCCCGGCATGCGCCAGCAGCGTGCCGGCGACCTGTCCTTCCTCCAGCTTGCGCAGCCTCGTCTGCACGTTGCCGCGGAAGGTGACGACGTCGAGGTCCGGCCGCATCCGGCGGATCAGCGCCTGCCGCCGCAGCGACGACGAGCCGACCGTGGCCCCTTGCGGCAGCTCGGCAAGGCGCGGCGCGGCGCGGCCGATGAAGGCGTCGCGCACGTCCTCGCGTTCGAGGAAGGCGGAAAGCTCCAGCCCCTCGGGCAGCTTCGTCGGCATGTCCTTGGACGAATGCACGGCGATGTCGATGCGCCCCGCGAGCAGCGCCTCCTCGATCTCCTTGGTGAACAGGCCCTTGCCGCCGGCCTCGGAAAGCGGCCGGTCGAGGATGCGGTCGCCGCTGGTCGAGATGACGACGATCTCGAACGCCTCCTCCGGCAGGGCGTGCGCCGCCATCAGCCGCGCCCGCGTCTCGTGCGCCTGGGCGAGCGCCAGCGCGCTGCCGCGCGTTCCGATCCTCAAGACTTCCGTTTGCATGCCGTCCCGTCCGTGATAGGTCGGGCCAGTCCTATCGGGGAATGGCTGGAACGGCAATGATGCGCATGCTCGGCATCGAGACCAGTTGCGACGAGACGGCGGCTTCCGTCGTCGCGCTCGACGCCGCCGGCGCGCCGACGATCCTCTCCAACGTCGTGCTGAGCCAGATCGAGGAGCATGCCGCCTTCGGCGGCGTGGTGCCGGAGATCGCCGCGCGCGCCCATGTCGAGGCGCTCGACGGCGTGGTCGAGGCCGCGCTCGCCGAGGCGGGCACCAGCCTCGCCGGGATCGACGGCGTCGCCGCCACCGCCGGCCCCGGCCTGATCGGCGGGCTGATCGTCGGGCTGATGACGGCCAAGGCCATCGCCGCCGCCGCGCACAAGCCGCTCATCCCCGTCAACCATCTCGAAGGCCACGCCCTGACCGCGCGGCTGACCGACGGCATCGACTTTCCCTATCTCCTGCTCCTCGTCTCGGGCGGCCACACGCAGGTGGTGCTGGTGCGTGGCGTCGGCCGCTACGAGCGCTGGGCGACCACCATCGACGACGCGCTGGGCGAGGCCTTCGACAAGACGGCGAAGCTCCTCGGCCTGCCCTATCCCGGTGGCCCGAGCGTCGAGGCCGCGGCAAGGCGCGGCGATGCGTCGCGGTTCTCCTTTCCCCGGCCGCTCAAGGGCGAGGCGCGGCTCGACTTCTCCTTCTCCGGCCTCAAGACGGCGGTGCGGCAGGCGGCCTCGGCCATCGCGCCTCTGTCGGAGACGGACGTCGCCGACATCTCGGCCTCCTTCCAGCTCGCCGTCACCGAGACGCTGGCCGAGCGCGTCGGAAGAAGCCTCGCCCGCTTCCGCGACGCCTTCCCGCAGGTGGCGCAGCCGGTGCTGGTGGTGGCCGGCGGGGTCGCGGCCAACGAGGCGATCCGCGCGGCGCTCGACGAGCTGGCCGCACGGCACGGCGCAAGGCTCGTTGCGCCGCCGCTCCGGCTGTGCACCGACAATGCGGCGATGATCGCCTGGGCCGGCATCGAGCGCATGCGCGCCGGGCTCGTCGAGGACGACGCCCTCTCCTTCGCGCCGCGCTCGCGCTGGCCGCTGGACGAGGCGGCGACGCCCATGGTCGGCTCGGGCAGGCGGGGAGCGAAGGCATGAGCGGCGAACGGCTGAAGATCGCGGTTCTGGGCGGCGGCGCCTGGGGCACGGCGCTGGCGACGACGGTGGTGCGCGCCGGCCACCGCTGCGCCCTGTGGGCGCGCGACGCCGAGACCGTCGAAGCCATCGACACCCGCCACGAGAACCCGCGCTACCTGCCGGGCATTGCCCTCGACCCGGCGCTTCAAGCCACCACCGATCTCGACGCCGCGCTGGCGGGAGCGGCCTGCGTGCTCGCCGTCGTGCCGGCGCAGGCCATGCGCGGCCTGCTCGACGCGCTTTCCGGCCGGCTTGAAGCGCAAATCCCGCTCGTCCTGTGCGCCAAGGGCATCGAGCGCGGCACGGGCAAGCTCCTGTCGGAGCTGGCCGCGAAGCTGCTGCCGCACAACCCCGTCGCCGCGCTCTCCGGGCCGAGCTTCGCCACCGACGTGGCGCGCGGCCTGCCCACCGCCGTCACCGTCGCCGCCCGCGACGAGGCGCGCGCAGCCGGGCTCGCTGGCCTCCTCTCCTCGCCCGCCTTCCGCTGCTATTCCAGCGCCGACCTGATCGGGGTCGAGGTCGGCGGGGCGCTGAAGAACGTGCTCGCCATCGCCGCCGGCGCGGTCTCGGGCGCAGGGCTCGGCGCCAGCGCGCAGGCCGCGCTGGTGACGCGCGGCTTCGTCGAGCTGCGCCGCGTCGCCGCCGCCTTCGGCGCCGAGCCGGAGACGCTGATGGGCCTTTCCGGCCTCGGCGACCTGATCCTGACCTGCGGCTCGGCCCAGTCGCGCAACTTCTCCTACGGGCTCGCCATCGGGCGCGGCGAAAGCCTCGAAGGCCGGCCGCTGGCCGAGGGCGTGGCGACGGCGGGGATCGCCGCCCGCATCGCCCGCGACAAGGGCGTGGAAGCGCCGATCATCGCCGCGGTGGACGCGCTGCTTGCCAGCCGCATCACCATCGGCGACGCGGTGGCGGCGCTGATGGCGCGGCCGCTGAAGCGCGAATTCGCCGCCGATTAAGGCACAGAACGGAGACGAGCATGATTTTCGCCCTCATCTGCAAGGACAGGCCCGGCAAGCTGGAGCTGCGGCTGGCGACCCGGCCGGCGCATGTCGACTATCTGACGGCGCTCAACGCGGCCGGCCGGCTGAAATTCGCCGGTCCGCTGCTCGGCGACGACGGCAAGCCCCTCGGCAGCCTCGTCGCCGTCGAGGCGGAAGACCGCGCCGGCGCGCAGGACATCGCCGCCAACGACCCCTATGCCAAGGCGGACCTGTTCGAGAGCGTCGAGATCCACCCGTGGAGCTGGACGTTCAACGCGCCGGAGGCGATGTGATGGCCTACTGGCTGTTCAAGTCGGAGCCGGACGTCTTCTCCTTCGAGATGCTGAAGGCGAAGGGCCGGAAGGGCGCGGAGTGGGATGGCGTGCGCAACTATCAGGCGCGCAACAACATGCGCGCCATGAAGGTCGGCGATCTCGGCTTCTTCTATCATTCCAACATCGGGCTGGAGGTGGTCGGCATCGTCGAGGTCTGCGCGCTGGCACACCCCGACAGCACCACCGACGACCCGCGCTGGGAATGCGTCGACGTGCGCGCCGTCCGCGACATGCCGCAGCCGGTGACGCTCAAGGACGTCAAGGCCAACCCGAAGCTGGCGGGCATGTCGCTCGTCACCTCGATGCGGCTCTCGGTCCAGCCGGTGACGGACGACGAATGGGTCGAGGTCTGCCGCATGGGCGGCCTCGTTCCAGCCCCCAAGGCGTGAAGCTCACTCCGGAAAGAGCGGAGAACTTCATCCGGGCGAACACCGCCCTGATCGCGCCGCCGCACGTGCCGGAGATCGCGCTCCACCTCGCCGACGAGGCGCACGCGCTGTGGCACCGCACCGAGGAGGAGCTCGAGGAGATCGGGCTGCCGCCGCCCTTCTGGGCCTTCGCCTGGGCCGGCGGCCAGGGGCTGGCGCGGCATGTCCTCGACCATCCGCACCGCGTGGCGGGCAGGCGCGTGCTCGATTTCGCCTCCGGCTCCGGCCTGGTGGCGATCGCCGC
>JALHFU010000232.1:0-4230 GCA_022838525.1 Hyphomicrobiales bacterium | reverse complement strand
CTGCGGCTTCTTCGGCTCCTGCACCCGGTAAGGGATGCCGTTCCTCTCGGCGTAGGCCACCGCCTCCTCGCGCGTCTCGAAGGTGAGCCTGATCTGGCTCTTCATGTCGCCGGAGGTGGTGTAGCCCATGAGCGGGTCGATCTTGCGCGGCTGCTCGGGATCGAACTCGAGAACCCAGTACCCCGTGCGGGCGGTTCCGGACTGCATTGCCGTCTTGGCCGGGCTGTAGATGCGCGCGGACATGTCTGCCTCGTTCCTTGCTCGTCGGCCCTTCCGGGCCAGTTCGGTTGGTCGGAGCGGCAGGATTCGAACCTGCGACCCTCTGGTCCCAAACCAGATGCGCTACCAGGCTGCGCTACGCTCCGCGCCTTGGTGGCTATAGGGTTGAGCCATTCTTTTCGCAAGGGCCGATGACGACGAGCCGCCGCCCCCTGTGTCCGGCACCGGCAATCTCGCCTGACCGGATAGCTTCGGGTGTTCCCTGCCTTGGATATAATTCGACAGGCACGTGACCGGCGCCATGAGCCGATTATCAGAACAGATTGCCCTTCATCTTCTTTTTTGATTTACTTTACACAACAAAAAGGGAGGGCGACATGAAAATAAAGAAGACGGTATCGGCAATTCTACTGTGCGCTTTCGTTTCCGGTTGTGCAGGACTCGAGTTTCAGGCCGATGAAGCAGACGACGCTTTGACCTATTACGATCCGCAACCATATCTCCTTGTTGAAACAACTGCCGATTGCGGAACCAAGAGCAGCGTCATCACGCTCCCCGGGCGAAAAAGGTCGGTCAAGCTCAGATCCGGCTACGGATCATCCAACATCAAGGTCGATTTTTCGAACGGAATGATTTCGTCCGTCAACCAGGTGGTCGATACCAAGGTTCCGGAAACCATCACCGCGGCGAGCGGAGCCATCAAGAACATTGCCGATCTCGGCCTGTTCAGCCTTGCCGCTCAGGCGGGGACAACCTGCGTCGCCCAGAGCACCCTTTATCCGATCATCGACGGCCGTATCGATCGCTACGGGGCATTTTCGACGCGCAGCACCTTGAGAAATATGGGCGTCACCCGGTAGCGGCACACCGCCTCCTTCCTCCGTTCGGTCGCCCGGCGTCTCCGCCGCCGGCTCCCTTTTGGGCTCTCGCCCGGGAGCGGGCGAGAACGGACCACGGAACAACATTCCAAGTTGCCGGTTCGGCTCCCGTTCGGATCAAGGAGGCGACCATGACCCCGACTACCCATAGCGATGCGCAGGCCGGAACCGCAGACCGGCGGGAAGACGCCGAGGGGCTCCGGCGGCCGCCGCGCCTCGCGGCGGCGGCAAAGACGGAGCCGGCGGCGACGGTGCTGCGGGATACGGAATTCGCGGGCTATCCGGACTTCTCCGAGGACGCCGCCGCGAACAAGCCGCCGAAGGGCATGGGCCTCAGCGAGCCCGTGAACGAGGTGGAGGGAAAGACCGCGCATTCGGAAGGCGTCGAGCGTCCGCTGCCGGAGCGCCCCGGCGCGGGAGAGCGCAAGGCGGCCGCAAGTGCCAAGGAATGAGGCGGGGCCGCGCCCCGCACTTCTTCGGAACCGATGCGCGGCGTCGGGGGTTGAACAAGCCCGAAAGGAAAGCAAGCACAAGGAGGCCCGACAATGGACCACAGCAACCACGTTCGCCTGAGAAGCGATGAACTCGTCCCGTCCGTGCTGGAGGGTGCGACGATCTACGATGCCGACGACCGCAAGATCGGCAGCGTGTCCCATATGCACGGCAGCGAGGTGATCATCGACGTCGGCGGCTTCCTCGGCATCGGCGCGAAGCCCGTCGCCATCTCCGCCAGCGAACTCGACTTCATGCGCGACGAGGACGGGGAAGTGCATGCCGTCACCGGCTGGACCAAGGACCAGCTGAAATCGATGCCCGAGCACCAACACTAGGGCAATTCCGGGAAAGGTGCGGCGCACCTTCTCCCTCCGGAATGGCGCAAAATATCAAGATTGAGCGTTTCGGCGATTCGCGGAAAAAGCGGAAACGCTCGCCTTTCCGGTCGTGCTTCGGCAGGCCGGAACGGCTGCGGGCCGCGTCAATCGGGCACGGCGGTAACGGCGAACGATGGGATTTTCCCGATTTCTCTCATCGGCCAACGAAACGGCAGACGAGCGTCTATCCCGCCCGGCCCGCAGCCCTTGCTCCTGAAATGCGCATAGACCAGAGGCCGGATTGTGCTTCTCACGCGGCCTGTGGCCGCCCTGCCTGCGATCCGGACGCCTGCTAGAATAGCCCGGCGCCCGCGGCCATCAGCACAACCCACATCAGCATCAAGGCCCAGCATATGACCCGGGCCGGAAGGCGGCCCAGCAGGGAGCCGTTTCCCGAGGCGAACGGGCGCGGATAGATCGAGTCCGCCCCCAGCACGCGCAACCAATGCTCCTTCAGATAGTTCGACTGCCGGGAAGAGGCGACAATTCCCGCAAGCGTCGCCGCGGCGACGAAGAAGCCGGCGACCGTGATCGTGCCGTGGATGAACTGCCGCGCCGGGGCGGAGCCGTCCGCCGTCGCGACCAGCGCGTAGCTTGCGATCATGAAACCCTGGAAAGTCAGATTCCAGTTGAGCCTGGCTGCCACCAGCTGCTGCTCCGCCTGAATCTGCGCCGCGACCGCGGCAGCCACCTGCCCCTGCTGGTTCTCGTCCATCTGCCCGCCCATGAAAAACCCCTGGAAGAACAGATTACGTCGGCGTGCAGGATTGGCAACAGCCGCCGCGATGCTTTGACGTGGACAATGGACCAAACGAGCGACGGCGATTTCCTTGCGCCCGCCTACTGGCAGGGCATCATCTGTATGGCGACGGAATCGCCCTCGAAATTCCCGAGGACGCTGAACCGGGAGCTCGCATAGCTTTCGCCGTCATGCTCGATCTCGATGCCGACATCCTTGCTGCGCTCCAGCTCGCGCCACAGCGCTCCGTCCTCTCTCGCGACGATGGAGACATTTTCGCCGTTGGGCACGGCGACGGCAGGGATTTCCCGGATGGAGCCGCCGTCGACCTGCAACAGCATGACGACCTCGGACATGGGCGCGATCCGTTCGAGCTCGTCGCCATCCTCCGAATAGGCGACCACCACGAGAGGCGGGCTGCCGAACGGGCAGCTCGTCACGAGCTGGCTGGTCTCGCTCAAGACCTGAAGGACGCTCATGTCGTCCAGATCGATGGTGAACGTGCGCCCGGTGGAGTCGGGCACGGTGAAGACCAGTTGCAGAAACAGAAGGCCTGTGAGCACAGGAGAGCCCGCCCGACGATGAAGATCCCGCCGACGAGGCTATGCCGGCTCCGGTCCGCTGGCAATATCGTGCCCGTCTCATCCCGGAGATCGGACCGCGGCGATCAGGCCGGGCGCGGCCTTCAGACCTTGGCCGCGGCGGCGAGAGCGGTCTCGAGGTCGGCCTTCAGGTCCTCGACGTCCTCGAGGCCGATCTGGAGCCGCATCACCGGCCCCTCGTAGTCCTGCTGCGTGCGCACGGTGCGGTCGCCGAGATGGACGTGCACGGCGAGGCTTTCGTAGCCGCCCCACGAATAGCCGAGGCCGAAGATCGTCAGCGCATTCAGGAAGGCGTGCGCCTTGGCCTCGCCGCCGCCGGCCAGCACCACGGAGAAGATGCCGCTGGTGCCGGAGAAGTCGCGCTTCCACAGCGCATGGCCGGGAAAGCTCTCCAGAGCCGGATGCAGCACGCGCGCCACGTCGCTGCGGCCCTCCAGCCAGCGCGCGATCTCGAGCGCGCTCTTGCCGTGACGTTCCAGGCGCACGCCCATGGTGCGCAGGCCGCGCACCACCTGATAGGTGTCGTCGGGCGAGGCGCAGGAGCCGAGCGCGGTGTACGTGTCGTGAAGCCGGCGCCAGCAGCGCTCGTTGGCCGAGACGGCGCCCAGCAGAACGTCGGAATGGCCGGCCGGATATTTCGTCAGCGCGTGGATGGAGATGTCGACGCCGTGGTCGAGCGGCCGGAAATAGAGCGGCGTCGCCCAGGTGTTGTCCATCATCACCACCGCGCCGCGCGCATGCGCCTCGCGGGCGATGGCCGGAATGTCCTGCATCTCGAAGGTGTTGGAGGCCGGCGATTCCGTGAACACCACCCTGGTGTTGTCCTTCATCAGCGCCGCGATGCCGGCGCCGACGAGCGGATCGTAATAGGCGACCTCGACGCCCATGCGCGCGAGCACGGTATCGGCGAAGCGGCGCGT
>JALHFU010000035.1:0-21385 GCA_022838525.1 Hyphomicrobiales bacterium | reverse complement strand
GCTGCAGGCGGCAGCCGGCGCGGACATCATCGCGCCGTCGGACATGATGGACGGGCGCATCGGCGCGATCCGCGACGCGCTCGACGCGGCCGGCTTCCAAGACGTGGCGATCATGTCCTACGCCACCAAGTTCGCCTCCGCCTTCTACGGCCCCTATCGCGAGGCCATCGGCACCAAGGGACTGCTCAAGGGCGACAAGAAGACCTACTACATCGACCACGCCAACACCGACGAGGCCATGCGCGAGATCGAGCAGGACCTCGAGGAAGGCGCCGACATGGTCATGGTCAAGCCCGGCCTGCCCTATCTCGACATCATCCGCCGCGCCAAGGACGAGTTCGCGATGCCGACCTTCGCCTATCAGGTGTCGGGCGAGTACGCGATGATCGAGGCAGCCGCCGCCAATGGCTGGCTCGACGGCGAGAAGGCGATGCTCGAAAGCCTCATGGCCTTCAAGCGCGCCGGCTGCGACGGCGTGCTCACCTATTTCGCGCCGCGGGTCGCCGAAATCCTCAAGGGCTAGTCCGGGGCTAGTCCGGGCCCGGTCCGGCCCCTGCCGCAGCTGAAGGGTTGAATCCGGCGCAGAAATCTCCATTTCCTGCGGGAAAGGGCATTCCGCCCGCAGGAGACGGAAACCGATGACGACGCGCATCCTCGACGGCGAGATCATCCCCGCACGCCTCGACGACTTGAGGGTCTACGAGGGCGTGCTGTCCCGCCGCATCATGGCTTTCATCATCGACTACCTCCTCGTCGCGCTGATGATGATCCCCTTCGGCATCCTCGTCTTCGTGCTCGGCATCGTCACGCTCGGCTATGGCTGGGCGCTGTTCTCCGTGCTGTTCCCGGCGGTGGCGCTGATCTATGTCTGGAACACGCTCGGCGGCCCCAATCAGGCCACGGTCGGCATGCGCGTCATGGACATCAGGCTGGAACGGCTCGACGGCCGGCCCGTCGACGGGCTGGTGGCGGTGGTCCACACCGTGCTGTTCTGGGCCGGCAACGTGCTGCTGACGCCGCTGATCCTGCTCGCGACGCTGTTCCTGGAGCGCAAGCGCACGGTCCACGACCTGCTGCTCGGGACCGTGGTGACGCGCGCCGACCGCTGAACCCGGCAAGCCGCAACCCGGGCCGCAACCCGGGCCGCAACCCGGGCCGCAACACAGCCTCGTGAGGCGGCTTTCAGAATTTTGCGGTTGACGTTTTCTGCCGACGTGACATGCCTATGGGGCCGAACAGCAGTCCCGGACCATGAAGCACCATCATCCGCCCCAGTCGCCGCAGTTCTTCCTGACCGCGCCCTCGCCCTGCCCCTATATCGAGGGCGAGTTCGAGCGCAAGGTGTTCACGCACCTGGTCGGCGACCGCGCGCCGGAGCTGAACGACCTCCTGACCCAGGGCGGGTTCCGCCGCTCGCAGAACATCGCCTACCGGCCGGCCTGCGAGAGCTGCCGCGCCTGCGTGTCGGTGCGCATCGTCGTCGGCGAGTTCGAGCCCTCGCGCAGCATGCGGCGGGTGGTCGCGCGCAACGACGATCTCGTCGGCGCGATCCACGACGCCGAGCCTTCGGCCGAGCAGTATTCGCTGTTCCGCACCTATCTCGACGCCCGCCACCGCCACGGCGGCATGTCGGACATGACCGTGCTCGACTATGCGATGATGGTCGAGGACAGCCATGTCGACACGCGCATCATCGAATACCGCCGCCGCGGGCCCGACAGCTTCATCACCGGCAAGGGCGAAGGCGAACTGATCGCCGTCGCGCTGACCGACTGGATGAACGACGGCCTGTCGATGGTCTATTCCTTCTACGATCCGGCCATCGAGCACCGCTCGCTCGGCACGTTCATGATCCTCGACCACATCGCGCGGGCGCAGGCGGCGGGCCTGCCCTATGTCTATCTCGGCTACTGGGTCAACGGCTCGCGCAAGATGGCGTATAAGGTCCGCTTCGAGCCGCAGGAACACCTGGGCCCCAAGGGGTGGGAACGCTACCACGGCGAGCGGGGCTGACAGGGGGCCGCACAGGCCGCGGCGCACCCCTTTTTCTTCCGGCCCTTTCCCGTACGAAACGTTCCCTCATGCCCGCGACACAGTCCAACCATGCCAAGGGCCTGCTGCTGACCGCCATCGGCGGCCTGGCGCTGACGGCCGACATTCCCCTGATCAAGCTTTCCGGCGGCGACGTGTGGTCGGTGCTGTTGCTGCGCTCGGGAACGACCTTCATTGCCGCCTTGTGCATCTGGGCGATCTGGCGCGCGCTGTCGCCGAATGCGCCCGCGCTCGTGCCCGGCAAAGCGGGCGTGGCGGTCGCGGTGTTCTACGCGCTGAGCTCCATCGCCTTCATCACGGCGATCTACAACACCTCGACGGCCAACGTCGTCTTCATCCTCGCCTTCAACACCATGTTCGCGGCGCTGCAGTCGTGGGTCTTCCTCAGGGAGCGGCCGCGGCCGGCGACGCTCGTCGCCATGGCGGCGATGATCGCGGGCGTGCTCATCATCGTCGGCGACGGCATCGCCGCCGGCAACCTGTTCGGCGACATGATGGCGCTCGCCGCCTCCTTCCTCATCGCCTCGGCCATCACGGTCTCGCGCGCGTCCGGCCGCGACATGGGCTTCACGCCGCTCGTCGCGACGGTGCTGCCCTTCGCCGTCGCGCTCGGTTTCGTCGCCGGCCAGGGCGGGCTGCAGATTGCCGCGCCGTGGTGGATCGTCTTCAACGGCGCGGTCGTGATGCCGCTTTCCTTCTACTGCCTGGCGACCGGCCCGCGCTACATCTCGGCGCCGGAGGTGGCGATGTTCTACCTGCTCGAGACCGTGCTGGCGCCGGTCTGGGTGTGGATGATCTTCTCGGAGACGCCGACGACGCGCAGCCTGATCGGCGGCGCCATCCTCGTCGTCGCCCTCGTCGCCCATTCGCTGTGGCAGATCGCCCACGGCAGCATCCGGCGCACGCCGCGGCCGCCGCGCCATCCCTGAGAGGTCGGCGACAGAGGCTATTGCGGCCGGCGCGCGCCGCGCAGCGGCGACAGGAGCAGCCACAGCCCGAACAGCCCGCCGGCAAGGCCGAGCCCGCCGTCGATCGCGACGTCCCGCCACCCGAAGCCGGTGTCGAGCACGGCGTTGGCCGGTTCCTCGGGGTCGTAGGCGACCGCGACGGCGCGGCCGGTGACGAACGCGAAGTTGAGGCGGCTGTAAAGCGTGCGCAGGCGGCGGTCGTGGGGCCGGGCGCGGTCGGCGAAGCTCGACCGCCGCCCCTCGTGGACGATGCCGTCGACCTCGAAGGTGTAGGCGACGTCGAGCACCAGCTCCCGCGCCGGCCCCTCGCCCCCGGCGGGCATGTAGCTGCGTTCGGAAAGCGAGACGGAGCGGATCGTGGCCTGCGCCAGCGGCCATGCCTGCGCGTCGAGGCTGGCGCGCACCGCCTGCCACGGCAGCCGCGCGAGCGCGCCGGCGGCCAGCGCCAGCAGCAGCGCGCCGGCGAGCGCCGCCGCCAGCATCGCCGCCGGCCTGTTCGGGGTGCGGGCCGCTCGCGCGCCCGCCGCCCGGAAGCTGACTGTGTCCATCCCGGCCCCCGCCGATCATTGCCCGGACGCCACATTACCGCCGGACCGCTTGCGGAACGGCCAAGGAAATCCTTCAAATTGCAGGCATCCGGGCGATATGTGGGCAATGGGCCGGCGGCGGGGTCTCTCGCCTACCCGTCCTTCAGCTCCATGAAGCGGATGCGGTTGTTGAACGGGTCGATGACCTCGACCTCCAGCCGCGTGCCCTCGTCCTCGAGGCCGGGCTTCATGTAGCGGTAGTTCTTGGCCTTGAGCTCGCCATGGAAGGCGCGGATGCCCTTCATGTAGACGCACATGTTGCCGCCCGGCGTCGCGTCGCCGGCATGCTCGGACAGGTGCAGCCTGAGGCCGGCGCGCGAGATCTGCGTGTAGAGCGGGAAGTTGTCACCGTATCGGTGCTCCCAGTCGACGCCGAAGCCGAGGAAGCCGAGATAGAACTCGTGCGCCTTCGCCACGTCGAAGATGCGCACGATGGGCACCGCCTGCTCGAACGCGATCTCCTGAGGAGCGGCGGCCGCAGCGGCGATCTTCGCCGCCAGCACGTTCCAGCTCGCCAGCCCGAACTGCCGGGCGACGATCTCGAGAGCCTCGCTGTGGGTGATGGGGACGTCGCGGGCGGCGAGCGCCTCCCGCATGGTTCTGGCCATGGTCTTGGCGCCGCGATAGTCGCGCATGTTCCGTTTCCTTCGTCGTGGCGAAGCCATCGCCGGCGCCCGCATTGCCAACGCCTTCGCCCGAACGGTTGAAACGGTGAGGAAGGATCGCAGCGAGGCGTTCGCCATGCTCCCTCCGGAGCGCGGGCTGCAGGCCGCCTCAAGCCTTTCGCCACGATAGGACAGGAAGGCCGCCCACGCTAGCCCTGCCGTGTGGCGGCGGCTAGCCGCCTTTCCCGGCGCCTGCGCAGGATCGCCGGGCGCAGCAGGCGGTAGAGAACGAGGAGGACGGCCAGCAGCAGATAGACGAACGGCTCCGCCGTCACCACCTTGACCGACATCGCATAATGGAGCGCGCCGCCGAGCACGACAATGTAGCTCAGCCGGTGCAGCCGGTGCCAGTTCGGCCCCAGCCGCCGGATCGAGAAGGCGTTGGAGGTCAGCGCGAGCGGAACCAGCAGCACGAGGCAGGCCATGCCGATGGTGATGAAGGGCCGCTTGGCGATGTCCGCCAGAATGGCCGCGACGTTCAGGTTCTGGTCGAGCACCATGTAGGTGAGGAAGTGCATCAGTACGTACCAGAAGCAGAGCAGCCCCAGCGCGCGGCGGTAGCGCAGGAGGTTGACGCCGGCAAGGTCGCGCAGCGGCGTCACCGTCAGCGCGGCGATGAGGAAGCGCAGCGCCCAGATGCCGAGCAGGTGCTCGAACTCCTTGACCACGTTGCCGGGTATCTGCCCCGTCGCGCCGAGCCAGAACCAGAACACCGCCGGCACGAAGCCCGCGGCGTAGAGCGCCCAGACGCTGCCGGCGCGCCAGAGCCGCGAGGACAGGAGGCCGGCAGCCCGGCCCGTCGCGCGCGTTGTCGTGGTCATCGTCAGTAGTTGGCCTTGAGATCCATGCCGGCATAGAGGCCGGCGACCTGCTCGGCATAGCCGTTGAACGGCAGCGTGTCGCGGCGCGCCGGGCGCAGGAAGCCGCCCTCGCCGATGCGGATTTCCGACGCCTGGCTCCAGCGCGGATGATCGACCTCCGGATTGACGTTGGCATAGAAGCCGTATTCGTGCGGGGCCATGCGTTTCCAGCTCGTCACCGGCTCCTCCTCGACGAGCGAGATGCGCACGATCGACTTGATGCCCTTGAAGCCGTATTTCCACGGCACGACCAGCCGCACCGGCGCGCCGTTCTGGTTGGGCAGCGTGCGGCCGTAGAGGCCGACGGCGAGGATGGCGAGCGGATGGCGCGCCTCGTCGAGCCTCAGCCCCTCGACATAGGGCCACGGCAGCGGCTGGAACAGGCCCTTCTGGCCGGGCATCTCGTCGGGCCGCACCACGGTCTCGAAGGCGACGTACTTCGCGGCTCCGAGCGGCTCCACGACGTCGAGGAGCGCGGAAAGCGGGAAGCCGACCCACGGGATGACCATCGACCACGCCTCGACGCAGCGCATGCGGTAGACGCGCTCCTCCAGCGGAAAGCCGCGCAGCGCGTCGAGGTCGAAGGTGCGGGGCTTCGCCACCAGACCGTCGACCTGAAGGGTCCACGGCTCGGGCGTGAAGCCGCCGGCGTATCTGGCCGGGTCGCCCTTGCCGGCGCCGAATTCGTAGAAATTGTTGTAGTTGGTGACGTCCTTGAACGGCGTCGGCGTCTCGTCGGTGCCGAACGGGCCGGGCTTGAGCGGCAGCGGCGTCGCCAGCGCCTCCGCCGCCCACAGGGCGGGAAGCGAGGCGAGCGCGCCGGTAATCAGCGTGCGGCGGTTGAGATAGACCGATTCCGGCGTGATCTCGGACTGCGGCACCGGGGGAACACGGTAGGCGGCCATGACAGATGCTCCTGTGCGCGACGCTGCCGGTCGCACAATCCGCAAAGCAGAGCAGAGTTCCCCGATTGCGTGAAGTGGGGCGGCAACCACATTTTGGTGTTCGACAACGCGCCAGCGATCCTGCCGCGCAGGACAAGGACGCTGCGGGATCGATTCATCTCCCCGCCGCATCCCGTTGCGCCGGCACGATTTTTTCCCGGGCATCCGGCCACGCGGCGTTCAGCCGTCAGCCGAACTTGCCCGTCCTCGGAAAGCCCTTGGGCACCATGCGGCCGGCGGAGGCGCGCGCGCCGATCCATTCGGCGAGATCGTCCTTCGAGCGGGTGAAGGTGCGGTCGGCCGAATCCTGCCACGAAAGGCCCTCGGCGATGGCGAAGGTCCTGATGTCGGAGACGCCGCCGTCCTTGTATTTCTGCAGCCGCACGCCCTTGCCGCGCGCCATTTCCGGCACGTCCGCGAGGGGGAAGACGAGGAGCTTGCGATTCTCGCCGACGATGGCGACATGGTCGCCCGCGACCGGCACGCAGAGCTTGGCCTCGTCCGGGGCCTTGACGTTCATCGCCTGCTTGCCCTTGCGGGTGTTGGCGACCACTTCCGCTTCCGGCACGACGAAGCCGTTGCCGAGATGCGACGCCAGAAGCAGCCTGCGCGCGGGGTCGTGCACGAAGGCGGTGACGATGTCCTGGTCGTTCTCCATGTCGACGATGATGCGGATCGGCTCGCCGTGGCCGCGCCCGCCCGGCAGCCGGTCGGCGCCGATGGTGTAGAACTTTCCGCCCGTCGTGAAGACGAGGATCTTGTCCGTGGTCTGGGCGTGAAAGGCGAGCTTGAGGCCGTCGCCCTCCTTGAAGGAGAGCGCGGACAGGTCGGAGAGATGGCCCTTCAACGCCCGGAGCCAGCCCTTCTCGGAGACCACGACCGTCACCGGCTCGCGCTCGATCATCGCCTGCTGGATGTGCTCCTCGTCGTGTTCGGGCGCATCGGCGAACTGGGTGCGACGGCGGCCGAGCGGCGTATGCGAGCCGAAGCGGTCGCGCAGCTTCTCCACCTCCCAGCGGATGGTCTTCCACTGCTTGCCCTCGGAGGCGAGCAGCGCCTCGATCTGCGCCTTCTCGGCCGTAAGCGCGTCGAACTCCTTGCGGATCTCGAACTCCTCCAGCTTGCGCAGGGCCCTGAGGCGCATGTTGAGGATCGACTCGGCCTGAAGGTCGGTCAGGTCCCAGCGCGCCATCATCACCGGCTTGGGCTCGTCCTCCTCGCGGATGATGCGGATGACCTCGTCGATGTTCAAATAGGCGACGAGGTAGCCGCCGAGGATTTCCAGCCGCCGGTCGATCTCGCCCAGGCGATGGCGCGAGCGGCGGACGAGCACGTCCTTGCGGTGCTCCAGCCATTCCTGCAGCACCTGCTTCAGCGACAGGACGCCCGGCACCTTGCCCCGCGACAGCACGTTCATGTTGAGCGGGAAGCGGGCCTCCAGCTCGGTCAGCTTGAACAGCGATTCCATCAGGATCGCCGGATCGACGCTGCGGCTCTTGGGCACCAGCACGAGGCGGATGTCCTCGGCCGACTCGTCGCGCACGTCCTCCAGCAGCGGCAGGCGGCGGGCGAGAAGCAGCTCGGCGATCTTCTCGACCAGCCGCGACTTCTGCACGCCGTAGGGAATCTCGGTGACGACGATCTGCCACGTGCCGCGGCCCTGATCCTCGGTGTGCCATTTCGAGCGGGTGCGGAACGAGCCGCGGCCGGTCCTGTAGGCTTCGAGGATGGTGTCGAAGGAATCGACGATGACGCCGCCGGTCGGGAAGTCGGGGCCCCTCACCTTGTTCTCGTCGGGGTCCTCGGCCGGCTCGCGGCTCATCAGGTCCTCGACCTGCGCGTCGGGGTAGTCGATCAGGTGGAGCGCGGCGCGGCACAGCTCGGCGATGTTGTGCGGCGGGATCGAGGTCGCCATGCCGACGGCGATGCCGGACGAGCCGTTGGCAAGGAGGTTCGGAAAGGCGCCCGGCAGGACGACGGGCTCCTCGTCCTCCTCGTTGTAGGTGGGGCGGAAATCGACGGCATCCTCGGTGATGCCCTCCAGAAGCGCGGTCGCCACCTCGGTCATGCGCGCCTCGGTGTAGCGCATGGCCGCGGCGTTATCGCCGTCGATGTTGCCGAAATTGCCCTGCCCGTCGACCAGCGGATAGCGCACCGAGAACGATTGCGCGAGGCGCACCAGCGCGTCGTAGATCGACTGGTCGCCGTGCGGATGGAACTTGCCCATCACCTCGCCGACGATGCGGGCGCATTTGGCGAAGCCCTGATCGGGGTTCAGCCGCAGGAGCCGCATGGCGTGCATGATGCGCCGGTGCACGGGCTTCAGCCCGTCGCGCACGTCCGGCAGCGCACGGTGCATGATGGTCGACAGCGCATAGGCGAGGTAGCGCTCTTCGAGCGCCTGCCGCAGATCGACCGGCTCGATGTGGTCGCCGCCGCCGGCGCCGGGCGGAACAAGCTCTTTTCCCATGGATTCCGGTTACTGGAGCCGGCGATTCGGGGCAAGTCCGCGAATCGGTTGTTTACACCCGCATGGAGGACGCAAACGGGAAACCATGACCGCAGCCCGCGGGGAGGATTGATTTGCCTTTTGCGGGAAAAGCGTCAATCTTGCCGCCGCGTCATTCTCTGGTCCTCATCCTGGCCGATGGGGTTTGCGGGAAGGACACAACCGCACCACAGGGCCGCACCACAGGGAACGCCAAATGACCGCATTGCGCATGCACATCCGTATCGCCGCCGCGGCGCTTCTCGCCTCGCTGCCGCTGGCCGCCGCCTCGGCGCAGGAGGTCGAGGAAGCCGCCGAGCGCCTCAAGGCCTATGCCGACGACCAGGGCTTCCGGATCGAATGGGACCGTGTCGAGGTCAACGGCTCGGATGGCGTGCTGGTCGGCGTCCGCGCCGGCAACGAGGAAGCGATGGCGCCCATCGGCGACATCGAGCTCACCGGCGTGTCGCGCGACGACAAGGGCATCCGGATCGACAGCATGACGCTGCCCTATTTCACCGCCACCAACGACGAGGACGGCGTGGCGTTCTACATCCGCAACGTCGAGATGGGCAATGTGGTCCTAGCCGACGAGGCGATGTACGACGTCTATGGCGGCTTCCTGTTCTGCGAGACCGCGACCATCGACAGCATCAGCCTGAACCTCGGCGGCACCGAGGTCTTCACGCTGAGCGACATGCATTTCGAGTCCACCGAGCCCGACAGGGACACGCCGATGGCGTTTTCCGGCGCGGCGGAAAGCTTCACCCTCGACATGTCGCTGATGGAGGACCAGAACCAGCTCGCCGTCCTCAAAGCGCTCGGCTACGACCAGATCGAAGGCTATTTCGAGATGGAGGGAAGCTGGAACACCTCCGACGGCCGTTTCACGCTGACGCAGTACGACATGACCGTCGTGGAGGCGGGCACGATCGGCTTCACCTTCGACCTCGGCGGCGCCACGCCTGCGCTGATGGCCTCGCTGCGCGAGCTTCAGAAGCAGATGGAGCAGAGCCCGGAAGGCGACAACTCCGCGCAGGGGCTGGCCATCCTCGGCCTGCTGCAGCAGCTCACCTTCCACGAAGCCGAGATCGCCTTTTCCGACGACTCGCTCACCGGCAAGGTGCTGGAGTTCGTGGCCGGCAACCAGGGCATGAAGCCGGCGGACGTGGCCAATCAGGCCAAGGCCGTGGTGCCGTTCGCGCTGGCGCAGCTCAACAATCCCGAGCTGACGACGCAGGCCACGCAGGCGGTGTCGGCGTTCCTCGACGACCCGCAGAACCTGACGATCTCCGCGAAGCCCGCCCAGCCGGTGCCGTTCGCGCTGATCATGGCGACCGCGATGACCACGCCGATCGAGCTGACCAAGTCGCTCGGTGTGGGCGTGCGCGCCAACGACTGACGCGGCCCGCAGGCTCGACGGACAGGAAAGGCCCGGCGTCGCCGCCGGGCCTTTCGCTTTCAGCCGCGCAGGAGCGGAAACACCCGCGACGACTTGACCGTGCCGTAGACGAGGCTGGTCTTCATCGAGCTGATGCCGGGAATGGCGTGCAGGCGCCTGCGCACGAAGCGCTCGTATTCGTCGAGATCGGCGACCACCACGCGCAGCATGTAGTCGGCCTCGCCGGTCAAAAGGTAGCAGTCGAGGATTTCGTCGATGCGGCGGACGGCGTCCTCGAACTGCGCGACGGCGTCGCGTTCGTGGCGCTGGAGCGCAATGCGGATGAAGGCGGTGATGTTGAGGCCGCAGGCGCGCGGATCGACATCGGCGGAATAGCCGGTGATGACGCCGGCCTCCTCCAGCAGGCGCACGCGGCGCAGGCAGGGCGACGGCGACAGGTTCACGCGGGCGGCGAGCTCCTGGTTGGTCAGGCGCCCGTCCTGCTGCAACTCGCGGACGATCTGCCAATCTTTGGCATCCATTTCCTTCATTCGCCTGCTCTCTAGCTAATCATGCCATTTTAGATGCTGATAGTGGCATCTTTCGACAGCACCTGCCAGCGGCCTCGTGCGATGGTTGCCCCAATCGACACATGAAGGGGAGTTCTCGCCATGAATCCGCATCGCCCGGCCGGCTTCGCCACCCGCGCCATCCATCTCGGCCATGACCCGATGCAAAACCAGGGCGCGCTCACGCCTCCGCTCCACCTGACCTCGACCTTCGCCTTCGACAGCGCGGAAGCCGGCGCGGCGATCTTCGCCGGCGAGACGCCCGGCTATTTCTACTCGCGCGTCTCCAACCCGACCAACGACCTTCTCGAGCGCCGCGCCGCCGACCTCGAAGGCGCCGAGGCCGGGCTGGCGCTCGCCTCCGGGATGGGCGCGATCACCGCGGTGCTGTGGACGTTCCTTGCGCCCGGCGACGAGATCGTCACCGACAAGACGCTCTACGGCTGCACCTTCGCCTTCTTCCATCACGGGCTGACGAAGTTCGGCATCACCGTCACCCATGCCGACATGACCGACCCGGAGGCGGTGCGCGCAGCCCTCTCGCCGCGGACGAAGATCGTCTATTTCGAGACCCCGGCGAACCCCAACATGCGGCTGGTCGACATCGAGGCCGTCGCGTCGGTCGCCAAGGCGCACGGCGCGCGGGTCGTGGTGGACAACACCTACGCCACGCCGGTCCTGACGCGCCCGATCGAGCACGGGGCCGACATCGTCGTGCATTCGGCGACGAAATATATGGGCGGCCACGGCGACCTCGTCGGCGGCATCGCGGTCGGCTCGGCGCAGGACATGGCGCAGGTACGGCTCTGCGGCATGAAGGACATGACCGGCGCGGTGATGGCGCCGTTCAACGCCATGCTGCTCTTGCGCGGCCTGAAGACGCTGAAGCTGAGGATGGAGCGGCACTGCCAGAGCGCCATGACCGTGGCGCGCATGCTGGAGGCGCATCCGGCCGTGGCGAAGGTCCACTATCCGGGGCTGGAGAGCTTCGCGCAGCACGCGCTCGCCCGGAAGCAGATGCCCGGCTTCGGCGCGATGATCGCCTTCGAGCTGAGGGGCGGGCTGGAGGCCGGCCGCGCAATGATGAACCGCGTCGAGCTCGTGCGCCGCGCGGTGTCGCTCGGCGACACGGAAAGCCTGGTCCAGCACCCCGCGACCATGACGCATTCGACCTACACGCCCGAGGAGCGCGCCGCGCACGGCATCCCGGAAGGGCTGATCCGCCTGTCGGTCGGGCTGGAAGAGGTCGAGGACATCGTCGCCGACCTCTCGCAGGCGCTCGGCACATTGGCCGCCAAAGCTGCGTAAGCGGGCAATCAGAGCCGGACGGCGACGCCCCGCCCGGCCTTCCCCGCCGCTTCCCAGCAGTGATAGGCGCAGGCGAGGTCCTGCGCCGCGATGCCGAGCGAGCGGTAGAGCGTGATCTCGTCCGCCCCGCGCCTGCCCTTCGCCGTGCCGTCGATCACCTCGCCGATCTCGGCGACGACGTGCTCGCGCCCGATGCGGCCGGCCGCGATCATATCCACGATCTCGCCCGCCTGCGCGAAGGTCGAGGGCCGGTAGTCAACGAAGACGCGCGCGTGCAGCACCGTCTCGTCGTCCACCTCGCGCTTCGACGGGATCGAGGCGCCGACGACGTTGAGATGCGTGCCGGGCGCGATCCATGCGCCGCGCAGCACCGGCGCCGGCGCGCTGGTGACGGTGCAGACGATGTCGGCATCCCTCACCGCCGCCTCGACATCCGTGCCGGCGAGGCCGACGGCGAGCTGCGGGTGGCGCTGCCGCGCATGCTCCGCGAAGGCGAGCGCGGATTTCTCCGTGCGGCTCGCGATCCTCAGCTCGCGGATCGGCCGCACGGCCATCAGGGCGTCGAGATGGTAGCGCGCCTGCTCGCCCGCGCCGACCATCGCCAGCACGGCGGCATCCTCGCGCGCCAGCGCCCGCGTCGCGACGGCGCTCGCCGCGGCGGTGCGGCGCGCGGTCAGCGGGCCGCCGTCCATGACGGCGATGGCGGTGCCGTGCCCGGGCTCGAACAGCACCATCGCGCCCTGATGCGAGGAGTAGCCTGCCGCGACATTGCCCGGATAGAGGCTGACGAGCTTGATGCCATGGCAGGGCGGGTTCTGCATCCGGCCGGGCATGATGCCCATCTTGTTGCCCCCACCGACCTCGACGACGGAGCGCAGCGGCAGCTCCGCCTCGCCGCGCGACACCGACGCCATGGCCGCGGCGACGACCTCGATCGCCGTCTCGGGCGGCAGCAGCGCCGCCACGTCCTCGTGCGAAAGAACGATCATCGCGCGCGCACCTCGCCCTCGCCCCATGCGGTGGAGCCGGCCGGAACGAGGCCGAGCTGCTCCTCCAGCAGCGCGGTATAGAGCGCCGGGCGCGCCACATAGGGGAAGTGGCCGCCGCTCTCGAAGCGGTAGGCGACGGACGGGTTCAGCCGCGCCCGCACCTCGTCGCGCATGAAGGGCGGGATCAGCGGGTCGTCGGCCGCTTCGACGGTGACGATGCGCTCGGTAGGAATGCCGACGGCGGGAAGCTCCGGCGCGCGCTTGATGCCGTTGAGGCGCGTGCGCAGCTCCGGCTCGGGGATGCGGCCGCCGACCTCGGCCAGAAGCAGGGCGACGAGATCGGCCTGCTCGGGGTGGCTTGCAGCCCAGGCGCGAAGCCCCTTGCCGAAGCCGTCGCGCAGCTCGCCGATCGGCCCGTTGTCGAGATCGGAGCTGTAGGGCGGCACCTGCCTGACGAGCGCGACCGAGCACAGCGTGTTGGCCGCGACGAGCCGCTCGACGCGGCCGGCGTGGACCGCGGCCATATATTGCGCGAGATAGCCGCCGAGCGAGGACCCCACCACCACTGCCTTGTCGATGCCGCGGTCGGTCATCAGCGCGGCGAGATCGCCGGCCCATTCGGCGACGCCGCCGGTGGCCGGATAGGTGACGGCAAGCACCCGCGCCCGTCCGCGCAGCGCCTCGATCTGCTGCCAGAAGATGTCGCCGCGGCCGAGCGTGCCGGGGATGATGAGCAGCGCCGGCCCCACCCCGCCCGTATCGACCACGCCCCATTCGCGGCCGGCGACGACGACGCGCTCCTCGGGATTCTCTGCGGCGAAGCGGTCTCTCGAAGCGATCAGAGCATTGGTCATGCGAAGGGGTCTTCCACTTTCGGCCAGTAGTTCGGCGCGCGGTTTCGATAGGGGATGTTGGCGTAGTCGGGGGTGATCGAGCCCGGCGTGGCGACGTGGATCACCTCCGCGGCGATCGGTGCGAAGCCGGCGTGGAAGTGCTGAGAGGATTTCACGCAGACGAGCTTGCGCGCCGCAAGGTCGATGCCGAGGCCGGTATAGGCCTCGGGGTGGAAGGTCTGGGTGCGCAGGTCGTTGACGACGATGTCGATGCCGCCGCAGGCGAGCCACGCCATATGGCCGAGCGGGATCGGCAGGTCGCCGAAGCGCTGGGTCAGGTCCGAGGCGAGCCGCTTCACCGTCACCTCAAGATCGAGCGGATTGCCCGACATCGGGCCGTGCTTGCCGCCGAGGCGCAGGTTGAGCGTCGCGCCCTCGCCGGCCTCGCGGCAGATGCGCATCGCCATCGGGTCCCAGAAGATGCCGACCACGGCGCTGTCGATGCCGCGTTTCAGGATCGCGTCGAGCAGGAAGGTGGCGTCACCGGGCGCGCCGCCGCCGGCATTGTCGGCGACGTCGGCGAGCACGACGGGGCCCGAAGGGTTGGCGAGCGCCCTGTCGAGCGCGGTCTCGATGTCGGGATGCGGCCGGTTGAGGCCGTGGCGGATGGAAAACAGCTCCTGCGCCAGCTCGGCGGCGACCGCCTCGGCCTTTTCCGCATCGCCGTCGCAGATGACGAGACTGCGCGCGCCGGTGCGCGGATGGTCGCCCCAGGGAAAGCCGTGGATCAGCGAGGCGGAAAGCACGCCGTCCTTGCCCTCGCGCGCGCTCATTGCGTCCACGAAGCCGCGCATCGGCTCGTAGGGCGTGTGCATGGCGCAGACGATGCCGCAGTCGCGGTCGCGCATCACCGGCCTGATCCTGCCTTCCGCCGCCTCGGCGGCGAGCCGGAACAGGTCGCGGGCGCGCTCCGGCACATCGACATGCGGATATTCCTTGTAGGGAACGAGCAGCGTCGCCCGTTCGAGCATCGTGTCGGTCAGGTGCGAATGCGGGTCGAGCAGGCCGCCGATGACGGCCCTGTCGCCGGCGATCTCGCGGCAGCGGGCGATCAGGTCGCCCTCGCAATCGTCGTAGCCGTCGGCGATCATCGCGCCGTGCAGCGCGAGCAGCACGACGTCGACCGGCATCGCGGCGCGCAAGCCGTCGAGGATCTCGTCGCGCAGCGCCTCGTAGGTCGCGCGCACCGTCGGGCCGGCCGGCTGGGCCACGGCCATCAGCCCTTCGGCGACCTCCCAGCCCTTTTCGGTCGCGGCCTGACGCCAGATGTGCAGCGGCGCGGTCCAGTATTGCAGCGGCTTGCTGGTGGTGTCGCCGTGGTCGATGCCGCCTTCCTCGAAGCTCAGCATGCCCGTGGGCAGCGGCGAGAAGGAATTGGTCTCGGTGGCGATGCCCGCCATGAAGAGCTTCATTGCGCTTTTTCTCCCTCGAGGCCGCCGCGGCCGGGCGCGAGGTCGGCGAGCGTCACCCCCTCGCTGGCGATGTCGGCCGGAAGCCCCTCTCCCATCACCAGCGCCGCGGCCAGCCGCGAGACGGCCGGCGCGGACTGGATGCCGTAGCCGCCCTGCCCGGCCAGCCAGAAGAAGCCCGGCGCATCGGGCGCGAAGCCCACGACCGGCGTCTTGTCGGCGACGAAGCTGCGCAGGCCGGCCCATTTGTTCAGGACGCGCTTCACCGGGAAGTCGAAGGCGCGCTCGATGCGGTCGATGCAGATCGCGACGTCGATCTCCTCGGGCTGGGCGTCGCAGGGCGCGCTCGGCGTCTCGTCGGCCGGCGACAGGAACAGCCGCCCGGCGTCGGGCTTCATGTAGAACGCCTCGTCGGCGGCGACGACCATCGGCCAGTCGTCGTCGACGCGGCCATCCGGGCCGTCGACGATGAGCGCTGTGCGACGCTTCGGCGTGAGCCCGACCGTCGCGACGCCGGCGAGCGCGGCGAGCTCGTCGGCCCAGGCGCCCGCGGCGTTGACGAGGACGGGCGCGCGCCAGATGCCGCGCGCAGTCTCCACCTGCCAGCCGTCGCCCGTGCGGGTCAGCGCCCGGACCTCGGCGGCCGTCTCCAGCACGCCGCCCTGCTCCTTCATCTGGCGCAGATAGCCGTGATGCAGCGCGTGGACGTCGATGTCGGCGGCGTCGCTTTCGAGCAGCGCGGCGACGGAATGCTCCGGCCGCAGGAGCGGCATCAGCCGACGCGCCTCATCGCCGGAGATCGGCGCGACGTCGCTGCGCCCCTTCACCTCGGCATAGGCGGCGGCGATGGCGCCGGCGCTCGCCGCGTCCGCTACGGTCAGCACCTTGCGCGGGCGAAGCAGGGCATGGGCGGCGAAGCCCGCCGGCGGGTCGCGGAAGAAGGCGGCCGAGGCGCGCGTCAGCGCACGGATCGCGGGCGGCCCGTAGGTCGGCGAATAGAGCGCGGCCGAGCGGCCGGTGGTGTGGTAGCCGGGCTGCGCCTCGCGCTCCAGAAGCACGACGCGGCGCGAGGCCGCAAGCTCGGCCGCGACCGACGCGCCGGCAATTCCCGCGCCGATGACTACGACATCCGCATGGCTGTCAGACGAGGCCATTCAGCTCCGCTCCGGCTCGTGGCGCACGAGCGGGCCGTCGATGACCCGCGCCGCGACATGGATGAGGATGATGACGCACACCGTCGGGATGGCGGCGGCGATGAAGGCGAGGTTGATGCCGAGCCCCGGCGAGGTGCGCGCGGCCATGCGCATGATGAAGCTGCGCGAGAGGTCGAACCCGGCCCCGACCAGCGAGAAATAGAGGATGGGACCGACGAAGATCAGCGCCGTGACGGCGATGGCGGCCTTGGCGAAATGCGCGCGCCGGTCGCCGGCACGCTCGTCGACGCGCGCGATGGCCGGGTCCGCGGCACGGCGGAACGCGGCGGTGGCGCCGAGAAGCCCGCCCCACACCATCAGGTAGCGGGCGAGCTCCTCGGTCCAGACCGGCGGCTGCCTCAGGCCGTAGCGCGAGACGACCTGAAGCATGATGACGGCGACCATGCCGACGAGCGCCGCCTTCGCGAGGAAGAGGCAGACGCGGTCGATGCCTGCGCTCAGCGCCACGACGGCCTGGCCTGCACTCCTCATTGGCGCGTCTTCTCCGCCGCGGCGACGAAGTCGTCGATGGCGTCGGCGGGCATCAGGCTCGGCCACGCCGCCCTGGAGCGCTCGACGAACTCGGCGCGCGCCTCGGGCGTCAGCGTGGTGACCTCGACGCCGCGCTCGCGAAGCTGCTCCAGCTCCTTCTGCGCCGCGGCGTGCGTCCAGGCGCGGTTCTTCTCGTTGGCAACGGCGATGGCCGCATCGACCCTGGCGCGGTCGTCGTCGGACAGGCCTTCGTACCAGTCGTTCGACATCAGCGCCGAGCGGAACGGCGTGCCGGAGCCGGCGTCGGTGTAGTGCTTGAGGTAGTCGGTGTGCTGGAAGATCAGCGCCACCACCGGCGGGTTGACGTAGCCGTCGACCATGCCCTGCTGCAGGCCGGTCATGAATTCCGGCATGTCGATGACGACCGCGGAGGCACCCCATTCCTCGATCAGCTTGGTCTGGGTGGCGTCGATGGCGCGGATGCGCATGCCTTCGAGGTCGGCGAGCGTCGAGACCGGCTTCTTCGAGTTGAAGATGCCGACCGTGCCGCCGAGCCCGGTCAGGCCGGCGATGCGGATGCCCTGCTTGCGCATGTTGGCGTCGATGGACTCGAGGAGGTCGGTCTCGTCCAGCGCGCGGAACATATGGGCCATGTCGTCGAACATGTAGGGCGCCATGAAGCCCTGCACGCGCGGATCGATCTCGTTGATCATCACGAAGTTGGTGACGCCGAACTGGAGCAGGCCCTGCGCGAGCTGGTCGACCAGCTCGGGGTCCTTGCCGAGCGCGCCGCCGGCATAGACGGTCGCCTCGAGCCCGTCCTCCTTGAGCTTCGCCGCCAGATCCTCGGCCCAGACCCAGTCGGCGCAGACCGGCACGGCCGGGCAGCCGACGGCGATGCGGATTTCCTCGGCGTGGGCCGAAGCCCCGCTGGCAAGCGACGCCGCGAGGAAGGCGGCGCCAAGCATGAACCTCGAAGACATCTTCATTTCCGTTCCCCTTTCTGCGGGTTCTGCATTCACTTCACGAAACCTGCCTGCCGCGGAATGTAGAGCGTGATCTCCGGAACCAGCACCAGCACGAACAGCATCACGACAAGCAGGAAGAACAGCGGCAGGATGGCCCAGGCGAGCCGGAGATAGCTGACGCCGCTCATCGCCGAGACCACCATCAACACGCCGCCGACCGGCGGCGAGACGAGGCCGATGGTGAGGTTGAGGCAGACGACGACGCCGACATGGACGGGGTCGGCCCCGCCGGCGATGGCCGCCGGCACCAGAAGCGGCACCAGCAGCACCATGGCCATCATGTTGTCCATCACCGTGCCGATGACGAGGAAGAAGACGGTGATGACGAGGAGATAGCCGATGCCGCTTATGCCGACGGCGTCGATGACGGCGGCGATCTGCTGCGGCAGGTTCTGGATCGCCACCAGATAGCCGAAGATGGCGGCGGCGAAGAGGATGACGAAGATCGCCCCGGTCAGGATCGCCGCCCGCTCCAGCGCCGCGTTGACGTGGCCGCCGAGGTCGCGCAGCGCCTGCCCGGCCGTGACGCCGGGCTGCATGAAGGCGTAGACAGCGCCGGTCACGATGGCGATGACGACGGCGAGCGCGGCCGCCTCCGTCGGCGTGACGACGCCGAAGACGATGCCGCCGAGCATGATCGACGGCACCAGCAGCGCCGGCAGCGCCTTGTAGAGCGTCAGCGCCACCGGCGGCATGTCGACATCCCGGCTGCCGGGCAGGTTGTAGCGCCGCGCGGCATAGGCGTTGTAGGCGAAGAGCCCTCCCGCGACGAAGAAGCCCGGCAGGATGCCGCCGGCGAAGAGTGCTGCGACCGAGACGTTCATCAGCGCGCCGTAGAAGATCATCACGATCGAGGGCGGGATGAGCGGCCCGAGCACCGAGGACGCCGCCGTCAGCGCGGTCGCGTATTCCGCCGGGTAGCCGCGCTTGCGCATTTCCGGCACCAGCGCGCTGGTGGTGGCCGCCGCATCCGCCACCGCCGAGCCCGACATCGCCGACATGAAGATCGCGGTGGCGACGTTGACGTGGCCGAGCCCGCCGCGGAAGCGCCCGACGATCAGCATCGCGAGGTCGATCAGGGCGCGGGTGATGCCGCCGCGGCTCATCAGCTCGCCGGCGAGGATGAAGAGCGGCATGGCGAGGAAGGTGAAGACGTCGAGCTGGCTCAGCACGCGCTGCGGCAGGATGGCGAGGTGGCGGAACTGGTCGGCCGCGAGGAAGCTCAGCACGGCGGCGGCACCGGTCACATAGGCGATCGCGGCGCCGCCCGTCAGCGTCAGGGCCACGAAGATGATGACGGCAATCCATGCCATGAACACACCCCTCTCAGGGTAGAATTTTCCTATTAGAAAATTTTGTCAAACGGATTTTCCGATGATAAAATTCCGGACCACAGAGTTCAGGCGCTGTGCGAGGAGGGGCGGCCATGCCGGCGAGTGACGCTTCACACAAGGAATCCGTCGCGTTCGGTCCGCATCTGCGGGCGCTGCGGCAGTCCGCATCCATGACGCTCAAGCAGGTGGCCGAGCGCGCGGGGCTTGCCGTCTCCACCATTTCCAAGATCGAGAACGACCGCATGTCGCCGACCTACGACGTGCTGCTGAAGCTGGCGCGCGGCCTCGGCGTCGATCTCGTGACGCTGATGGGCGAGCAGGGACGCGCCACGACCGACGCGCCGGCCGGCCGGGTCGACGTGACGCGCGCCGCCGACAGGCGGGCCTATCCGACGGGCACCTATGTCTACGAGCCGTTCGCGATGCGGCTTACCAACCGGCTGATGGACCCGACGCTCGCCCGCATCAAGGCGCGCTCCCTCGACGAGTTCCCCGGCCTCATCCGCCATCCGGGCGAGGAATTCGTCTACGTGATCTCCGGCACGGTCGAGCTCAACCTCGAATTCTACGCGCCGATCCGGCTGGAGGCCGGGGACAGCGTCTATTTCGACGGCCGCATGGGCCACGCCTATGTCTCGGTCGGCGACGGGGACGCCCTCATCCTCAACATCTGCGCCGGCGTCGGCGGCGACGATCTGGCCGACCTGACCAACGGCATGCTGCAGGAGCCGGTCGGGCAGACTTCCCGCTAGGGGCACCCTGCCCTCGCCACGGGCCGCGGGCATTCTTCCTTCCCTTGGGGCAGCGCGGGCTTGGCGAACGCCCCCGAGCCGGGCATCATGGCCTCCGGGACATGACAGCGGAGGGCTTTCGATGAGAAGGATCGCCAGCATCGCGGCCGGTGCGGCCGTCATCCTGTGGTCGGCGGCGGCATTCCAGCCCGCGCTCTCTCAGGACAACACAATGCCCGAGCGCTTTCTCGGCCTGTGGCAGCCGACGACCGGCGGCGCGGCGCCCTCCTGTGCGCCCAACGATTTCGACATCCGCATCGACGTGCTGCCCGACCGGATGAACCTCCACGAGGGCGGCTGCTCGTACAGCGGCATCACGCTTCTCGCGCCCGGCAGCGACGACGGCCCGGTCGAGGTTGGCCTCTCCTGCGCGCAGGAGGATTCGGAGTGGACGGACACGCAGCGCTGGCGCATCGCCGACAGCGGCGGCAACGCGATCCTGGCCGTCGAGGGCCGCACGCCGGGCCGCGAGTTCCAAGCCGAGTACGGCCTTTGCCGGGCGGCGGGCGACACCGCCGCAGCACCTCGCGAGCCGCAGTGCTACGAGCAGGGCTTCTCGACGCTGACGATCACCCCCTCGCCTGACGGCAGCGCGGAAATCGGCATCGAATCCGTGCAGGGCGGCGCACATATGTGCAGCCTCTCCGGCACCGCCGTGACGACCGAGACCGGCCTTCTCTACACCGAGACGATCGACGGCGTCGGCGAATGCCGGCTGTCGGTCGTCATCGACCGGGACGGCAACGTCCGGATCGAGGACCCCGACTGGACCTGCAAGAACTACTACTGCGGCATGCGCGCCGCCTTCGAGCACATCGAGTTCAGCGGCACCGACCGGCGGCCGTGTTGAGGCGGGCGATGGCGGGAAGCACGAGCAGCGGGTAAACCCGGCCATTGCCGGAAGCGGCTGCGGCATCGAGTCCGGTTTCCGGCGTAACGCGTTGATTTTTGGCGACCCCGGCAGGATTCGAACCTGCGACCATCGGCTTAGAAGTCGGCGCATCGTATCCCTTTCCAGCCCGCGCGTCCACCCTAAACAGTAGCTTTTTCAGGTATTTAGAGCTACCTTCCCCCTAGGCTGCCCTAACCCGCCCGAACCGCTCCCGGTTCGTTCACGGTTCGCAGGCAGGTCGCCACACGGTTCGCAGAGGGAAAGCGAGATGCCAGAGAGACTGACGGAGGCGCGGGTGAAGGCCCTCGCGTATGAGGGGAAGCCCGCCGTGGTGCGGGATGCAAAGGTGACGGGGCTCCTCGTTGCGGTGAACAAGACGGGGAAATCCTACAAGGTGCAGCGCGACCTCTGGCAGGGCCAGCGCGGGCGCAAGGTGCTGGTCAAGACCGTGCGCCACACCTTGGGCGGCACCGAGGAGATGACGCTGGACGATGCCCGCAGCCGGGCGCTCGCGGTGCTGGACCAGATCAAGCGCGGGATTG